>JAUXSD010000253.1 GCA_030681525.1 Solirubrobacteraceae bacterium
GCTTGCAGTAGCTCCCGCTGGCGATGAGCACCCCGCAGCGCAAACAGGGGCGCTGCACGCTCAGCTACCCCGGCGCTCGATCTCTGCCGCCCATCGGGTGAGGTGCGGCTCGGCGATCGTGGGCAACGCCGCCTCGATCTCAAGGGCTGCGCGAGCGACCATATGCGCTCCGGCGTGGCCCGGACTGCGAGCGCCAGCACGCGGGCCGTGCGGTGTGTCCAACGCCTTCTTGCCCTTCGGGCGGATGTCATGCGCCTGGACGCCGTGCTCAACGAACCTCGCGCGCCAGTAGTGCGACTCGACGCCGGATCGGTAGCCGCCGACGATCTTCTCCGTGGGGACCTGCTGCAGGCTGTCGCGGGTGCGACCGGACCGGACGGGCGTATCCGCCTTCGCGGCCTCCGTCATCGCGCGGCCGCAGCGTCGGCGACGTCACGCAACATGCGCTCCGTCGGGGGGACGGTGTTCGCGGTGCCGAACAGATCGACCAGCGATTCCCCAACGTATGGGCACATCTTCAGTTCCTCTCGATGGTGACGCTCTGGACGGGCGGCCCTTCGGCCTCGTGCAACGACTCGTTCCACTGCACGCGGACATCGGCAACGACCACGTAGGCGGTCTCGTCGTCGGGATCGCCGATCGCGCCGACGCTGACATCGGCGACCCTCAGCCAGCCGAGCAGATCGGTCGCGGCCGATCCGGCGGCACGGCGCTGTAGTCCAGCAGCGGGACGCGGAGCGGTGATGCTCGACCGGCGCGGAAGTGCGCGGACTCGACGCCCCTCGTGAACGCGTCGCGCAGCAGCGTCTCGACGCGCAGCGCCTCCGCCAACGCGGCGTCGGCTGTGACCGCGAACGCAACCGGCCACGCCGCGACCGAGTAGCCCTGCGACAGATCACGGAACCGCGCGCCGTGCGGCGTCGAGTGCACCGGGGTCGCTTGGATGACACGCGCGCATGGCCTCGCCCACGTCCCCTCGACGGCCGAGCCGACCTCCCACTCCGGGCCGAGCGCGACGCTGACCGTGCGCTGAATCGACCGCAGGACGTTCACGACAAGCTCACGGGTCGCGGTGCCTCGATCGTGCGCTCCAGCGCCGCGGTCACGACCGGTGTCGCGCTCCTCGGTTGCAGCACCTCCGGCTGCGACGTGACGCGCCAGCGCGCGCCGCCTTCGACCTCGATCGCGTCGCTCGACAGCAGATCATCGACACGGCCGACGAGCTGCGCGGCCTGAATGATCTTCTTGTGCCCGCGGTCGTCCGCCTCGCGAGCCGCGCCGAGCACGACCCTCGCCGGGAACCACTCCCCGCGGATCTCGGCGTGCCCGCTGCGACCCTCGACCCGCTCGCCGTGCCTGACGACGCGGATCGTTCGGGCGCGCTGGCGCAGGCTGGCGCTCAACCCCACGGCTCGCGCTCCCACCCCGCCAGCAGCCACCCGCTCGTGACGCCGAGCGCCGCCGCGAGACGATGCACAGCCCGCAGATGCGGTGACCCGTTCCGCGCTCCCTCGTACTCATTGATCCGCGCCGTCCACAACCCCGACGCCAGCGACAACTCGAACACGCTCAGCCCGGCACGCGCCCGCGCCTCGCACAGCCGCTCCGCGAGCGCCCGGTTCAACGCCTCACGATCAACCGGGCGCGGATCACCGACCCGCCACGGCACCTGCTCGTCGTCGGACACCTCGCGCGGCTCGGCGAGCCACGCGACCGTCGTGCTCAACCCCTGCGCCAGCGAATGCAGGGTGTACGCCTTCGGCTCGTGACGTCCCCGCTCCAGCGTGCTGATCTGCCCCGCCGTCAGCCCCGCAGCCTTCGCCAACGTCGGCTGCGTCATCTCGCGGGCGTGACGCGCGAAGTGCATCCGCGCGCCGAACGTCCGCACCGTGTCGTCCCGCGTGATCCGCGCCAGCGTGCCCGTGCTCATCCACGAGAAGCTACGCCTCACAGAGGCACACCTCACATCGCGCAGCGCACATTCTGCACCCCTGCTCACCGTGGTCTCGGGTACGGCACACCCTCCCTTCGTAGGCAAGGCTGGCGTTGCGGGTGATGCGCGTCCCCGTGCTGTGGGGGTGCTGTGTTTCGCGCGATCGGTGTGTGCTCGTCGTCCTCTTGCTCCGGCCTTGCGCCCTGTCGCTTGACGTTGGGTCGCGGCCCGTGGCGGTCGTCGGAGGTGTCCGGTCGGCGCTGGCTGCTGTCGCCCGCGTTGTGCGTGGCCGCGTTGTCCCATGCCGGGTCCGTTGTCTCCTCGCGCCAACCCGGCTCTGGCAGTGTGCCTATCGATTTTCCGGGTCCCCTCCGCGTCCTTCGCGGTCGGAGTGAGGCTTTCAACGAGGTTGTCGTCGGTGGCCTTATCCTTGGGCGACCTCCTGCGCGCGGAGGTTCCGAGTCGTGACGTGGAGCCGGGTCGTCGCCCGGCCCTCGTCGTTGGTGGGAAAGATTCGGAGCGGCGGGAGGGAGATCCCGCCTCGGTCAAACCGGACGGCAGACGAAGGTCAACCGCTGCCCACCAGGGCCGGCGCAGCTTCCTGCGGCGTCCCACCGGCCTACGCCAGCGCGGCCGGGTGGCGGTACAGGTCGGTGAGGAAGCTCTCCAGCGGCTGCGGCCCACCGAGGTGAAAGCCTTGGCCGTGGGTGACGCCGAGCTCGCGCAGCAGCGCCACCGTGGCGGCGTCGCCGACATGCTCGGCGATCGTCTCCTTGCCCAGCCCGCGGGCGATGTCGACGACGGACTGGATGACCAGGCGGTCGGTCAGCGTCGAGCAGCAGTCGCGGACGAACTCGCCGTCGATCTTCAGGATGTCGAAGCGCACGTGCTTGAGGTAGTAGAACGAGCCGAAGCCCGCGCCGAAGTCGTCCAGTGCAAAGCGGCAGCCGAGCTTGGCGAGCTGGTCGGAGAACTCGCGCGCCCGACCGATGTTCGCGATCGCGGCGGTCTCGGTGATCTCGAAGATCACGCGGCTGGGGTCCAGCCCGGTCTCGCTCAGCTCGCGTTCGATGATGCGCAGCATCTCCGGGTCGCCCATCGACGAGCCCGAGAGGTTGATCTCCACGCGCGGCCGGCCGAGACCGGCGTGGCTGTGCGCAGCGACGGCGCGCAGCGAGCGGGCCACCGTCATCGCATCGATCTGGTGCATCATGCCCAGCCGCTCGGCGGTCGACAGAAACGCGCCCGGCGGGATCATGTCGCCGTGCTCGTCGAGCATGCGCAGGAGCACCTCGAACTGCGTGACGGCGCCCGTCGACAGGTCGAAGATCGGCTGCGCCACGTGGGTGAAGCGGTCCTCCTCGATCGCGACGCGGATGCGCTCGGCCCACGTGATCCGGCCGCTCATCCGCGCCTGCGCGTGCTCCCCGTGGACGTGCACCGCTACCTGGTTGCGCCCGCCCTCCTTGGCGTCGTACATCGCCAGGTCGGCGGACACCAGCACGTCCTCACCGTGCAGCTCCTCGCTCGCCTCGAACATCGCGACGCCGATGCTCGCGGTCATCGTGCGCCGCCCGGTTCCGGGCACGGCGATCCGCTCGGCCCGCAGCGCCTCGAGCAGGTCGTCGGCGACCTGCTCGGCCGTCTGCCGCGTGGCCCGCGGCAGCAGCGCGGCGAACTCGTCGCCGCCGAGCCGGGCGAGCACGTCGGAGTCGCGCAGCCGCGCGCGCAGGACGGTCGCGACGCGCGCGATGACCTGGTCGCCGGCGGCATGGCCGAGCGTGTCGTTGATGTACTTGAAGTGGTCGAGGTCGAGCAGCACGAGCGCGCCGTCGGAGCCGTACCGGCGCACGAGGTCGGCGTGCGCGTCGATCTGGTTGGCGAAGCTCGCGCGGTTGTGCAGGCCCGTCAGCGGGTCGTGCGTGGCGAGGTAGTGCAGGTTCTCCTCGTAGTGGCGGCGGTGCGTGATGTCCTGCACCTGGATGAGGAAGCGCCGCGGCGCCCCGGCCTCGTCGGTGATCGTCGTGGCCTGCAGAGCGACCCAGATCGGCGTGCCGCTGGCGTGCTCGAAGCGCGTCTCGACCTTGTACTGGTCGCGCTCGCCCGACAGCAGCGCCGCGACGACCATGCGGTCGTGGTCGGCGCCCGCGTCGTGCGCGAGCGTGTCGATGCGCTGGCCGGCGAGGTCGCGCGCGCTGCGACCGGTGAGGTCGCAGAGGGCGTGGTTGACGCGGACGACGCGGCCCTCGCCGTCGGCCATCGCCATCCCGATCGGCGACCCGTCGAAGGCGCCGCGAAAGAGCTCCTCGGCGGTGCGCAGGTCGGTCAGCTCGCGCTTGCGCGTCGTGATGTCGCGGATCGCGCTGGAGACCATCATGCCCTCGTCGGTCTCGATCGGGCTGAGGCTGATCTCGACGGGGAACTCGCTGCCGTCCTTGCGCAGCCCGTAGAGCTCCAGGCCGCTGCCCATCGGGCGGGTGGCGGCGTTCTGCTGGTAGCCCTTGACGTGATGGCGGTGCTGGGTGCGCAGCCGCTTGGGGATCAGCTCGGAGATGCCCTTGCCGACGAGCTCCTTGCGGCGATAGCCGAACAGCCGCTCGGCCTGCTCGTTGACGAGCGCGATGTGGCCGTGGCTGTCGACGATCACCATCGCGTCGGGCGCCGCCTCCAGGAGCGCGCGGAACTTGTTCTCCGAGCGCCACAGCAGCCGGTCGCCGCGCATGACCCGGCGCAGGAACTGAAAGTAGATGCTGCGCGTGCGATACAGGACCCAGCGCAGGAACTCGCTGACGGTGATCATCGCGGCCGGCGCCCGCGCTCGGCGACCGGCGGCTCGGCGGCGGGCCCACGCCAGCTCGGCTCCTGCTCGAACTTCAGCAGCAGGTTGCGCTTGCGGAAGTGCCGAAACAGCGGCCCGTACGTGAAGCGCTGGAAGTTCGCGGCGGCGTTGCCCCACGGGTCGGGGTCCATGAACGGCATGTACTTGTCGGGGAAGCCGGGCATCGTGCAGCCGATACAGATCCCGCCGACGTTCGGACAGCCGCCGACGCCGTTGACCCATCCGCGCTGGGGCACGTTGCAGACGGTCGCCGGGCCCTTGCAGCCGAGCTTGACGAGGCAGCGCGGATCGTTGCCGTAGGTCTTCGCGAACAGGCCCTGCTCGGTGAAGCCCGCGCGGCCGCAGCCCTCGCGCGTCGTGCGCGCGAACAGGCGCGTCGGGCGCAGGCGCTCGTCGAGATCGGGCGGGGGGCCCATCCCGCCGGCGAAGAGGACGAGCTCGAGCAGGATCGACGTCATGTTGTCGGGCTGCGCGGGACAGCCGGGGATGCAGACGATCGGCACGTCGAGGCGCGAGCGCCAGCCCCAGCCGAGGAAGTCGGGCAGCCCCATCGCGCCGGTCGGGTTGTTCTTCATCGCGGGGACGCCACCGTAGGTCGCGCAGGTGCCGACCGCGACGAGCGCCGCCGCCTTCGGCGCGAGGCGGTCGATCCACTCGTTGACAGTGATCGGCTGGCCGTCGATCGGGTCGACGCCGAAGCCGGTCCAATGGCCCTCGCCGCTGCGGCGCTCGTCGCCGATCGCGCCCTCGACGACGAGCAGGAACGGATCGAGCAGGTCGTCCTCCGCATCGTAGAAGGCCTGCATGAACTCGGCGCCGTTCTCGTAGGCGAGCATCGGGTTGTGCAGGACCACCCGGGGGCTGTCCGGGATGACGCCGCTGAGCAGGTCCTCGAGGCTGGGCGAGGTTGCGGCGGTCATCGCCACCGATTCGCCGTCGCAGCCCAGCCCGGCCGTCATCCAGAGGACATGGATCGTCTGCGGACCGGCAACGCCCGGCTCGTCCTGCCGGTCGTCCGCGCGGGCGTCGGGCGCTGCGCGGTGGGCGTCGTCTGAATGAGGGTTATCTCGATACACCGTGTGCACAGTCTCGATGCAACATTAGTCGGCATATGGGGGGTCGCGCATTAGCTTCCGGCCGATCCGGCCGAAGCGGGCTCGTCTGGCGGCGCGGCGCCTATGCGGCGCGGTGCTGCTCGCGCCGCTCGTAGTACGCCTCGAAGGCGTCGCAGCGCTCGCGGCGCGCCGCCTCGATGCGGGCGATGACGAACAGCGGCTCGGCGTCGTCGCTGGCCGGCTCCTGGCGGAAGGTGGTGCCGCCGCCGCAGCGCGGGCAGCAGCCGCCCTTGGCCTGATAGGGCCACCAGTTCACGACGCATTCCGAGCAGAAGTACGACATGTGGATCTGATGTGCTTATCGGCACGATCTTTCGCCGGGTTTAGCGGCCGGTCGGGGCGGCTCGACGCGCGCTACGGGCGGGCGGGGTGCGGACGGCGCCGGCTCCCTGCACGTCGGCTGGCGTGAGCGCAATCAGCGCCGCGCGATCGGGCGTCGCGCCGCCGGCCAGCAGCCGCTCGGCCTGGTGGGCCACGACATCGTCGAAGAGGTTGCGCGCGGTGCGCGCGTTGCCGAAGTAGCGGTCGCGCGCGGCGTGCAGGCGCTCCATGATGCGCTGCAACTCGGCCCGCGCGTCGGTGTCGAGCACGTAGTCGGCGGCGGTCGCGAACGTCTCGAAGATCTGCACGAGCTCGGTCGGCCCGTAGTCCTCGAAGTGGATCGTCTCGCCGAACCGGCTGCGAAAGCCGGAGTTCGTGGCGAGAAACTCGGTCATCTCGTGCGGGTAGCCGGCGGCGATGACCGCGAGCCGGTCGCGGTCGTCTTCCATGCGCTTGAGCAGCTCGACGACCGCCTCCGGGCCGAAGTCGCCCTGGCTGTCGGGGCGCACGAGCCCGTAGGCCTCGTCGAGAAACAGCACGCCGTCGAGCGCGCTGTCGACGACGGCCGCGGTCTTCGTCGCCGTCTGACCGACGTAGCCCGAGACGAGGTCCTCGCGCGTGACCTCGACGACGCGGTCGCTTGCCAGCAGCCCGAGGCTTTTGTAGAGGCGCCCGAACAACCGCGCGACGGTGGTCTTGCCGGTGCCGGCGCCGCCCTGGAAGACGAGGTGCAGCGAGATCTGCACGGTCTTCAGGCCTGCGGCCCGGCGCAGCGAGGCGATCCGCAGCAGCTCGGCCAGGCGGTGGACCTCCGCCTTGACCGCCGCGAGGCCGATCAGCGCGTCGAGCTCGGCGAGCACGGCGTCGTAGCCGGCCTGGTCGAAGCGCAGCGTCGCGGGATCGGGCGCGGGCGGGCGGGGCCGGCGCTCGGCGGGGGCGTCGGCGCGGGCGGTCGCCGCCGGGGCGACGTCGGCGGCGTCGATGTCGCCATCGCCGTCGCGATCGCGGGGCGGGGACGCCGGCCGGTTGGGCCGCAGCGCGTCGAGCGCCTCGCGCGCCGCCCGCACGATCTTGTCGCGGCCGTCGACCGGCGAGTGCTCGGCCACCGCGATCGCGGCGCCCAGGCTCGCCTCGGCGTCGGCGCGGCGCGCGAGCCGGCGCAGCGACTCGGCGCGCGCGAGGTGGGCGTAGGCGACGGGATAGAACGCCGGTCCGATCGTGGCGGCCAGCGCGATCGCCTCGTCGAACGCCGCCAGCGCGCGCTCGTCCTCCCCCTGGTGTGAACGCGCCAGGCCGACGCGCTGGATCAGGTCGAACAGCTCACGACCGCCGCCGCCGGCCGCGCGCAGCGCATCGATCGCAGCGCCGAACGCCGCTTCGGCGGCCGGGTAGTCGGCCTGGCGCATCGCCCGCTCGCCGCGGTGGGCGTGCAGGCGCGCCGCCAGGCGCGGCGGCGAGCCGAGCGTCTCGAGCGTCTGGCGCGCGAGCCGCTCGAAGCCCTCCGCCCGCGAGAGGTCGCCGGCGCGGACCAGCTCGGCGGCCTGGCGCAGGTAGGACTCGAAGCGGTCGGACATCCGCCGCGAACGCTACCGGCGGGCACACGCGGGGTAGCCTCAACCGCCATGGACGCACGACGGGCCGCCACCGGCGCGACCACCACGCTCGGACTCGTCGCGACCGCCGCCGCCGCGCGGCGCGTCTGGCGCTCGTCTCCGCTCACGCTGGCCCGGATGAGCGGCACATCGATCACCGCGCCCGACGCCGTCGGCTGGGTGACCGACTTCCTCAACGCCGCGTACTACGCGCGCCGGCCCGAGCTGCGCGACGTCGACGACCTGCGCCTCGCGTTCGCGATCCTCACCACGCACTGGCATCAGCACGGCCACCGCCGCCTGCATGCGCCCGACGTCATCCCGTTTCACCGCGCGTTCTTTCGCGAGCGGATCCTCGACAGCGCCCAGACCCCGCGCGGGACGCTGGACCGCGAGCAGCTCTTCAGCGGCGCGGCGCGCCTGGTCGGGCCGTGGTTTCAGGATGCCTACGCCGACGACGAGCGCCGCGCGCACGGCATCGTGTTCGAGACCGTCGCGGCGCGCGACGCCTACAAGCCCGAGTACCGCCTGCGCCACGCCAAGCTCGGCGAGCTCACGCCGCCCGCGCGCGACCGCAAGGAGCAGGTCTGGCACACCTACGCGCCGGTCCCGATCGCCGACGCGGCGCGCACGCTCGCGGCGATCGCCCGGCCGGAACGGTGGCCGGACTTCGGCAGCGACCTCGGCCGCTTCACCGCGGTGCGCAGCGGCGGGCTGGCCGGCAACACGTTCGAGATCGAGATCATCAGCGCGCTGTCGCCCAAGACGCCGGCGATCCTGCGCGGCTACGTCACGGTGACGCGCTTCTTCACCCACGCCGACCACCCGCAGGACCTCGAGCAATACGCCGCTCGCCTCAGCGAGCTCATGGTCCGCTACGGCCGCGACGAGCCGCCCGCCTACCCGCCCGGCTGCACGCCGCTGGCGATCATCTGCCTCGACACGCACGAGGGACACTTCATGGGCCGCGCGCGCAACCGGCTGCTGGCCTACGAGCTCGACGGGCAGGCCTACCTGCGGGCGGCGGGCACGTGGGACGACATGCCGGTCACGCTCGAGCAGGCCTATCGCAGCGCCGGGCGCAAGGCGCAGCAGGCGTTCTGGGGCGAGGAGCGGCGGGAGTCGAGCATGCTCGCCCAGATCGCCGACCGGACCGCGTGACCTTGAGCGCCGACCGCTACGACGCGATCGTGGTCGGCTCCGGGCCCAACGGGCTGACCGCCGCCGTCACGCTGGCACTCGGCGGCCGCTCGGTGCTGTGCGTCGAGGGCGCGCCGGCGCTCGGCGGGTCGGCGCAGACCGCCGAGCTGACGCTGCCGGGCTTCCGCCACGACGTCTTCTCGGCCGTTCACCCGGTCGGGATCGCCTCGCCGGTCTTCGCCAAGCTCGGCCTCGAGCGCCACGGCCTGCGCTGGATCCAGCCCGAGCACGCGATGGTCCACCCCCTGCCCGGCGGCCGCGGCGCCACGCTCACGCGCGACCTGGCCCACACCGTCGCGACGCTCGAGGCGCTGGCGCCCGGCGACGGCCGGCGCTGGCAGGCGTTCGCCGCGCCCTACCTCGAGCACTTCGACGCGGTCAAGACGATGATGCTCGCCGGCTTTCCGCCGGTCGCGGGCGCGGTCCGGATGACCGCCGCGCTGAAGCTGCAGGGCATGCTCGAGTTCGCCCGCGTGCTGCTCATGCCGGCCGACGGGCTGGCCGCCGAGCTCTTCCAGGGCGACGGCGCGGCGATGCTGTTCGGCTCGTCGCTGCACGGCGATGCACCGCTGAACGGCTCGGGCAGCGCGATCTCCGGCGTCTGGCTGAACCTGCTCGGCCATGCCGTCGGCTGGCCCAGCCCCGAGGGCGGCGCGGGCGCGATCACCGGCGCGCTGGCCGGCCGCCTGCACGAGCTCGGCGGCGAGACCCTGCTCGGCACGCCGGTGCGGCGCGTGCTGACCAACCGGCGCGGGGTCAGCGGCGTAGAGCTCGCCGGCGGCCGCCGGATCGCCGCGCGCACCGTCGTCGCGACGACCACGCCGCAGGGCATCGTCGACCTCGCCGGCGACGCGCTCGGCGACGCGTACGTGCGCCGGGCGACCCGCTTTCGCTTCGGCCCGCAGACCGTCAAGGTCGACTGGGCGCTCGACGCGCCGATCCCGTGGGAGCACGAGGACGCGCGGCGCGCCGGCACCGTCCACGTCGGCGGTACGCCCGAGCAGCTGCGCGCCGCCCTGCACACGGTCGCCGGCGGCGGCCTGCCCGACGAGCCGTTTCTGCTGTCGGGCCAGCAGTCGATCGCCGACCCGACGCGGGCGCCGGCGGGCAAGCACACCGTCTGGGCCTACACGCACACCCCGCCGGGGATCGACTGGACGGCGACGCGCCGCGGGGACTTCGCCGACGCGATGGAGCAGCAGTTCGAGCGCTTCGCGCCGGGCTTCCGCGAGCGCGTGCTGGCACGTCATGTCATGGCGCCGGCCGACCTGCACGCGCGCAACGCCAGCCTGCCGGGCGGCGACGTCGGCCACGGCAGCTACTCCGTCGACCAGCTGATCTTCCGCCCCGTGCCTTCTCTCGCGCCGTACGCGACACCGGTGCGCGGGCTGTTCATCGGCGGCGCCTCGACGTTCCCCGGTGGCGCGGTGCACGGGGTCAACGGCCACGCGGCGGCGCGGGCCGCGCTGCGCGAGGCGCGGCTGCCGCGGCTGCCGCGGCGTCGCTGACCGACCCGGCTGGACAGCAGGAGTAGCCTGCGTCCATGAGCCCCATCCCCGGTGAACCACTGCACAAGGTGAAGCCCGAGCTGGGCGAGCTGACGACGAAGGATGGTCGCAAGGTCAAGGTGAAGATGCCCGGCCTGCCGCCGCGCGTGAAGCCGACCGCGACCGAGGAGCGCGGCGCCGCCGATTCGCCGCGCGACGACCCCGCGCCGCCGCACAACCCGCTGCACGGAATGTAGTGCCGGGCCTGCCGCTGCGCCGCGCGTCGTGGACGCGCGCGCTTGCGGCGGCTGCCCTGTGCCTGGCCTGCCCCGCAACGGCGGGCGCGGCGCTGCCACAGCAGTCCGGCCACGTCGATCTGCTGACGCAGGCGAACGTCCACATCCGCGGCATCGCCAGCGGGGACTCCGTCGGCGGCGCAGTCGCCGGGGCGGGCGACGTCAACGCCGACGGGGTCGCAGACGTCATCGTGGGGCGCCGCCCCCTCGGCGGTCGTGGCTCCTGGGGCACGGCGTACGTCGTGTTCGGCCGAACGACGCTCGGCGTCGTGGCGCTCGACCGGCTGGACGCCGGCGGCTTCGTCATCGACGGCGCCGGCTGGTCGGTGGCAGGCGCCGGCGACGTCAACGGCGACGGGCGGGCCGACGTGATCGTCGGCGACCCGGCCGCAGACGGCAACGGGCGCACCGACTCGGGCGCGGCGTACGTCGTCTTCGGACGCGCGGCGACGCAGCGCGTCGATCTGACCGCGCTCGGCGAGGGCGGGTTTCGAGTCGACGGCGACGCTGCCGGCGCCGGCGCCGGATGGTCGGTCGCGGGCGCGGGCGACGTCAACGGCGACGGGCTGGCCGACGTCGTCATCGGCGCGCCCAACCCGGCCAACGACCCGGACCGCGTCACGCGGTCCGCGCACGTCGTCTTCGGGAAGGCGTCGTCCGCGCGGGTCGACCTTGGTGCGCTCGCCGCGGGTGGATTTCGGATGGACGGCGCGACGTTCGCCGGCGGAGGGTCGCCCGTGGCGGGTGACGGCGCCGGAATGTCGGTGGCTGGCGCGGGCGACGTCAACGCCGATGGGCGCGCGGACGTCGTCGTCGGCGCACCGTTCGCCGACCACGTCGCCGGCCGGCCGCAATCCGGTGCGGCGTACGTCGTCTTCGGCAAGGCGACGAGCGATCGCGTCGTGCTCTCCGCCCTCGGCGCCGGCGGCTTTCGCATCGATGGCGCGGTCGCCGGCGGCTCCGCGGCCTCCTCGGTGGCCGGCGCGGGAGACATCGACGGCGACGGCCGCGCGGACGTGATCGTCGTGGGAGCCGCCTTCGTCGACGCAATCCGGACGAGCGCGGCGCACGTCGTATACGGCAAGGCGGGCTCCGACAGCGTCGACCTGGGGGCCATCGGCGCGCGCGGCTACGCGATCGCCGCCGCCGCGGGCATCGGCGCGGTCGCCGGCGCCGGCGATGTCAACTCCGACGGGCGCGCCGACGTGATCGTGGGCTCACCCGGCGCGCGGCGCGACGGCGAGTACGGGGCAGGATCGGCGTGGGTGGTGTTCGGCGCGCCGCAGGCGGCCGACGTCGATCTCGGCGACCTTCGAACGGGAGGGTTTCGGATCGACGGCGCACGCGGCGAGATGGCGGGCGGCGCGGTGGCCGGCGCCGGTGACGTGAACGCCGACGGACACGACGACGTACTGGTCGGAGCGCCCTCCCTGATCACCCACTTCGGCGGAACGGCCGGATCGGCCTACGTGCTCTTCGGGTTCGCCGCGGCGCCGCGGCGTCCGGCGTGCGCGGGCCGGCCGGCGACGATCGTCGCCCGACCCGGACAGCGGCGCATCGACGGCACGGCGGGCCGCGACGTGATCGTCGGCAGCCGCGCGGCCGACACGATCGATGGACGCGGCGGAAGCGACACGATCTGTGCTGGCCGCGGTAACGACACCGTCCGCGGCTCGTCGGGCAACGACGTCCTCCGTGGCGGCGCCGGCCACGATCGGCTGCGCGGCGACAGCGGCAACGACCGGTTGCTGGGCGGCTCGGGCAACGACGTGCTTCGCGGCGGCAGCGGCCGCGATCGCCTCAGCGGCAACGCAGGCCGCGACCGTGCGGACGGCGGCGCCGGCAACGACCACCTCGACGAAACCGGGTTCCGGGGCATCGGCAACGACCGCCTGCGCGGCGACGCCGGCCACGACACCATCCGCAGCAACGACAGCACGCGCGACAGCATCGACTGTGGCAGCGGCCGGGACAGCGCCGCCATCGACCACGCCGACGGTCCCCGGCGCTGCGAGAGCGTCCGCCGCGTCAGCCGGCGGCGCTGAGATCCGCCGCCGTGCCCCGACGGGACGTGCGAACATACGTTCGTGACTTCGCAGGGCTCCGCCTACGCGCGCTTTCAGCGTGCGCTGAAGACCGGGCGGGCGTCGATCGCGTGGAACGCGGCGACCGAGCTCGAGCACATCGACCTGCAGGACGCGCTGGCGCTCGTGCTGCTCGTCGTCGACGAGCCGCTGTTCGGGCGCGCCGCGGCGCGGTGGCTCGGCCGCCTGTGCCTGGAGACGCCGGTGTCGCTGCGCCAGGCGCAGCTGCTGGCGATGAGCCTGGCCGGGCTGCCCGATCGGGCGGCGGCGAGCGCGCTGGCGGCGGGCTGCGCGGATCTCGGGCTGTCGCGGGCCGCCGCGGCGGCCCGCGCCGCCTACGCGATCTAGGAGGCGCCGGCCGGCGGATCCTGCGCCGGCCCCGTCGGGCTGGTGTCCGTGTCCTGCGGCGCGGGCGCGTCGGCCGCGGCGTAGCCGCCGGTCTCCAGGCGGGTCACCCGCCCCTGCCTGGCGAGCCGCGAGATCGTGGCCGCGGCCGCGTTGGCGGAGATTCCGAGCGCCCGAGCGACCGCGGTGCTCGAGCTGCCGGGCACGCTGCGCAGTTCATCGATGACCCGCTGCTGCGTCTGCCCCGGGGCGGCTCGCCGTGAGGTCGCGCCGCGAGCGTGCGGGGCAGCCCGCGCCGCCGGCCGCGCCGGTGCGGCGGGCCGCGCGGCCGGCGCCGCTTTCAGGCGATCGAGGGCCTCCGCGGCAAGCCGCAGGCGCTCGAACTCCAGGGCGGCGGGCCGCAGTTGTGCCACCCGTTCGTCGAGCTCGCGGCGGACGCGGTCGAGCAGGTCTGGCACCTCACTGAGCATAGACCTCTTGGGTGAAGTTTGTGCGAACTCGCACGTTCCTGGGCGCGCCCGTGGCTCAGCCGGCACCGGGATGCGAGTGATCGCCGATCAGCACCGCCAGCAGGCTGAGCGCGACGAGCATCGAGCCGATGCGGACGCAGTTGGCGCCGTCCAGCCAGCGCAGCCCGCCGGCGACGCGACCCTCGGGGCGCAGCATCGCGACGATGACGCCGGCCAGGATGAGCTCGTTCAGCGACGCGGTGATGTCGGTGACCGCGAACGGCTCCGGGCGCCCCGCCCACGGGCCGAACGGAACCCCGACGCTGCGCGTCACGATCCACAGGCCGACGACCGCCAGGCTGACGATCGCGGCCGGCATGAGCCAGCGGCGCTCGTCCGGCCGCCGGTAGACGAGAAACGCCCAGAACACCTGGGCGTAGGCCAGGACGCCGAAGAAGACGCCGTAGAGCCAGTAGTGCGAGGCGTGGTCGAGCAGCGCCTTGGCGTGGATGAGCCCGGTCATCGCCGAGAGGACGACGAGCAGGATCGTGCGCTCGGAGCGCTCGAGGGACGCCGCCCCCACCGGCCGCACCTGCGCTCCCTCGGTCGCCAGTTCACCCTGCATGTCGCCGGCCATGTACGCACGATAGGTCCAGGCGGCCGCCGCCGGCGCTGGGTTGGCGCCCGCGCGGTCGGTCGGCGAGGGGTCGCACGTAAGAACCGGCGGCCCGACGACGCTGACGCCGGCATGGACACGATCAGGTGGGAGGCGGCTGCGCACGGCGCGGGCGCCGGAGGGAACGCACGCACATGAGCGCCGCGCACGTCGCGCCGGTCGCACCGCTGCACGTCGATGGGCGCCTCGAGCACGGCGCCGAGCACCCACGCATCGATCGGCCGCGTGCCGAGCGCGCGATCGGCGACCTGCTGCTGGCGCTCGGTCGCGACATCGGCGACGAGGGGCTGCGCGAGACGCCACGGCGGGTCGCGGCCGCGTTCGAGGAGCTGCTGACGCACGAGCCGGTCTCGCTGACGACGTTTCCCAACGAGGCCGGCTACGACGAGCTCGTCGTCGTCAAGGCGATCCCGTTTCACTCGCTGTGCATGCATCACCTGCTGCCCTTTCACGGCGTCGCGCACGTGGCCTACCTGCCGGGCGAGCGGATCATCGGGCTCTCGAAGCTCGCCCGCGTCGTCGAGCTGTTCGCCCGCGACCTGCAGCTGCAGGAACGCCTGACGATGCAGGTCGCCGACTGCCTGGAGAGCCACCTGCGGCCCAAGGGCGTGGGCGTCGTGATCGAGGCCGAGCACATGTGCATGTCGCTGCGCGGCGTCCATAAGCCCGGGACGCGCACGACGACGTCGACGCTGCGCGGCCTGCTGCGCGACGACGCCCGCACGCGCAGCGAGTTTCTCGCGCTCGCCACGGGCTGAGCGGGCCACTGGTCAGGGCTCTCGCCGCCGTTTCGAGGCCGCTGATAGCTTCGGGTGCGTGGGCTCGCAGGTCACGCCGCCGCCGTCTGTTGCGCCCGCGCGGGCCGACACCCTCGACGCCGAGTCGCGCCGTTGGCTGGACGAGCTCGCCGGCAGCGGGCACGTCCGCGACGAGGCGGTTCGCCGGCTGCACGAGCTGCTGGTGCGTGCCGCGCGCTTCGAGGTGTCGCGGCGTCGCCATGCGCTGGCGCATCTGCGCGGCGGCGACCACGACGATCTCGCCCAGCAGGCGGCCGATGACGCGCTCGTGGCGGTGCTGGCGAAGCTCGACGGGTTTCGCGGCGACAGCCGCTTCACCACCTGGGCGTACAAGTTCGCGCTCTACGAGGCGGCGGTGAAGCTGCGCCGCCGTGCCTGGCAGGCGCATGAGCTGCCGCTGGAGCCCGCTGCATGGCCGGCGTTCGCGTCGCACGCGCCGTCGCCGGGCGAGCAGCTCGCGGAAGGCGAACTGCTCGCGGCGCTGCGGGTGGCGATCGCCGAGCGCCTGAGCGCCCGTCAGCGCGAGGTGCTCGTCGCGATCACGCTGAACGGCATCCCGATCGACGTGCTCGCCGCGCACTCCAACACGACGCGGGGAGCGCTGTACAAGACCTTGCACGACGCGCGCAGGAAGCTGCGTGTCGAGCTGGCCGCGGGGGGCTTCGACCTCGCGGACGGCGAACGGGAGCACGACCGATGACCGACACGCACGACGCCGCACGCCTGATCGCCGCGCTGCTGGGCCCCGCCGAGCCCGAGTTGACCTGCGAGGAGTGCTTCGAGCAACTCGACCGCTACGTCGACGTCACCCTCGCGGGCGGCGACCCCGACCTCGCGGTGCCCGCGATGCGCGCGCACCTGACCGGCTGTCCCGCCTGCGCCGAGGACTTCGAGAGCCTCCTCGCGTACGTCGCGGCCGACGACGCGCCGCGCACGTAAGACGCGCTCCGCGCGCGACGCCAACGGCGCACGAAGCCGATCCGGATGAAGGAGCGAGGCCGCATGAGCACGCCGCAGACCGTTGTCATCGCCGGTGCCGGACTGGCCGGAGCAAAGGCCGCCGAGACGCTGCGCGAGGAGGGCTACGACGGCCGGATCGTCCTGCTCGGCGCCGAGCGCCGGCCTCCCTATGAGCGCCCGCCTCTGTCGAAGGAGTACCTGCGCGGGGAGGCCGGCCTCGAGAAGGTCTTCGTCCACGACGAGGACTTCTACGACGAGCACGCGATCGAGCTGCGCCTCGGCGAGACCGTCGAGTCGATCGACACCGCCGGCTCGGCGGTCGTGCTCGCCGGGCGCGAGCGCGTGCCCTACGACCGGCTGCTGCTCGCCACCGGCGCGCGGCCGCGCCGCCTCGCCGTGCCCGGCGCGGAGCTCGACGGCGTCTGCGAGCTGCGCACGCTGGGCCACAGCGACGCCCTGCGCGAGCGCCTGCGGGCCGGCGGCCGGGTGGCGATCGTCGGCGGCGGCTGGATCGGCTGCGAGGTCGCCGCCTCGGCGCGCAGCATGGGGCTGGAGGTCACGCTGGTCGAGCCGCTCGACCTGCCGCTGCAGCGCACGCTCGGTCCGCAGCTCGGCGCCTTCTACCGCGACCTGCACGCCGAGCACGGCGTGCGGATGCTGCTCGGCCGCGGCGTGGCGGCCTTCGAGGGCCGGCCCGGCGGCGCGATCGACGCCGTGCGCACCGGCGACGGCGCCCGCGTCGAGTGCGACGTCGCCGTCGTCGGCGTCGGCGTCGTCCCGCGCGACGAGATCGCCGGCCGCTCGGGGATCTGTACCGCCGACGGGATCCTCGTCGACGAGTACCTCGAGACGAGCGCGCACAACGTGTTCGCCGCGGGCGACGTCGCCCGCGCCCACCACCCGCTGCTCGAGCGCAGCCTGCGCGTGGAGCACTGGGCCGGCGCGCTGCACCAGGGCCCGGCGGCGGCGCGCAACATGCTCGGCGCGCGGGTCGCCTACGACCGGCTGCCCTACTTCTTCTCCGACCAGTACGACATCGGCATGGAGTACACCGGCCATGCGGCCGAGTGGGACGACGTCGTCATCCGCGGCGACATCGCGGCGCGCGAGTTCATCGCGTTCTGGCTGCGCCAGGGCCGTGTCCGGGCCGCCATGAACGTCAACGTCTGGGACATGGCCCCGGACATCCAGGCGCTGATCGGCGCCGCGGCACCGGTCGAGCGCGACCGCCTCGCCGACCCCTCGGTCGCGCTGGGCGACCTCCTGCCGGCCGGGGTCCGCGAGGTGTGACCGTATGCACGTTTCACCACTCCCGGTTTGCGGCGGATCGGCTGCGCGTCGAGCGGGTCGAGACGGTGTCGGTGTGCGTGCCGGCGCGCGACGAGGCGGCGACGATCGCCGGCGTCGTCGCCCCCCTGATGGCGTTGCGGGAGGCGGGGGTGATCGATCAGGTCGTGGTGCTCGACGACGACTCGCGCGACGGCACCGGCGCGATCGCCGCGGCGCTGGGCGCGCAGGTCGTGCATCCCGCCGGGCTGCTGCCGGCGTTCGGACCCGTGCTCGGCAAGGGCGACGCGATGTGGCGCGCGCTGACCGTCCTGACCGGCGATCTCGTCTGCTTCGTCGACGCCGACTCCGAGGACTTCGGCGCGCACTTCGCGACCGGCCTGCTGGGCCCGCTGATCTGCGCCCCGCACCTGCGGTTCGTCAAGGCCTTCTACCGCCGGCCGTTCCGGCACGGGCCCGGCCACGTCGCGCCCGCCGGTGGCGGCCGCGTCACGGAGCTCATGGCGCGCCCGCTGCTGAGCGCGTTCCATCCCGAGCTGTCGGGGCTGCGCCAGCCGCTGGCGGGCGAGTTCGCCGCGCGCCGCGAGCTGCTCGAGCAGATGGCGTTCTGCACGGGCTACGCCGTCGAGATCGGCCTGCTGCTCGACGTCCACGCGGCCATCGGGATCGCGGCGATCGCCCAGGTCGACCTCGACGTGCGCCAGAACCGCCACCAGCCGCTCGAGCGCCTCGCCCCGATGTCCGCCGCCGTGCTGGCCGCCGTGACGACGCGCCTGCGCCGCGAGGGGCGGTTGGCGGGCGGCCTCGATCCGCGGGCCGAGCCCACCGAGCGGCCCCCGCTGGCCGAGCTGCGCACGCTCGAGGATGCGGCGTAGCGCGAGCCGGGTAGCACCCCGGTCCATGGCCGCAACCCCGGCGATCGTCACGTGCCCGAGCTGCGGGCGCCGCAACCGCGTCCGCGCCACGGCCAGGGGCGTGCCGCGCTGCAGCGTCTGCCACACCGACCTGCCGTGGATCGTGGAGACCGATCCCGCCGGCTTCGACGAGGAGATCGCCGCCTCGGTGCCGGTGCTCGTCGACTTCTGGGCGCCGTGGTGCGGCCCGTGCCGGATGGTCTCGCCGGTGGTCGAGCAGATGGGCCGCGAGTTCGCCGGGCGCCTGAAGGTCGTCAAGCTCAACACCGACGAGGCGCCCGCGATCGCCGCGCGCTACCACGTGCAGGGGATCCCGCTGCTCGTCGTCATCCGCGACGGAGCGGAGGTCGATCGCCTCGTCGGGGCGGTCCCCGCCGCGCACCTGCGCGCGATGCTCGAGCGCCATGTGGCGGCGCCGAACCCCGCCGACGGCTGACGCCGCGGGCGCACGCCATCGTGCAGGCCGCCGGCGGCGGCGCGACTATCGTCGCGCGCCGTGGTTAGAGCGACGATGGCCCGCCGCCCCCATCGCCGGCTCCCGTGGGTCGCGAGCTGCGCGCTCGCCCTCGCCGCCCTCGCGCTGCCGGCGACGGCGCCGGCCCAGACGCCCTGCCCGGGCGCGTCGGCCGCCTGCCCGTACACCGCCGTGTCGGAGGTCGGCCAGCGCGGCGGCGGCGTTCTGCGCTTCCCGCAGACCGTCGCGATCGGGCCCGACGGCTCGGTCTACGTGGGCGACCAGTCCTCGAGCGTCATCCAGGTCTTCACGCCGGAGGGCCGCTTCATCCGCGAGGTCGGTCTCGCCGGCCTGCGCCCCGGCGAGTTCACGTCGGTCGGGGCCGTCGCGGTCGCCGGCGACAACACGCTGTTCGTGGCCAGCAGCGGCCACAGCCGGATCGACCGCTTCAGCCCCGCCGGTGAGCTCATGCAGTCCTTTGGCAAGCGCGGCACGAACGTCGGCGAGTTCAACTTCGGCCCGGGCGGCGGCAACGACGCGCCGGCCGGCGGCGGCCTGGCGATCGCCGGCAACCTCCTGTTCGTCTCCGACAGCCAGAACGACCGCGTCCAGCGCTTCAACCTCGACGGCTCGGGCGCGACCGCGATCGTCCCGCCGGGGCTGCTGGCCAACCCGCGTGGGCTGGCGGTCCGCGGCCATCGGCTGATCGTCGCCGATGACCACCACCACCGGCTCGTGGTCATGGACTTCGGCGGTCGCGTGATCCGCACGGTCGGCAGCGGCCAGGGGGCCGGCAAGAACCAGTTCAGCTTCCCGTTCGGCGTCGCGGTCGATCCGCAGGGCCGCGTCTTCGTCGCCGACGACATCAACCAGCGCATCCTGCGCTTCGGCCCGCAGCCCGCCTACAAGTACCGGGCGCGCTGGGGCAGCTACGGCACCGGCCCGGGTCAGCTCGCCTACCCGCGCGCGATCGCCGCGGACCGCAGCGGCGCGCTCTACGTCACGAACACCGGCAACGACCGCATCGACGTCTTCGACCGCGGCGGCAGGCTGCTGCGCTCCTTCGGCGCATCCGGTCGGGGCCCCGGGCAGTTCAACACCCCGATGGGCGTCGCCGCCGACGCCGGCGGCCTGCGCGCGGTGGCCGACTCGATCAACGGGCGCATCGAGCTGCTGAACCCGGACGGGTCCGTCGCCTCGGTGTGGGGCTCCCCCTCCCCCGGCCCGACGATCCTGCGCCGCCCGGTCGCCGTCGCGTTCGACGCGGCCGGCGACGCCTACGTGCTCGACCAGCGCCGGGCACGGATCTTCGTCTTCGCCCGCTCCACCGGACTGCCGGCGCGCACGATCGGCGCGCTGGGCAGCGGCCCGGGCCGGATGCGCGACCCGTCGGCGATCACGATCGACGCCAACGGGGTCATCAGCGTCGCCGACACCGGCAACCGCCGCGTCGTGCGCTTCACCACCGCCGGCGATTACCTCGGCGCATGGACGGACGCGGGCACCGTGCGCGGCGTCGCGGCCACCCCCGACGGCTCGCGGGTGTACGTCAGCGCGACGAACAACCGGATCACCGTCTACGACGCGGGCGGCGGGCGGATCACGCAGTTCGGCGGGACCGGGCGCACCCTCGGCAAGCTCGCCGCGCCGGCGCAGCTCGCGCTCGACGCCGCCAACCACCTCTGGGTGGCCGACCGCGGCAACAACCGCATCCAGCACTTCGGCCCCAACGGTGAGCGGCTGGGCATGTTCGGCGAGCGCGGGATCGGACCCGGGCAGTTCATCAATCCGACCGGCGTCGTGGTCGACTGCAACGGAACGCTGACCGTCACCGACACGCGCAACCACCGCGTCCAGCAGTTCGCCCTCGCCGCACCCGCGGCCCCGCCGTGCGCGACCCTCGCCCCGATCGGCCATCCTCCGCCGCCGAAGCTCCCGACGCTGCCGCCGCCGCTCGGGCCCGACGTGACCGTGCGCGTCCTGCGCACCGCCAAACTGTTCGCGACGCGCACGCTGCCCATCCGCGTCGGCTGCGACACGATCTGCGCCGTCGAGGTGACCGGCACGCTGACCGAGCGCGACAAGCCGCGCAGGCGCAAGCGGGCGTTCTCGCTGAGCCTGCGCCCGGCGAAGGCCAAGCTGCAGGCGGCGGAGTCCAAGATCGTGCGCGTGAAGCTCACCCGCGCGCAGGTTTCGCGGCTGCGCCGGGCGATGGGCCGCCGGCGCGGCCTGACCGTGACGCTGCAGGTCGAGGCGACCGCCGACGCGGGCGATCCGACAACCGTCGGCCGCCGCTTGACGGCACGCGGATAATCTGCCGTGTGGCCGTTCGGGGCGGCCGTGAGGGCTGCATGTCGTATCCACGGACCGAGGACGAGGGCGTGAACAGAGCTGCTGTGCGCGGCATGAGGGGGACGATCGGTTGCGCTGCCGGCGGGACGCTGCTCGCGCTGCTCGTGCTGGCGTTCGGTTTCGTGGCGCCGGCGCACGCCGGCGACTCCGACGTGCTCGTCGTCGGCGACTCGCTGGCGGTCGGGACGCTGCCCTACCTCAGCCCGATGCTCGAGGGGCGCAACATCGTCGCGGCCGCGCGGAACGGCATCACCACCCCCAAGGGGATGAGCCTGCTGCGGCGCGAGCTGCGGGTGGTGACGCCCAAGACGGTGATCATCAGCCTCGGCACGAACGACGGCGCCAGCCCCAAGCGCTTCGCCGACCGCGTGCGCCGCACGATGTCGCTGCTGCCCGAGAACGCCTGCGCCGTGTGGCCGACGATCATCCGGCCCAAGCGCAAGGGCGCCTACCGCGGCCTGAACCGGGTCCTGCACCAGGCCAAGCGGCGCGACCCGCGCATCGTGGTGGTCAACTGGGAGCACGCCGTGAGCGTCGGCGCGGTCTACCTGCCCGACGGCCTGCACGCCGACGCCGCGGGCTATCGCTACCGCAGCGAGATGATCGCCGCCGCGATCGATCGCGGCTGCTGAGCGACCCGCCGCCGCGCGGACGGCGCCGCCGCTGCGCTGCTCACCACGTCGCCGACAGGCGCTGCACCGCGCGGCCCAGCGGCGGGCCGAGCGTCTCGGCCCAGACGAGCGTGAAGTGGTGCAGGTCCTTGAAGACGAGCACCCCGCCGACGACGGGGAAGCAGAGGCGGTCGTTGCAGAAGTGGTCGGTGAGGTCGATGACCTGCGTGCGCTCCGAGCCCGACGTACGGGCGGCGACGGCCTGCGGGTCGGCCTCCACAGCCAGGTCGCGCGGAACCGCGCAGGCGATGTCGGCGCGCTCGCCCGCGGCGACCGCGCGGTCGATGCAGTCGACCGTGTCGGTGGCGATCCGCGGCGTGTCGCGGATGACGACGATGTGCTTGACCGTGTCGGGCAACGTGCGCCACGCGTTGCGCACGCCGTTGACCTTGGCCTCGAACATCGTCCGGCCCTTCGGCACGTTGACCGCCCCGCCGGTGATGCCGACGACGAAGATCGTGTCGATCTCGGGATGGGCGCGGAAGTAGCTCGGCAGCTTGCTCACCCAGTCCTTGCACTGCGAGAACGTCGGCTCGGCCAGCTTCTTCGTCGCTTCCGAGAACGGGCAGCTCGTGCGGGTGATCGACACGCCGTGCCACCCGTTCTGCTTGGCGACCTGGTCCAGCGGCGTGCGCCAGTGCGACGCGTGGCTGTCACCCACGAGCGCGATCGTCCGCGACGCCTTCTCGGCCGGCACGCCGAAGTCGCACTGGCTCAGCCCGCCCTCGCGGTGGAAGCGCTCGCACGGTGCGTACTCCTCGGTCTTGGCCAGGACCGGCGACGGCACCACCTGCGTGCGCAGCGCCGGGTTGACGCACGGCTGGTCGGGGTCGCGGGCGGCGGCGCCGAAGCACGGCGGCCGCGTGTCGACGGCCTTGGACTCGGCGCGCTCGGCCTTGCGGATCTGCGCCTCGACGTGCGACGTGCCGCTGACCAGCACGCCCGCCACGAGCGCCATCGCCGCCACGCTGCAGGCGAACGTCATCCGCGGCTGCGACGCCAGCCAGGCGCTGCGCCGCACCGGGTCCTCGACGAGCACCTTCGTCACCCAGCCCAGCAGCACGGTCAGCGCGATCACCGCGACGCGCGTCTCGTCCAGGCCGGGATCGACGAGCACGAACGGCGCGAACACGAGCAGCGGCCAGTGCCAGAGGTAGACCGAGTAGGAGATGTCGCCGAGGAACTGGCCCGGCCGGAAGCGCAGCAGCGGCGACGGCGCCCAGCGCGCCCGCGGCGTGCCGGCGAGGATGACCGCCAG
The DNA here is from genome assembly GCA_030681525.1 of Solirubrobacteraceae bacterium. Taxonomy (GTDB): domain Bacteria; phylum Actinomycetota; class Thermoleophilia; order Solirubrobacterales; family Solirubrobacteraceae; genus CADCVQ01. Next base: position 23,031 of record JAUXSD010000253.1, read on the forward strand.
CGTGCCGAGCACTGGCACGAGCGCGGCCGAGCCCGGGAACGCGGTGTCGGTGCTGTAGAAGATCGACGCGTACATGACGGCGGCCAGGCCCGCCCACGACAGCGCGGCGCGGGCCTGGTCGGGCAGCTGCCACGCGCGCGCCCCGAGCAGCGCGAGCAGGCCGCCCGCGCCGAACTCCCAGGCACGCGTCGGGGTGACGAAGTAGGCGGCGGCGGGGTTGGACGCCGTCTCGGTGATCGAGTAGGCCAGGCTCAGCCCGCTGACGATGCCGAGCACGAGGAAGATCGCCACGCGGGTGCGTGACAGCCAGGCGCCGAGTGCGATGAGCAGCGGCCACGCGAGGTAGAACTGCTCCTCGGCCGACAGCGACCAGAAGTGCTGCACGGGCGAGGCGCGGTTCTCGGCGGCGAGGTAGTCGACGGCGTCGCCGGCGAGCTGCCAGTTCTGGAAGTAGGCCGTGCTCGCGCCGATCTCGGTGAGGAACTGCTGCCAGTAGACCTGCGGGACGAACAGCAGCGTGCCGATCGCGCAGACGAAGAGCGTGACCAGCGCGGCCGGCAGCAGGCGCCGCGCGCGCCGCGCCCAGAAGCCCCACAGCGCCAGCGCCCCGGTGGTCTCGACCTCGCGCAGCAGATGCGCGGTGATGAGGTAGCCCGAGATCGCGAAGAACACGTCGACGCCGACGTAGCCGCCCGGCATCGCCTCCGGCCAGACGTGGTAGATGACCACGGTCAGGACGGCGATCGCCCGCAGCGCCTGGATCTCGGGACGCCGCCGGGACCGCTTCGTCTCCGGCACGTGTGCGGGATCCGCCCGCGCGGGATCGTCTGGATCTCGCCCCGTCACGACCGTACTAACCGACCCCTCGGCGCGAAGGTTGCGCCGCCGCCTCGATCAGCGGCATGGTGCGCGGCGGAACCTGGCGCGTGAGCACGATATAGCTCGTGCAGCGACGGATCGCCGGGGAGGCGGTGATTTGGTTGACGATGTCTTGCAAGTGTTCGGTGTCCTGGGCCACGACACGGCAGATGAGGTCCTGCGGTCCGGAGATCGCGTCGGCCTCGAGCAGTTCGGGGATCGACTGCATGATGGCGACTGCCGCGGCGAGCTCGCCCTGCGCGAGCTCGACGAGGATGAACGCGCTGATCGGATACCCCATCGCGGCGGGATCCACCTCGGGCCCGTGACCGGTGATGACGCCGCGCGCCTCGAGCTTGGCGAGGCGGGCCTGAACGGTCCCGCGCGCGACGCCGAGCTGGCGCGCGACCTCCAGCAGGCCCACCCGCGGAAAGCGGCGCAGGGTGGCGATGAGACGAGCGTCGAGCGAATCGATGGACATGTTGACCAGTATTCCAGCCTGGTTGGGCGTTGTGCTGCGCTCGTTGACCTGTCGCGGTGGACACACTTGTAAACGCGGGCGGATTGGTCGACGCTCCTGTCACAAGGAGGCACCGACCGATGTTCGAAGAGGCCCAGCTCTACTCACCGGTGACCACGGGAGACGGCGGCGAGGTCACCGTCCATCTCCACGACGGCCACCCCGGCGCGAACGACCCGGAGTATCGCCGCAGACGCAACGAGATCGCGGCCGCCGCGCTCGCGTGGCGCCCCGGCGCCCCAGCGCCGCGGATCGACTACGCCGAGGGCGAGGAGGAGGTCTGGCGCACGGTCTGCCGTGAGCTGGCGCCGCGGCACGAGCGTCTCGCGGTGAGCGAGTTCCGCGACGCCGTGGGCCGCGTCGCGCTGCCGGTCAACCGGATCCCGGGCCTCGACGACGTGAGCGCCCGGCTGGCGGCGCACGGCGGCTGGCGCTACGTGCCGGCGGCGGGCCTCGTCGACCTGCGCACGTTCTACGGGGCGCTGGCCGACCGGCGCTTTCACTCCACGCAGTACGTCCGTCACGGCGCGATGGCGCTCTACACCCCCGAGCCCGACATCGTGCACGAGGTCATCGGCCATGGTCACCTGCTCGCGACACCGACATTCGGCGAGCTGCACCGCCGCGCGGGGGTCGCCGCGCGCCGTCTGGAGCGCGAGGACTCGCTGCGCTTCTTGTCGCGCGTGTTCTGGTTCACGCTGGAGTTCGGCGTCGTCGTCGAGGACGGCGACCTGCGCGCCTACGGCGCCGGGATCCTCTCAAGCTACGGCGAGCTCGGCGAGTTTCGCGGGATGCAGACGCGCCCGCTGAACCTGCTCGAGATGGGCACCGCCGAGTACGACATCACGCGCTACCAGCCCGTCCTGTACCGGGCGCAGTCCATCGCGGAGATCGAGGCCGTCATCGGCGCCTTCTTCGACACCTGTACCGACGAATCGATCGAGGAGCTGTGCCGTGAGCACGCTGTCGCTTGACCCCCATCCTGCCCCGGAGCGGCGCGACTTCATGCCGCTGCACGGCATCGACCACATCGAGCTGTGGGTCGGCAACGCCGCCCAGGCCGCGTACTACCTGCGCCACGCGTTCGGCTTCACCGAGGTGGCCTACGCGGGCCTGGAGACCGGCCGGCGCGACCGCGTCTCGCACGTGCTCCAGCAGGGCCGCATCCGCCTCGTGCTGACGGGCGCTTTGGTTGATGGCACGGAGATCGGGGACCACCAGCGCCGCCACGGCGACGGCGTCAAGGTCGTGGCGCTGTCGGTGCCCTCGGCCGATGCGGCGTACCGCGAGGCGGTGGCGCGCGGCGCGACCGGGCTGCGCGCGCCCTATGAGCTGCGCGACGGTGACGGCGTCGTGCGGATGGCGGAGATCGCCGCCTACGGCGAGACCGTGCACACGTTCGTCGAGCGCGGTGACTACGGCGGCCGGTTCCTGCCGGGGTTCGCGGCGGTGGCGCACGACGGGGACGCGTCGCAGCCGCGACTGCTGGCGGGGATCGACCACGTCGTGGCCAACGTCGAGCTCGGCGCGATGGAGCGCTGGGTGACGTTCTACGAGGAGGTCTTCGGGATGACCGAGCTCATCCACTTCTCCGACGAGGCCATCTCGACGGAGTACTCGGCGCTCATGTCGAAGGTCGTGACGAACGGCGACGGGCGCGTGAAGTTCCCGATCAACGAGCCAGCGGAGGGTGCGCGCAAGTCGCAGATCGACGAGTACCTGGAGTTCTACGGCGGCCCGGGCGTGCAGCACATCGCGGTGTCCACGCGGGACATCGTCGCGACCGTCGAGGCGCTCGCGGCGCGCGGGGTGTCGTTCCTGCGCACGCCGGAGTCCTACTACGAGGACGTGCCGGCGCGGGTCGGCGAGATCGACCAGTCGCTCGAGGACCTGCGCCGGCTCGGGATCCTCGTCGACCGCGACGACGAGGGCTACCTGCTGCAGATCTTCACCAAGCCGCTCGGCGACCGGCCGACGCTCTTTTTGGAGATCATCGAGCGCCACGGCGCGCGCGGCTTCGGCGAGGGCAACTTCAAGGCTTTGTTCGAGGCGATCGAGCGCGAGCAGGCGCTGAGGGGGAACCTCTGATGCGGTACGTCTCGCTGGGTTCTGTGCCGGCCAAGCGCCACACACAGGTCCGTGACGAGGACAGCGGCGAGCTGCTCGTCGAGGAGGTCATGGGCTACGAGGGCTTCTCGGGCAACGAGTCGATCCTCCTGCACCTGCAGTCGCCGTGCGACGTGGCCGAGGTCGGCGCGTTCGAGCCGATCGTGCTCGAGGAGTGGGTGCCCGACGCGCACGTGCACCGCCTGACGCAGAGTGCCGGCCTCGCCCGCGGCGGCGACTTCGTGTCGGGCCGCCGCGTGCTCATGTACAACGACGACGTCGAGATGGCGGTGTGCAAGCCGGTTGACGAGTTCGGGGGCTTCTACCGCAACGGCGAGGGCGACGAGGTGGTGTTCGTCCACGAGGGGTCGGGCGTCTTCGAGACGGTCTTCGGCACGCTGCCCTACCGCCCGCACGACTACGTCGTGATCCCGCGCGGGACCACGTACCGGGTGCGCTGCGACGACGGGCCGCAGACGTGGCTGACGTTCCACACGCCCGGCGAGATCGAGACGCCCAACCGCTATCGCAATCGCTACGGCCAGCTGCTCGAGCACGCGCCGTTCTCGCAGCGCGACTTCCACCCGCCGGTCGCTTTGCAGACGCACCGCGAGCGCGGCTCGTACGAGCTCGTGGTGCGAGCGCGGCGCGGCCTCCAGCGCTTCGTCCTGGACTACCACCCGTTCGATGTCGTCGGCTGGGACGGCTACGTCTATCCCTACAGCTTCAACATCCACGACTTCGAGCCGAAGTCCGGACGGCTGCACCAGCCGCCGACCGTCCACCAGACCTTCCAGGGCCCGAACTTCGTCATCTGCTCGTTCTGCCCGCGCCAGCTCGACTGGGATCCGCTCGCGGTGCCGATCCCCTACCACCACTCCAACCTGCAGTCCGAGGAGGTCATCTACTACGTCGACGGCCAGTTCGGCTCGCGCGCCGGCGTGGGAGCGGGCGCGCTGACGCTGCACCCCAGCGGCCTGCCGCACGGCCCGCAGCCGGGCCGCGTCGAGGCCTCGCTGGGCGCGACGTCGACCGACGAGCTCGCGGTCATGTGCGACACGTTCCGCCCGCTGCGGCTCACAACGCTCGCCCGTGACCTCGACGACCCGGCGTACGCGCTGAGCTGGCACGCGGGGGCGCGGGCGCCGGTGGGCTAGGCGCAGCCGGTCATGACGCGCCGGGTCCGGATATCGGACCTGGCGCGTCACGACCAACCGTGACGAGGAGCACGCGCAGCTCGGCGGCGGTCTGCGCGCCGCGCTCGAACACGTCGCCCCACGTGAACGGGAGATGGCGGGAGCGCCGGCGGCGCGCGTTGTCGTTTTCGTAGCCCCATCGGGTGGCGTGAAAGCGATAGCTGTGCAGCTCGATGGTCAGTCCGTGCGACGGCCAGTGGCAGTCGACCTTGTCGCCCGCGAGATCGATGTTCGTGCGGGGGCGGGGCAGGCCGTGTCGGTCGAGCAGGCGGAGGAACTCCTGCTCGAGCTCGCTGAGCGTCGCGTCGGCGCCGTACGCCCGCCGTAGCTTCGCGATGCCTTTCTTCGTCGGGTTGCGCGCGATGCACGCTTCGATCTGCGCCGGCGTCACCCGGTAGCGCACCCAGGCCTCGTGGCACGCGCGACACAGCGCGGACGGCTCCATCGACGGGGCGACATCGAGGAGCGCCCGCGGCAGCGTGGTCATCGCAATCCCCTCGACGATCATCGTGTCGCGGGGCGAAATCGCCACCCCTCGGTGCACGAGGATGCGCTTCTGCCGGCGTCCGCCGGGCGTCGGCACGCTCACCTCCGGCTTCGGCGGACCCTCCCTGATCACGCCCCTGGCGTGGAGCACCGATCGATGGCTTGCCCGGGCATCGTCGCCGCACGCCAGCACGGCGGCCATGAGCTCGGCCAGCGCCGATGTCGCCGTGTGGCCGACCGCGTACACCTCGCGGTAGACGGGCCGCAGCCGGCCATCGCTCCGCCAGCGCTTGATGCGGGGGCGATCCACCCCGGCCGCGAGCAGTTGCGCGTGGGAGATCCGGCCATGTCGACGGCCGGCGATCATGGCGACGACATCGAACAGCGAGCCCATACCTCCTAGCAGTCGTCACGCGCAAGAAGTTCGCCCCCTCCACTCGCCGGTCATGACGCGGGAGGTACGGATATCGGACCTACCGCGTCGCGACCGAGGGTGGCAGGCCCCTCCGCCTACCGACGAGCGGCGCCGACGCGCGCTCGCCCGGCGGGGACAGCGCCACCGCGGCCCCGAGCGCGCCGTCGGGCGCGACGCCGACCGCCGCGTGCGCCGCCGGTGCCGGCCCGACCGTCGCGGCCAGCGCCGCGACCACCACCCAGATCGACCGCATGAGCGTGAGAACGAGCGCCCGTCCGCGTAAGTTGCGTCCGGCGATGACACCACCGCCGCACGACCCGCCCCGCCACGCGCGGCCGCTGCCCTACGGCGTCGTTCGCGTTCGCGTCCGCGGCGGCGGTCCGAGGCCGGCGCTGCGCGACGGCGACCACGCCCTGCTGCTGGCCGAGCTCGCGCTCCCCCCGGACCCCGACCTCGCGCACGCCGCCCGCGCGCCCGAGCTCAACGCGCTCATCGAGCTCGGACCGCCCGCGTGGGCCGCCGTCCAGCAGGCCGCCGCCGACCCGCCGCCCGCCGCCCGCGTGCCGCTCGGCGACTGCGAGCCGGTCCGCCCCGTCCGCGTCTCCGACTTCGTCGACTTCTACGCCTCGCTCGAGCACGCCGCGAACCTCGGCGCCATCTTCCGCCCCGGCACCCCGCCCGTCCGCGACAACTGGCGCCACATGCCGATCGGCTACCACGGCCGCGCGTCCACGATCGTCGTCAGCGGCACCGACGTCCGCCGCCCATCAGGGCAGACGGCACTCGGCGCGCTGGCGCCGACGGGACAGCTCGACCTGGAGTGCGAGCTCGGCTACGTCTGCGGGCCGAGCGCCGCCGGGCCGATCGCGATCGATCGCGCCGAGGAGCACATCTTCGGGGTCGTGCTCGTCAACGACTGGAGCGCGCGCGACGTCCAGCGCCTCGAGTACGAGCCGCTCGGCCCGTTTCTCGGCAAGTCGTTCGCGACCTCGATGTCGGCCTGGATCACGCCCTTGGCCGCGCTCGCCGGCGCTCGCACGCCGCCGCCGCCGCAGGACCCGCCGCCCGCGCCCTACCTCATCGCGCAGCGGCCCTGGCTGCTCGACGTCGAGCTCGCGATCGAGCTCAACGGCGAGGTCGTGTCGCGACCCCGCGCGAACCGGCTGTACTGGACGCCGGCCCAGATGCTGGCCCACCTCACGGTCAACGGCGCGCGCCTGAGCGCCGGCGACCTCGTCGCCACCGGCACGATCAGCGGGGCCGACCCCGGCACCGAGGGATCGCTGGCCGAGCGCTACGGCGGCGAGCGCTGGCTGGCCGACGGCGACGCGGTCGTGCTGCGCGGCCGCGCCGGCGACGTCGAGCTCGATCCGGTCCGCGGCCGGATCGTCGCCGCCTCGGCGCCGGGCTGACCCCGCGGCGGGCTACGTCGCCGCGGCCACGCCCCGCACGACGCGCTCGACGTCGCCGGGCGTCATCCCCACCCACAGCGGCAGGCGCAGGAGCTGCTCGGCGGCGCCGTCGGTGACCGCCATCGGCCCGTGGGAGCGCCCGAAGCGCCGCCCCGCCGGGGCGGAGTGCAGCGGGACGTAGTGGAAGTACGCCGCGATCTCGTCCGCGGCCAGCGCGGCGATGACCGCGTCACGCGCCGCCAGGTCGGCCAGCATGATCCGGTACAGGTGGGCGTTGTGGCCCGCCCCCGCCGGGATCACCGGCCGGCGCAGCGCCCCCGCCCGCTCCAGCGGCTCCAGCGCCGCGTGGTAGGCGTCCCACAGCGCCCGCCGGGCGGCGGTGATCTGCGCCACCCGCTCGAGCTGCTCCACGAGCAGCGCCGCCGTCACGTCGGACATGAGAAACGACGAGCCGGTGTCGACCCAGGTGTACTTGTCGACCTCGCCGCGCGCGAAGCGCTGGCGGTCGGTGCCCTTCTCCTGCAGGATCTCGGCGCGCTGCGCCCAGCGCTCGTCGTTGACGAGCAGGGCGCCGCCCTCGCCGCAGGAGACGTTCTTCGTCTCGTGGAAGGAGAGCGTGCCGAGGTCGCCGATCGCCCCCAGCGCGCGGCCGTCGAGCGTCGCGCCGATGCACTGCGCGGCGT
>JAUXSD010000255.1 GCA_030681525.1 Solirubrobacteraceae bacterium
GCCCGTCGTAGCGCCCGCCGCCGGCGCCGCCGCTCTGCGCGCCCAGCGCGTCGGAGGTGAACTCGAAGTCCGTGCGCGTGTAGTAGTCCAGGCCACGCACGAGCGTCGGATCGACCTCGTAGTCGATCTGCGCGCGGTCGAGCATCCCCCGCACCTGCGCGAAGTGCTCGGCGTCGGCCGCGTCGAGGTTGTCGAGCAGCAGCGGCGCGTCCTGCATCACGGCGCGCGTTCCCGGATGGTCGGAATCGAAGGCGCGCAGCGGGTTTAGGTCGATCCGGCTGCGCACGTCCTCCGACAGCTCGTCGGCGCGCGCGCGCAGGTGGGCCTGTAGCTGCTCGCGGTAGGCGTGGCGCGCCTCGAGCGTGCCGAGGCTGGCGATCCGCAGGCGCAGGCCGGCGACCTCGAGCTCGGCGAGCAGCGTCGCGAGCAGCGCGATGATCTCGGCGTCGACGGCGGGGTCGTCGGAGCCGATCGCCTCGGCGCCGATCTGCCAGAACTGGCGAAAGCGGCCGGCCTGCGGCTTCTCGGAGCGAAAGAAGCTCGACAGGTACCAGAGCTTCACGGGCTGGGGCAGCTTGTGCATGCCGTGCTCGGCGTAGGCGCGGCAGACCGGCGCGGTGCCCTCGGGGCGCAGCGTCACCGAGCGCCCGCCGCCGTCGTCGAAGGTGTACATCTCCTTCTGGACGATGTCCGTCGAGGCGCCGACGCCGCGCGCGAACACGTCGGTGTACTCGAAGGCGGGGGTCTCGATGCGCCGGAAGCCCGCCCCGCCGAAGACGCGCCGGGCGGTTGCCTCGAGCTGGACGCGCGCGTCCGCGTCGTCCGGCAGCACGTCGTACGTGCCGCGCGGAACCTGGAGGCGATCGCTCACTTCAGGACGTGCTTCGTCTCGTAACAGCCTGTTATGAGACGGAGCACTAGTCGGCGAGCTGCAGGACGAAGGGGTTGCGCGCGCGCTCGCGGCCGAGCGTCGTGATGCCCATGTGGCCGGGATGGACGGTCGTGTCGTCGTCGAAGCGATCGAGCAGCGCGGCGATCGAGCGCATGAGCGTCGCCGTGTCGCCGCCGGGCAGGTCGGTGCGCCCGATCGAGTCCCGAAAGAGCACGTCGCCGGAGAACAGGGCCGCCTCGCCGCGCACGGCGTAGGTGACGTGGCCGGGGCTGTGGCCGGGCGTGAAGACGACGTCGAAGCTCAGCCCGGCGAGCTCGAGCGTCTCGCCGCCGGCGACGGTGTGCTCGGGGTCCCACGACTCGTACGGGCCGAAGCCGGGCCACGGCACGAAGGCCATGACGTCCTGCAGCCCGGGGACCTCGAGCTGCGGGCACCAGACCGGCGCGCCGGTGGCACGCGCGACGGGAGCGACCGCGCCGACGTGGTCGAAGTGCGTGTGGGTGAGCAGGATCGCGTCGAGCGTGACGCCGGCGTCCTCGATCGCGGCGAGCAGGCGCGGCGCCTCCTCTCCGGGATCGACGATGACCGCGTGGTCGGCGCCCTCGCGCCGCACGAGAAAGCAGTTCTCCTGCACCTCGCCGACGGTGAACATCTGCACGTCCAGCGCCATCAGTGGGTCTTCCTCGGACGGTGAGACGTTCGGGGAAGCCCCACTACTTCACCTTGGCCTTGGGCTTGGTCGCGGTGGCGGCCTTCCCGGCCTTCGCCGCCTCCGACTTCACGCGGCGCTTGTAGATGAACTGGTCGGTGTAGTAGCCCAGCGGGATGTAGAACAGAAAGACCATCGCGGTGAGCGGGACCGCCTGCGCGATCGGGGTCTGGAAGGCCAGCACGAGCAGCACGCCGAAGACGACGGCGGCGAGCGCGGCGCGCGTGGAGGCCGACTTCCAGGTCGGCTCGCGCATCATGCGCTCGCGGCGGCGCTGCGCGGCGAGCTCCTTGTCGCTCAACTTGCGCTCGGCGGCGCTCGGCGGCCGACCCGTGCGGCCGCGCGACTCGATGACTCCCGCGGCGTTGCCACGGTGCTTGCTGCGGCGCTTCTTCTTCGTCTGGGCCATGGTGACCTACGAGCTTAGACAGTCCTCGAGGGTGCGGCGGTTGGCCACGCGCACGTCGTCCGGGAAGCGGTCGAACGCGGCCGCCGGGGCGAGGCCGACGAGCTCGCAGCCGCGCACGGTGGCGTGCCGCGCGACCGCCGCGACGAGCTGGGCGAGCGTCGTGGCGCGGTGGTCCTCGACGTTGGTGGAGACCTGCGCGACGGGTCGTTCGCGCGCGGTCAGCTCGATGCCGAGCGCGCGGACGCCGGGCAGCCCCTCGGGGCCGCCCTCGCGGATGCGGGCGGCGATCGCCCGCGCGTCGGCGACGGTGGCGGGTGGCGCGAGCTCGAGGTTGAAGGCCACGAGCGGCGGGCGCGCCCCGACGAGCGTGGCGCCGTGGCGGGGGTCGGGGCGGCCTGGGCCGAAGTCCGGCGCCGTCTCGCCGGCGGCGATGCGCTCGGTGAGCGTGGCGAGGCCGCCCCGGCGCAGCTGCGCGCGCGACCGGCCGCCGGCCAGCTCGCCGTAGAGGAAGACGGGCGTCCCGGCGCGGCCGAGCTCCTCGCCGGCGACGAGCGCCGCCGCGCAGGCGGCGCCGCGCCGCGCGGCGTCGCGGTAGACGAGCGGCGCGACGTCGAGCGCCCCCACGTGCGGGTGGCGGCCGCGCCCGTCGGTCAGGTCGATGAGCTCCCGGCACGCGCGGGCGCCCGCGACGAGCGCGGTGACCAGCGTGTTCGTGTCGCCGGCGAGCGTGTAGACGCTGCGGTGGTGGTCGGCGTCGGAGTGGACGTCGAGCAGCTTCGCGCCCGTGGAGGCGAAGGCGGCGGCGATCTGCGCGACGACGTCCGGGTCGCGCCCCTCGGAAACGTTGGGGATCGTCAGGAGGAGGTCGTCGGCGCCGGCCATGGGCGCGTCAGGTTGTCAGACGGTGGGTGTGCGCTGAGGTGGCACGTACGTGGGTCAGCCGGCGTCGAGCAGCCAGCGACCGCCGTCGAGGACCGGCGTCCCGCCGATCCAGAGCGTCGGCTCGGTGATCACGACGTCGAGGTGCACCGGCACCGTGACCGTGCCGCCGATCCCGGCGCTCGCGCCGAAGGCGATGTGCGCGGTGCCGAGGATCTTCTCGTCCTCGAGGATGTTGCCGGTCAGCGTCGCGCGGTCGTTCGTGCCGACGCCGAGCTCGGCGAGGTTGCGCCCCAGCGGCCCGTGCGCGTCGAGCGTCGCGAGGAACTGCTGCGCGGCGTCGCCGCTGCCGGCGGCGTCGGCGAGCCGTCCGTCGCGCACGGTGAGCAGGACCGGCTCCTGCGTCAGGCCGACCAGCCCGAGCGATGACGTGGCGATCGTGCCCTCGCCGCCGATCGGCGAGACGAACCCCTCGCCGCACGGCAGGTTGCCGAAGGCGCCCGGCGCACCGAGGTCGCCCTCGTCGGAGATCGCTGCCCGGCCCGTGAGATCCAGAAGCACGTCGGTGCCGCGCGGGCAGGTCATGCGCGCCTCGTCGCCGTCGGTCAGCAGGGCGGCGACCGCGCGGCAGCGGGCCGTCAGCGCGTCGAAGTCCGTGCTCATGAGCCGGGCGAGCATGTCGGCCGTCACGCCGGGCAGGGTCGCGCCGCGGCGGCCGAGCTCACACGCGCGCTTGCGCGCGCTCGTGTGCGACAGCGACGGCAGGCACGGCGCGATGAACACGTCGGCGGCGGCAAAGGCGGCCGCGACCGGCGCCGGCGGCTCGGTCCCGCGGGCCGGGTTCGGCGGCAGGATCGTCAGCACCGCGTCGCCGCCGGCGTCGCGCGCCGCCGCCAGCAGCGCCTCGCCGATCGCCGTGCTGGCGGGGTCGGCGACCACGAGCACGGTCTCCCCCGCCCGGACCCGCAGGCAGCGCCGGACGACGGTGGCGACCGCCTGCTCGAGCTCGCTCACCACCGCCTCTCGCGATCCCGCACGGCCGGTCAGCCGCCGGAGTACACCGCGACCTTGATGCGCCCGGAGCGATCGGATCTCGTCAGCTGGGCGCTGGCCGTGACGATGCAGCTCTTGGCGCCCTGGACGGGCAGCCTGATCCCGCGGGTGTCCGGCGTGCGCGTGCGGTACTCGCCGGTGCCGACCCGCGACCGGCGGTCCTTGAAGCAGCCGAGCTGCCAGTTGACCCGCACGGTCTGCTTCGGCGCCGCGCTGACGCGGATGCTCACCCCCGACGGGGACACGATCGTGCCGCGCGCCTGCGCGACGACCAGCCGGCCCTCGCGGCGGGCCTCGTCGAGCTTGCCGCTGCGCACGGTCGGCGCCTCCTTGACGGGCTTCGTCTTGGCCCCCGGCAGGCGCGACCGGTCGCCCTCGGCGAACCCGCGGGCGGCGTTGGAGCCCTCGTCGTCGTCACCGCCGCCGATGCCGCCGCCTCCGCCGAACGCCACGACGCCGACGACGATCAGCACGACGAGCACCGCTGCGGCGATGCCGAGGTACAACGGCTTGATCGCCGGCACCTTGATCGACGTGCTGATCTTCCTGAAGAACGTCTTCACGCAGTTCCTTCCTTCGTCCTGGAGGCGGCCCCGACGCGGCACCTTACGGCGAAGCGTCCGCGCATGGCGGCAGCGCTGGATCGCCCGCGCCCGCCACGGCCCAGGCCCCGGCTACACTTCGCGCCCCCCGCCGGAGTAGCTCAGTCGGTTAGAGCAGCGGAATCATAATCCGCGTGTCGGGGGTTCGAGTCCCTCCTCCGGCACCTACGAAACCCCTGCAAATCACCGATTTCGGTCTTGACCTATTGAGTGTTTGCCGTGCCAATAGGTACCGAATGGGTACCGGATTGAACAGCCGAAACCGCACCCGTCGACTCGTTTACCGACACTTTGCGAGCCCCCGTTCAGGCCCGCCACGGGATCGGAGAGCCGACGACGAGGCCAACGTTCGGCTGCGCACGCATTGAGTCACACGCGAGAGGCCGCAGGTTCGAAACCCGCACGCCATGAAGAGGAAATAGCTGCAAATCAGCGGATACTGCGGGGCCTCCGGTCTTATCCATCGAGCGGACCGTCGCGACGCGCCTGGCTCAGCGCTGGGCGCGCCACACCTCCAGCGTCCCCCACACCGTCCGCAGCGCTGCGTGGCGCGCGACGCGGTGAATCCCGCGGCCGCAAGCAAGCCCGGGAGTTGACCGTCGAGCAGGCTCTGCGGTCCGGCGCGCCCGTCGAGGAGCTGCAGGGCGCGCGCGCCGAGCGCCGTCGCCGGTCCTCGTGGGGGGCCCCAGTCGGCGACATGCAGAACACCGTCGTCGGTGAGGACGTCGGCGATGTGATCGAGCGCGGCGGCCTTGTCCGCGTCGCTGAGGTGATGCAGCAGCGGCGAGCTCAGCGCGACATGTGCGCTTGCGGTCGGCAGAAGGAATGAGCCGGCGAACCCCTCGATCCACGTGACGCGGCCGGCGCCGGGCTTGCGGCGTGCGATCGCGAGGACCCCCGGGTCACCGTCGACGCCGATCACAGTCACGTCCGGCCGCGCGGCCGCGAGCGCGACCGTCAGCGATCCGGTGCCGCATCCGACCTCGACCACCGTCCCGCACG
>JAUXSD010000261.1 GCA_030681525.1 Solirubrobacteraceae bacterium
CGGACTACGGAACCGAGTTGTCCTCCTTGCTGGCGCCTGGGTCGATGGCGCAGAATGCGAGGACGACGAACGCGCACAGCGTGATGACTCCCACGGCATGGGTCCAATCGGCTTCGCCGATCACGAGCGATGGCGTTCCGACGGCGAGCATCGCGGCCGCGCCGCGACCGGTGGCGATCCTCCGCGCCCCAGTCGGCGTGGTTGCATGTGACGTGGTTTGTCTCTTCTGCGCCGTCGAGCTGAACGTGCCGCCGAGCGCGAGCCGGAACAGGATGGCGATCGCGGGGAACAGCACGAACCCGCCGGCGACGATCGCGATGACGAGCGGAAGCAGGGCGCTGTCGGGCGCGGCGGCCTGCTGAACTGTCAGGCCCGGCAGCAGGATCGGGTTCTGCGCCAGCGCCCACGCCCCGATGATGCCGCTGACCGCGATCGCGGCGGTCACGCGAGCGCCGTTGAGTCGCCGCCGCGCGACGAGCGCGATCGTCGCCGATCCGGCGACGATCGATGCACCGGCGCTCAGGACGGCCGGCATCGACACCATCCCGTCGAACAACGCGCGCGCGTCCGCGCGCAGCACGAATCCGCTGGCGATCGCTTGCGCGCCGGCGAGCACGCCGACGATCAGCGCGCGGCGTCGAAAGCTTTCGACGAGCGCGGGGTCGCCGCCGCGGCGGGCGTCGGCCGCGAGATAGACGGCGGCGAGGTAGGCGCTGCTGAGGATCGCGAGAATCCCCATCATGATCGACGTCGGGTTCAGCCAGCTGGCGAACAGGTCACCGGCGGCGTTGCCGACCGGGACGCGTTGGGAGGCGATGCCGCCCGCGGCGGCTGCGAGCGCGAACGGTGTTATCAAGGAGCCGACGGCGGCGACCGTGTCGACGACGCGTGCCTCCGCGTCGGTATTGGTGCCCGAACGCAGCGCGTAGGCCGTGCCCCGCAGGATGATCCCGAGCCCGGCGACCGCGAGTGCCACCGCGAGCGTGGACGCCATCGAAGAGAACGCGATCGGATAGGCGGTCCAGAGGACGACGAGGACGAAGATCAGCCAGACGTGGTTGGCCTCCCACACGGGGGACATCGAGTGGTGCGCGTGGTTTCGGATGCGCCTGCCAGGTTCGCCGCGGCCGGCAAGTAGCTGCCATATGCCGGCGCCGAAATCGGCGCCCGCGAGCACGGCGTACATCGCGACCCCCGTGAGCGCGAAGAACAGCGGAAGCTCAGCCAGGCTCATCGCGATCATCCCGCCTTCATGGTTGTGTGGTCCACCGCGTAGCCCTCCATCGGGCGCCTCGCGAGCCGGCGCAGGATCCACCACACGGCGGCGAGCAGGCACGCGAAGAACGCAGCCAGCGCCGGATAGCCGATCGGGATGCCCTCTGCTGCGGTGACGGCCGCTTCGGTGCGCATCACGCCGTAGACCACCCACGGCTGGCGGCCGACCTCGGTCGTCACCCAGCCGGCGATCAACGCGACGACGCTGGCAGGCCCGGCGACGACGAGCGCACGGTAAAACCAGCGCGACCGCGGCAGCCGTTTGCGCCTGATCAGCACGAACAGAAACAGGGCGCTCAGCATCGCCAGGAACGTGCCGATCCCGACCATGACCTGGAACGCCACGCGCACGACGTTGACCGGCGGCCGGTCCTCCGCGGGAACGGCGTCCAAGCCCTGGACTTCGGCGTTTGGATCGTGGAACGCCAGCAGCGACAGGCCCTTGGGAATCGCGAAGCCGTACTTGACCTCGCCGTCGTGGAACCATCCCCCGAGATGTAGCGCGGCGCCGCGTTCGGTGTGCCCCACACCCTCGAGCGCTGCGAGCTTGGTGGGCTGGCTCTCGGCGACCTCACGGGCCGCCCAGTCGCCGACGATCAGCTGCACCGGGGAGACGAGCGCGGCGATTGTCAGCGGGATCGTCAGCGCGATGCGCTCGTAGCGCCCCCAGCGACCGCGCAGCCGCCCGACCGCGTAGGCGCTGGCGACGAGGAACCCGCAGACGATGAACCCGGCGAGGTACATATGCGTGAGCTCATATGCCAGGTGACCGTTACCGAACAGGGCTCGCAACGGGTCGACGTCGACGACGCGTCCGTCACGCAGCGTGAACCCCCCAGGATCGTTCATCCACGCGTTGACGGCGATGACCATCAACGATCCGGAGATGCCCGCCAGCACGACGGGGATGCCGCTTGCGAAGTGCGCGCGCGGCGCCATGCGGTCCCAGCCATACACGTAGATGCCGATGAAGATCGCCTCCAGGAAGAACGAGAACCCCTCGATTGCGAAGCCGAACCCGAAGACCGAGCCGAAGGTGCCCATGAAGCCCGGCCACAGCAGACCCATCTGGAAACTGAGGATCGTGCCTGTCACCGCGCCGACCGCGAACAGCGCGACCATCACCTTCGTCCAGCGTTTGGCCAGGACGCGGTAGACGTCGTCGCCGGTGCGCAACCACAGCCACTCGGCGCGCATGACCATTGCGGGGAACGCGATGCCGAAGCACACGAGCGGGATGTGCACGGCGAACGACAGCGCCTGCAGCTGTCGCGCCTGATCGAGGTACTGCTGCTGGACGGGATCGAACATCGTCCCGATGACGCTCGTCAGCATGCGCTGAGCTGCGCGGACAGAGCTT
>JAUXSD010000271.1 GCA_030681525.1 Solirubrobacteraceae bacterium
GGCGGTGGGGCGGCCGGCGGTACGCCCGCCGGCGATGCTCCCGGCGGTGGCGCCGGCGCCGCCGGCGCCGCGGCGTCGGCCTTCCCGCGCCCCTTGCCGGTCAGCCCGCCGGTCAGCGTGTCCTGCGCCCAGCGCTCGCTGAAGCCGGCGCCGAACGCGAGCACGCAGAAGAAGTAGAACGCCTTCGTCCCGTCCTCGGGGACCTGGAAGATCTGCACGAAGTTGCTCGTGACGGCGAAGTAGATGAGCAGCCCGAAGATCGAGCCGATCCACGGTCTCAGCGAGCCGAGGAACAGCGTGTAGCCGCGGGCGATGTCCTCGTCGAGCGCGAACGAGCCGCTGTTGACGCGGGCGATGACGCTGACCACCGCGCCGAGCGCGCCGGCGACGAGGCAGCCGACGATCGTCTCGGCGTCGACGCCCTCGCGGTCGAGGATGCTGCCGGCCGCGAGGTACAGCAGCCCGAGTGCGCCGATCCCGACCGCCATGCCGGCGAAGTACACGAGCTGCGCGTCGCCGTTGGCCGACTCGCGATAGCTGCGCCCGACCGCCGCGAGCTCGCGCAGCTCGGCGGCGACGGCGGCCCTGTGCGCCTGCGGCGGGTTCTCGCCGCGGGCGTCGACGAGGCTGAGCAGGTGGCAGGCGGACGTCATCACGAGCTGGATGGCGATCCGCCGGCTGCGGCCGCGCAGCACCTCCCCGGCACGGATCGCCAGCTCGTCGCAGTGGTGCAGCGCGCGGGCGATCTCGGGCTCGTCGCGCGTCGCCCAGTCGCTGACGCGGTGAAAGCGAGGCGAGACCGACAGCACCCGGCGGATCCAGCCGGTGTTCGGCTTGCCGGCGGTCAGCGCCACCGCGCTCTCGACGTCGGCGCACCAGTAGGCGTTGACGAGCTGGCCGTGCTCGTCCTCGAAGATGGCCAGCGCCTCGTGGTACTCGCGGTCCAGCCGGGTGCGCTCCTCCTCGCTGAAGTCCGAGTCGTAGCGCAACGCCTGGCGCCAGCGAAAGTGGATCCGCACGAGGTCGGGGAACGTGACGCGCCGTTCGGGCGGGTCGTCGAGGATCGGGGTCTTGCCGGCCATGGGCGGTCGGCGGCGATCATTCCACGGCGCTCGGGGCGCGGTCGCAAGTCCGGGTGCAGGAGGGGTTGATCGCGCGGTCGCCGTGGCGTTACGGTCGTCGTACCAGACCGACCAGGAGGCAACCATGTCAGTGATCGTGACCCTGCGTGTGACCGGCGACCCGGCCGTCTTCGAGCAGCAGGCCTCTGCGCAGGCCGACACCATCGGCCGGATCATGGAGGTCGCCAAGAGCCACGGCTTGATCGCGCACCGCTGGTACGGCGGCGACGGCGAGTTCATGGTCATCGACGAATGGCCCGACGGCGAGAGCTTCCATGCGTTCTTCGAGGCGGCGCAGGGCGAGATCGGCCCGTTCATGCAGTCGGTCGGCGTGACGAGCCAGCCCGACGCGCGAGTGTGGCGCAAGCTCGAGATCGGCGACGACTTCGGCTGGGGAGCCTGACCGGCGCGGCGCGGCGCGCGGCGCGAGCAGCCAACCGTCGAAACCGGGTTGGGGATGCGCGATGACGGAGACCGACGACACGAAGCAATGCGGCCGCTGCGGCGGCCGCGGGAAGTACGCCGATCCCGAGCAGGGCCCCTTGGTGCAGAACACGTGCCCGATCTGCGACGGCTCCGGCCGCGTGGCGGCGGACGCGCCCGACGAGGAGCCGGCGGAGGAGCCGACGCAGATTCCGTTCGGGACTGATCCGAGCTAGCGTCAAGCCCCGCGCGCGGGCGCGGTCCGCGCGGGAATGCCACCAGGTGGCGCCCCAGAGCGCTCCTTTCGTCGAGGAGCGAAACTCTGCTCCGGTTGCGGATCGCGGGCTCGTTGACCGTTCGGCCAGCGGGTCGCAGGCGCGATATCTGCCGAGATCATGTTCGGCGTGCCCGACGTGCTGATTCGTGATGTGCCCGCTGAGGTCGGATACTCCGCCCGCGACGCAACCGACCTCGAGGGCCGGGCTGCGCGGTCCGCCGGTCAGCTCGATGCCGATCGAGTACCTCACGCCGATCACCGAGGATCGCGCCGTGAGCGTGCTGACGCTGCTGGCCGACCGCGGACACGACCGCGCCCCGTCAGCACCGGACCTGATCATCGCAGCGATCGCCGAGGTCGCCGGCTCATCGTTCTCCACGACGACAAGGACTTCGAACTCATCGCCGATACAGCGCCTGAGCGCCTGAGCTGGCGCCGTGGTTCACCAAGCACTGCTCTCGCGCGCAGCGCAAGCGTCGAGGAGCGAAACTTTCGTGTGGCGCGCCGCCTCGGCCGATCGAGGGGCGGCTGTCGGAAGCCGGTGTCTCGGAGGTGCTGCGACCAGTCTCGGTTGAGAGCTTGGGTTATTGGCCGCCGATGCTGGTCAGGCGAAGGTCGCGGGTGCCGGTCGTTTGCCAGGCTACGAGGGAGTTGGTGCCGTTGTCGGTTGTGTCGCTGAGGACGTTCTGTGCGCCGGCCAGATCGATGGGCTCGCGGGGTCCGACGCCTGATCCGGCCGTGATGGCTTGCAGGACGAGCGGGCCGCTGTAGGGGTTGGTGGGGTCGGTCGGTCTGGTGGTGACGGCGAGCAGCATGCTGGCGCCGGCGTGGTAGGTCGCCGTGCGGAACAGCGCGTTGCTTGCGACTGTGGCGGGTGTTCCGAATGGTTTGCCGACCGCGGCTGTCGCGAGCTTGACGGTCGGGGGGGCCTGTGGCGCTGCGTTGGCGCTGCCCCACAGCACGGCGGGGCGCTCGCCGGCGTTGGTCACAAGCTGCGCGGCGGAGTCTGCGCAGGAGAACGCGCCGGAGTGCAGGCGCACGACGGCTCCGAAACGCGTGGCCTTCGGCTCGCGCACGGTTCCCCAGATCTGGCGTGGCCGCTGATCGCCGACGCACTCGCCGCGTTCGCCCTCGATGCCAGTGTCCTCGACGGTCACGGCGACGCGGCCGCCGCGGGTCGTCTGCGCGTTCACGAGGCCATCGACGCCTCTGGTGAGCTGGCGCGCGCGGACGCGGCCGGTGTTCGTGAGCGACGCGAGCACCAGCACGGGCGCGCCCCGACGTGACACCGTGAGGGCGACGACCGGGTGGCCGCTGACGTCGAGCGTGAGGGCAAGGTCGTTGACGAACGCCGGCTCATCGTCGGCCAGCCAGGACGGCAGCACGTGCTCGATCGTGCGTGGACGCGCGAAGCGCTTGCCGGTACCGGTCACAAGTCGCAACACGACGCGGCCCGCGCCGGTGCCACGTTCGCGGATCGTCTTGATCCACGCGATCGCCAAGCGCTTGCCGCGGCGCGCAACTGCGGCCTGGCGTCCGGCGCCGGCGCTCCAGACACGTCTCACGCCGCCGTTCTGGCGTGCGCGATAGAGAACCAGTCGTGGCTCGTCCGCGCTGTGTGTCGCCGAGCCGACCATCGCCAGCAGATCAAGGTCGCCGGCGCGATCGTGCGCGACGCCCGCGAGCAGCGACAAGCGCGCGCTCCAGCGCCGGCGCACGCCGTTGGGCGCCGCGGCGATGGTGTCGACCGTCAGCGGCCCGTAGCCGTCGTAGACGGCGTCCGTCGACCACACGATGATCGACGCGCCCTCACCGCCCGCGGCAAGGACACGTGGAGTCCCGCGAGCCGGCGCAGGGACGTGCAGCGGAAACGCCGCCACTGCGACCGCCGGGAAGAGGACGGTTGCGCACACGACGATGAGCACCACCCAGCAGGCGGGCCACGAAGAGCCGGAACGGTTCGCGCAACGGGTGAGCACGCGGCCAGTATCGGCACGCCGCGGCACGCGCTCATCCGTAGAACACACGGCGGCGCCTGTCTCGTAACTGTGAGCCTCGACGCTGTTGGTCGAGCCGCGGACGCAGCGAACGCTGCACCTCGCGCGATCCGCAAGCGCCAACGCCGCGCGTGCTGCGCCGGCGCTCAACGAAGCGATGACGTAGCTTCGTGGGACATGACCCGGCCGCGCGGAAGCCAAGATCACGGGAACATGACGTACGTCGGGGCCCGGTGACCACTCGGCTGCTGGCGGTCACGGTGGCTGGCGTCCTCATGGCAGGTTGCGGCTCCGACGATGACGCAGCAACGGTCGTGATCAGCGGGCTGCAGACCCAGCAGGGGACCTTGATCGGAAACATCTGCGGCTTCCCCGGAGAGCGCGTAACCCGCGCCGCCGCGTCACGCGCGCGCCGACAGCTCAACGTCTTGCTACGCGAACTGCGTGCGCGACCCGACGCTCGCGTTCGGACCTTCTACTACGCCGACGACAGCCTGCTCGAGGAGGGCGGGCGCAAGCGCGAGATCTTGTCGCTACGAGAACTCGCTCAGCGCGAGATCGATACCGACCGCGAGCTCCGCGCAGCGTTGGGAGATAGAAACAGCAAGTCCGCCAGCTGCGCGAGATCGCTGACGGCACGGCTCACGGCGACACTCGGCTGAGTCGATGCGCAGCGAGCCTGGCTGAGGAACGCACGCCTTCGCGGGCCATTTCGACGGCGTGGGCGTGGCGCAGTTGGTGGGGGGCGAAGCGTCGTCGGGCGCCGGCGGCGGTCGCGGTGCGCCGGAGCTGTTCGCGGACGGCGGCGGGTGCGAGGTGGCGGCCGCGGGTGGTTGCGTCGATGACGCAACACAGGGCGCCGACGGGCAGTTCGAGTCGGTAGGTCAGCCAGGGCCTGAGTTGGTCCCAGCCCCATTGGTCCATGCCGACCTCGCGGCGCTTGTCGTTTTTGCCGTGACGTACGAGGATCGCGCCGCGCGACTGGTCAAGGTCGCTTTCTTTGAGCGCCAGCGCTTCGCTGATCCGCAGCCCGGCGCGCCACAACACGACGATCACTCCGCGGACGTGACTGCCGTGCGGCGTCGGTCCGGCGCGGCGCATGACGAGCACGATCTCTTCGATCGTTGGCGGATCGGCGGGGTAGCGCACGGCCTTGTTGCGCGGCGGCCGGCCGCGGTGATGGCCCGGCAGCGTCGCCGGCGAGCGCCGGCGCCCGGCCGCGTCCAGCAGCACGACAGGCTCCATCGCCCGCCGTTCCGCGAGCGTCATGGCCTCCCTGCCGGTGCACGCAGACTGTCGCTTTGATGACAAAGCGCGCATGTCGGCGCGCGGTCCGGTCCAGCGGCTGCGGCGCCTGGTGCGTATCGGCCGGCCACCGGTTGTCGTCGACGTCGCCCGCTACGGTTGGGGGGATGAGTCAGTCAGACGCCTCGATCGAGCAGCTTGAGGATCAGCTTGACGGTGCAGCACGCACGCTGTCGGGTCTTGGAGCGCTGTCTGATCAGCAGGCCCAGCGTGTCGCGCAGCGCATGGACCGCCTCGCCTCCCAGCTGCTGGAGGTCAGCGCCCCACCACCGATCGCTTCGGTGCACAAGCGACTTGGGACCATCCCGGCCGATCCCGCCGAGCTCACAGCACTCGCCGAGCAGATGGGTCGCGCCGACGGCGAAGGCTGAAGTGACCGAGCGTCACCGCACCGCGGTGCGCTTTGACGAGCCTGTCTGGCGCGACGCGATCCGCGGCTTCTCCGGCCCTCCGCTGCAGATCGCGGTCAGCGCCCGCGCCCGCTTGGAACGCGACGGCGTCACGATCGGCGAACTGCGGCCCTGCCAGACGCTCGGACCCGACCAAACCCAGCTCGCGGGCTGCGCGAAGCTCTACCTGCCGATCACCGACGAGCCCGCCTCGCGCCGTCCATTGGCCTTCGTGCTGCAACTCGCGCGCGACACGCACAATGATGCGCTCGTCTGGGTCTTCATCGCGTTCGGTCACCGCCACCCCGCCGCAGGCGTGCGCAGCGTCTACGAACGCGCCCATCGCCAACTCCACGGCCACTTCCCGACATAGAGACTGCTCCTCTTCGCGCAAAGCGGCATTCCGGTGCCGCTGGGCGCCCCTCCGGTCGCGACGGGTAGGTCCGTGCGGTCGCTCCGGGGGGCGCTCTTCGGCTCCAGCCTTTGCTCACAGACGCCGTTTTGGTAGCCGCGCACCCGCTCGGCCTTCACCGCGGCGCGCGTCATACTCCGGGAAATGCGCCGCCCGGCCCTCGCGCTCCTCGTCGTGCTCGGATCGTTCGCGCTGCCCACCGCCGCATCCGCGCAAGCGACGCTCACGACGTCGCAGTTCGCCGCGATCGACGAGATCTACGTGACGTTCGCAGCGTTCGAGGACGGTGCGACCACCGCCGAGCGCGTGGCGGCCCGTGCGGCCTGCACAGCGCTTGAAAGTTCCGACGCGCTGCTCTTGGCATTGCGCCGCGCGTGCTACCCGCAGCTGAGAATCGGGCAGGCGCTCGGCCAGTCGCAGCGTTGCAGGGGCCGCACATCGTGCTTGCTGGCCGCGGGCGCGGTGCAGCGGGCAGCGACCGACTACCTCGCGCGCGCCCGTGCCTCCAACCGGGTCGTCGCCGAACTCGGCCTCGCGCCCGCGTGTACGCGCGAGCTGCGCCGCGGCGCGGCGGACCTGCGCTTCGTCACCAGCATGCGCAACGCCTACGCGCAACTCGCGCGTGCGCTGCGCGCGCGAGCGACGCGCCTCGCTGAACGTGTGCAACGCCGCATCGAAGCGCTCAGGCATCCCGACACGCGAACCGCCGCCCAGCAGCGCGAGGATTACCGCGCCGGCTGCGTTGCGCCCGGCTGAACGCGACGGCAAGGCGCCGCGGTCAGTCGTAGAGCAGGAACGGCGCTCGCGTGCGTCGCCAGGCGGCGACGCCGCTGCGCTGCGAGGCGATGATCGCCGCGGCCGATGCTCCGCGGTCAAGCGCTTGTCGTACCCGCCGCGTGCCCACGAGCGTGTCGATCGACGCGCCGCCCAGCAGCCACTCGAAACCGCGCTGCGAGCGCAGCGCCCGCAGCAGCCGCAGGCCGAGCTCGAACGTGTCGACGCCGTCGCCGGTGACCTCGAGCGCGATGCCGCGGCAGCGCCGGCCGTTGAACTTCGGGTGCGGTCCGGTCGGCGTCGGGTGAGGCGTGAAGCTGCTGCGCACCGCCTCGACGCCCGGCACGTCGGCGGCCTTCAGCAACGGGCGGACACGCGCCCACGGTGCGCCGAGCTTGCGAAACGCCCTGCCCGTGCCGCGCCCGTCGGACGCGTTCGTGCCCTCGAGCAGCGCGATCCCCGGGTACAGCAGCGCCGCCTGCGCGGAGCGCAGACTCGGCGACGGCGTCACCCAGCGGCGGCCGGTGTCATCCCACGTCATGTCGCGCCGCCAGCCCTCCATCGGCACGACGACGAGCCGCCCGCGCGGCCGGCTGCGTGCCTGGACGAGCCGCGCCATCTCCCCGGTCGTCAAGCCGTGCAGGAGCGGCCCGGGCGCGACGCTGAGGATGGTGTCGGGGAGATCTGCGACCGGCCCGGCGACCAGGTCGCCTCCGAGCGGGTTCGGACGGTCGAGCACGACGAACGTCACGCCCGCGGCTGCCGCCGCGCGCTGGGCGTAGATCATCGTGCTGATGTACGTCCAGAAGCGCACGCCGGCGTCCTGCATGTCGTAGACGAGCGCGTCCAGGCCGCGCAGATCGGCCCGCGTCGGCTTGCGATGGCCGGGCTCGTAGAGGCTCACGACGTCGGCGCGGGGGCCCCTGACGCGCTCGCCGCGCGCGAGCCGTCCGGACAAGCCGTGCTCGGCCGCGAACAGCCGCACGACGCGGACTCCCTGAGCGCGCAGAGCTGCCGCGGAGGGCGTGCCATCCGACGTCACCGACGCCCCGTTCGCGATGAGGCCGACCCGCTTGCCCTTCAGCACGCTCGCCTCCGGACCGTCCAGCCGCTCGAGGCCGATCGCGACAGCCGGGGCCGGAGCATCCGCCGGAGCTGCGCTGACGGCGCGGCTGGTGACAGGCAGCGGCTCGCCTTCCGCTGCGCCGGAGGGGGCGTTGGCGCCACCGCAACTCGCGACGAGGCAGGCCAGGATGGGGAAGGTTCGCAGGAGGGCGCGACGCATCAGAGCGAATCGGCGCGAGGATCTCGCTGCGGCTCAGTGTCCGTTGACCGAGAAGTGCATGTAGTCCTTCGTGTTGCCGGTCCACGCGCCGCCCCAGCCCCAGCCGATCGAGGCGAACGCCCTGACCACCCGTCGCGTGACCATCCCGCGCCGGTGGCGCGAGCGATCGCGGTAGGGCCGGGTCTTGGGGTCGCGGCTCTGGCCACACCCGACGTACGGGTTCTCGGTCGGGTTCAGATCGATCGCGAGGCCATAGGCGTGGTTGGACCATGAGCGCGGGCTTCCGGCACCCGGGCAGGGCGACGGCACCGCCTTGCGGCACGCGAACGAGGCGCTTACGTCACCGTCGCTCGGGCGATCGCGCTCCGGTCCGTAGGCGTCGGCCAGGCGCATGTGGCGGATCGGAAAGTGCAGCTTGCGCAGCTGGCGAAACACGCGCTCGAGTGCGGGCGCGGCGGTCCTGTTGACGATGAGCTGGCCCGTCTGCTTGTGCCCGTCGAAGTTCCAGTGGGTGACCGTGAGCAGCCGCAGGCTCGACAGCGCGACCGGGCAGCCGTTCTGCCAGAAGCCGCCGTCCCTGAGCTGCTTCTGCGCAGGCTTGGACAGAGGCTTGATCGAGGCCTGAGCGGCAGCCGGCGCGAAGGCGACCAGCACCGCCGCCAGCGCAACGGACACGCGGAGCACAGCCGAAGACTTTACGCTCGCGCGCCGAACGAGCCGGCGCGCGGCGCCGCCGCGACGTCGCACGCGACCTCGTCGAGCCCCTCGCCCAGCAGCGCCACCGGGATCGACTCGTCCCCGGCGAGGGCGGCCGCCAGCGCATCGCGCTTGGCCTCGCCGCTGACCAGCAGCTGCGTGAAGCGCGCTCGCCGCACGATCGGCAGCGTCAGCGTGACCCGCTCGGGGGGCGGCTTGGGCGACTGGCGGATCGGCGCGACCGGCGCCGCGCGGATCCGCAGCCCGGGATGGCCGGGAAACAGCGAGCACGTGTGGCCGTCGGGGCCCATGCCGAGCAGCACGACGTCGAAGACGCCGTCGGGCATGTGCTCGAGCACCTCGCGGCCGTAGAGCCACGCCGCGTCCTCGGGCACCTCCGGGGACGGCACGACGTGCAGCACCGGCGGCTGCGCGCGCTCGGTGGCCAGCAGCGACTCGCGCACCATCCGCACGTTGGCCTCTGCGTCGTCCTCGGGCACGCAGCGCTCGTCGCCGAGCCACAGGTGCACGTGCGCCCACGATCCCTCCACCTCGGACAGCAGCTCGTAGGCGCGCTGCGGCGTCGATCCGCCCGCCAGCGCGACGTGCAGCTCGCGGTTCGCGGTTCGGGCGTCGTCGATCGCCCGGGCGAGCCCGTCCGCGGCGTGCCGCGCGACCGCCTCGGCGTCCTCGAGCACGACCACCCGCGGCCGCCCACCGCCCGCGGCCATCAGCTCAACAGCCGCCGCGCCGCCGCCAGCGCCGGCTTGAACGTCGGATCGCGCATGAGCGCGTGGCGGATGCCCTCGCCGAGGATCCCGGGCTCACCGCGCGAGGCGCCGAGCACCGTCCAGACGTGCTCGATCACGTCGTCGCCGTGGCGCGCGGGCGCCTCGCGGCGGCGCGCGGTCAGCCCGCCCTCGCCGCGCTCGAGCGCCAGCAGCGTGCCGCCGCCGAGGTCCGAGCGCAGCTCGACCCCGGCCAGCCCCGGCACGCTCATGTCGTCGACCGGCTCCAGGCGCAGCTCGACCTCGCCGCGCCGGGCGCGCGCCCGTCCGCGCAGCAGGTCGCCGTGGCGGTTGAGGCGTTCCGCGCGCCAGCCCAGCCGCGAGCACATCCAGCCGATCAGCAGCAGCGCGGAGACGAGCGAGTCCTGGCGGTAGCGCACCGACAGCTTGGAGAGCGCGTGCAGCTCCGGGCGCCGGGATGGCGGGTCGTAGGCGGCGGCCAGACGCTCGCGCCACGGCGTGCAGCGCAGCCAGGCGAGGTCGACGACCTCGCCCCGCACGGCCAGCTCGCAGTCGCGATCCAGCGCCTCGGCGACGTCGGGCGCGTCGACGGCGTCGAGCAGCACGACCTGGGCCAGCGGCTCGCCCCCGGCGCGGCCGGTGGTCAGCGCGTCGACCGCCTCGGGGTGGCCGTGCGGCGACCACACGACGGTCTGCAGGTCGGTGACGACGAGCGGGTCGACGATCGTGTCCAGATCGCGCAGCTGGTGCTCGCCGACGTCGACGACGACCAGCTCGCGCATCGCCGCGAACTCACCCGGCCGCGGGTCGCCCTCGACGGTGAGCGTCGCCTGTGCGTCGATCGTGCGGCGGCCCGGCTCGACGGCGCAGACGACCGTGCGCGAGGCGTGGTAGCGCCCCACGCCGCGCAGCCGGTTGGCGATCTCGCCGCTCCACTCGCGGTCGACGACGCAGATAAGGTTCAGCGTGCGGGCGGGCACGCAGTGGTCGGTCGTCGCGTGGCACTCGGCGACCAGGCGCCGCAGCGCGCTCTCGATGGCCCCCGGCGACGTGTCCTGCTCGCGCCAGATCGCGTCGGTCGTCACGTCAGATCATCCGCCAGCGGTCGTTGTCGCCGACCAGCAGCCGCTCGGCCTCCTCGGGCCCCTGCGAGCCGGCCGGGTACTGCGGCAGCGGCGCCGACGACGTCTCCCACGCCTTGACGATCGGGTCGATGATGCGCCACTGCGCCTCGACCTCGTCGTTGCGGGTGAAGAGCGTCGCGTCGCCGCGCATCGCGTCGATGATCAGCCGTTCGTAGGCCTCCGGCGACTGCGACAGAAACGCGGTCCCGTAGAGGAACTCCATGTTCACGGTGCGGATCGCCATCCGGGTTCCGGGGATCTTCGCGCCGATCGACAGCGACACGCCCTCGTTGGGCTGCACGGTCAGGACGAGGACGTTGGGCCGCACGCCCGTCGACATCTCCGGCCCCTGAAACGCGACGTGCGGCACGGGCTTCAGCGTCACCGCGATCTCCGTCACCTTGCGCGCCAGGCGCTTGCCCGTCCGCAGGTACATCGGCACGCCGGCCCAGCGCCAGTTGTGGACCTCCAGGCGCAGCGCGGCGTAGGTCTCGGTCGTGGAGTCCTCGGGCACGCCCTCCTCGTCGAGGTAGCCGGGGACCGCCCGGCCGGCGACGATGCCGTCGGAGTACTGGCCGCGGACCGCCATATCGGGGATGTCGACCGGCGTCGGCGCGCTGATCGCGCGCAGCACCTTGACCTTCTCGTCGCGGACCGGGTCGGCCTCGAAGGCCACCGGCGGCTCCATGCACAGCAGCGACAGCAGCTGCAGCATGTGGTTCTGCACGAGGTCGCGCAGCGCGCCGGCCGAGTCGTAGTAGCCGGCCCGCGAGCCGATCCCGAGATCCTCGGACGCGGTGATCTGCACATGGTCGATGTAGTTGCGGTTCCACAGCGGCTCGAACATGTTGTTCGCGAAGCGCAGCGCCAGCACGTTCTGGACGGTCTCCTTGCCGAGGTAGTGGTCGATGCGAAAGACCTGCTCCTCGTCGAAGACCGACAGCACCCTGGCGTTGAGCTCGCGCGCCTCCTGCAGCGAGCGGCCGAACGGCTTCTCGATGATCACGCGGACCGCGGAGTCCTCGCGGCCGGCGAGGTCGTTGCGCCCCAGGGCGTCGACGATGATCGGAAAGAACGTCGGCGCCGTCGAGAGGTAGAAGCAGCGGTTCAGCGCCAGCCCCCGCTGCTCGTCGAGCTCGTCGAGCTCCTGCCCCAGCGCCGCGTAGACGGCGTCGTCGTCGAACGAGCCGGGCACGTAGCGCACGTCGGTGAAGACCTTCTCGAGCACCTTCTCGTCGGGCGGGCGGCGCGAGAACTCGCGCACGGACTCGACCGCCATCGCGCGAAACTCGTCGTCGGTCATCTCCGAGCGGGCGTTGCCGACGAGCCCGAAGCGCTCGGGCAGAGCGCCCTCGTGGGCGAGGTTGTACAGCGCGGGCAGCAGCTTGCGCCGCGCGAGGTCGCCGGTCGCGCCGAAGATCACGAGCGCGGTGGGGTGGACCGGCAGCCGCTCGAGTCCCTCGGTGAGCGGGTTGTCCTCGGGGCCGGTCTGCGCTCCCGCGGCGATCGCGGCGCGGTCGGTGGCGCTCACCCGTCGGCGCTCTTCTTCGTCGCGTGGCCGCCGAACTGCGCGCGCAGCGCCGCCAGCATGCGGTGGGTGAAGTCGCCGTTGCCGCGCGAGTAGAAGCGCGCGTGCAGCGATGCCGTGATGACCGGCGTGGGGACGTCCTTGGCCATCGCGTCCTCGATCGTCCAGCGCCCCTCGCCGGAGTCGGCGGTGTAGCCCGACAGGCCGTGCAGGTCGTTGCCCTCCTGCTCGAAGGCCAGCGCCGCCAGCTCGCACAACCACGATCGCACCACCGAGCCCTGGTTCCACAGGTGGGCGATCTTCGCGTTGTCGAGCTCGAAGTCGCACTTGTCGAAGAGGTCGAAGCCCTCCGCGTAGGCCTGCATGAGCCCGTACTCGACGCCGTTGTGGACCATCTTCACGTAGTGCCCGGCGCCGCTCGGGCCGAAGTGCCCCCAGCCGCGGTCGCCGAGTACGCCGCGGCTGGCCTCGCTCGTCGCGGGCGCGAGCACGTCGAGGATCGGCGCGAGCCGGCCGACCGCGTCGTCGGGCCCGCCGACCATCATGCAGTAGCCGACCTCCAGGCCCCAGACGCCGCCGCTCACGCCGACGTCGACGTAGTCGATGCCCGCCTGGCTCAGCACGACAGCGCGCTCGCGGTCGTCGGTCCACTTCGAGTTGCCGCCGTCGATGATCATGTCGCCGGCGTCGAGCAGCTCGGCCAGCGCATCGACGGCCCCCTGCGTGGGTCCGCCGGCCGGAACCATGATCCACACCATCCGCGGCGCGTCGAGCCGGCCGACGAGGTCCTCGAGCGAGCTCGCGCCGCCGGCGCCGTTGGCCTCGGCGATCCGCTGCACGGTCTCAGGGTCGCGATCGAACGCGACCACGTCGTGGTCGGAGTCGCGCTTGATGCGGGCGACCATGTTGCCGCCCATCCGGCCGAGGCCGACGAAGCCGATCTGCGTCACAGGTTCTCTCCGTGCATCGTGGGCGTGCGTGGTCGAGGAATCCGAGCATATGCCGACGCTGTGTCGGCACGATGTCGGTGGTCCACCTACCCCAGTGCGCGCCGGGGCAAATCCACGGGTAGCCTCGCCTCGTGACCTCACCCGACGACGAGCCGACGACGCAGAGACTGCGCGCCGTGCAGTCCGAGCGCGAGCAGGAGCAGCGCGAGCGGGCCGAGCAGGCGCCGACCGACACCGAGCAACTCGCGGCGGTGCGCCGCGCCGACAAGGCGCAATACCTCAAGGACAAGCTCGACGAGCAGGCTGAGAGCGAGTCTTGACGGGAGAGCTGCCCGATCACGTCCGGGCCAACCGGGCCGACTGGGACGCGCACGCCGACGACTGGGTGGCGCCCGGCCGCCGCGACTGGGCCCGTGACGAGCCGTGGTGGGGCATCTTCACCGTTCCGGAGTCCCAGCTGCACGTGCTGCCCGAGGACCTGGACGGCCTCGATGCCGTCGAGCTCGGCTGCGGGACGGGCTACGTGTCGGCGTGGCTGGCGCGGCGCGGCGCGCGCCCCGTCGGCATCGACAACTCCGAGCGCCAGCTCGCGACCGCCCGGCTTCTGCAGGAGGAGTTCGGCATCGACTTCCCGCTCGTGCACGGCAACGCCGAGCACACGCCGTTCGAGGACGCGAGCTTCGACTTCGCGATCTCCGAGTACGGCGCGAGCATCTGGTGCGACCCGTACGACTGGATCCCCGAGGCCGCGCGCCTCCTGCGCCCGGGCGGCCGGCTCGTGTTCCTGACCAACGCCCCGCTGGCGATCATGTGCGCGCCCGACGACGAGACGGTCCCCGCCGGGGATCGGCTGCTGCGCCCGTACTTCGGCATGCACCGCGTCGAGTGGCCCGACGACGACGGCATCGAGTTTCACCTCCCGCACGGCGAGCTGATCGCGCTGCTGCGCCGCTCGGGCTTCGAGATCGAGGAGCTCGTCGAGGTCCGCCCGCCCGAGGACGCGACGACGCGCTTTCCCCACGTGACGCTCGACTGGGCGCGCAAGTGGCCGTGTGAGGAGATCTGGAAGGTCCGCAGGCGAGGGTGACGCGCACGGCGCGCCGGCGTCTTCTCCTCGCGGATTGCCCCCAGTCTGCGGCTGGCGCGAGCCGCGCCTGCCTTGCGGTCCGCGCTCGATGGCTGGACGGGACGAGCAAGCGCCATTGCGGGTGCGGTCCGCCGGGGGGCATGGTGACCGCGTCGGCGGGTTCGGCGGGAGCGTGGCGGGTTGATGTTCGTAGCGAACATCTGCGCGCCAGCCTCACCCCGTATGACCCGCTCCTCGCAGGCCTGGTCGGTGTGTTCATGTCCCACATGAACGAACCGACCAGGACGCTCTGCGAAGGAGCGCATGCGTGGACCCTCGGGCAGGCGCTCGCCGCGCCTGCCCGTGGAGACCACTCACCCGCAGAGTCTCATGACCTGCCGGCCACCAGGGCGAACGGAGACCTGCGCCAACGCCGTACAAGCGCAAGCCCCTGACATCTCCTCTTCAGATCGGCGCGATTTCGAGGCAGCCGTCGACGGCCCGCCCGACAAGCGGGCGACCGTGGCCACGATGCTGCGCTACGGCGTCACGCCGGCCGTGCCGGCGATGGCCGCCTTGGGCCGGCAGCCAGCCGACGTGCCTCGGCGAACTCAGCCGCCGACGAACAGCCCCCGCACCCGCTCGGCCAGCTCGCGCACCGCGGCCGCCGGGTCGGCGCCCTCGAGGCGCAGCTTCTCGGCCGTCCGCCCGCGCGAGCGCAGCGTCTCCAGATCGCCCAGCGCCTGCGCGTTCTTCAGCTGCCGGAAGCCGAACGGCCGGCCGGGGATCTCGACGTCCTCGTCGCCGTCGCAGATCAACACGAGAAAGCGGCCGGCGCCGCTCCCGCCCTTGTGCAGCTGCCCCGTCGAGTGCAGGTACCGCGGTCCGTAGCCGAACGTCGTCGCGGCGCGCGTGTGCTCGCGGATCGCCACGCGCAGCTCGCTCACCGCGTCGTCGATCGCCGCGCTCGGGGTCATGAAGCCGAGGATCGCGACGTAGTCGCCCTCCGACCCGCCGTCCAGCAGCGCGCGCAGCGCGGTGTCGTCGGCGTCGGCGGGCTCGTCGAGCGAGCCGCCGTCCTCGATCTCGGACAGCAGCCTGCCGGTCATGTCCTTGGCGACCTGCACGTCGGGCTGGTCGAAGGCGTTGATCTCCAGCGCCCAACCCGCGACCGCGGTCGCGAACTCGGAGAAGAAGAAGATCCGCCCGAGGTCGGCCGCGCCACCGGCTGACAGCGTGACCGTCGGCTGGCCCGCGTCGGCGAGCGCGCGCACCGCCTCGTCCATCGCCTCGTCGGGATCCTCGTTGTCGCGCAGGTAGGCGAACACGCGGTCTGCGCCGTAGACGTCCGGCGCGCCCAGCGGCTCGTCGGTCACCGGCACGATCCCCTTGCCGCGCTTGCCCAGCGACTCGGCGACGAGCTGCTCGACCCACAGCCCGAACGAGCCGATCTTCTCGTCGACGACGAACGTCAGCTTGTCGCGGCCCTGCAACGCGAGCGCCGCCAGCGACGCTCCGAGCCACAGACCGCTGTTGCCGTCGACCGTCGAGCCGACCGAGCAGGCCTCGGCCGCCACGCCCGCGCCCGCCAGCAGCGTGTCGAGATCGACGCCCATCAGCGCCGCCGGGACGAGGCCGAACAGCGTCAGGGCGCTGTAGCGCCCGCCGACGTCCGGGTCGTTGCAGAACGTGCGCCGGAAGCCGCGCTCCGCCGCCAGCGTCTGCAGCGACGAGCCCGGATCGGTGATCGCCACGAACTGCTCGCCGTGCGGGCGCAGCGCCCAGAAGTGCTCGAACAGCGAGATCGTCTCGATCGTGCCGCCCGACTTCGTCGACACGAGAAACAGCGTGTGCTCGAGATCCACGGCCCGCTCCTGCGCGAGCACCGCGCCCGGGTCCGTCGAGTCGAGCACGTGCAGGCACAGCCGCCCGTGCTGGGCCGCCGCGCCGTAGGAGCGGCGCAGCACCTCGGGCGCCAGCGACGAGCCGCCCATCCCGAGCAGCACGCAGTCCGTGTAGCCCTCCTCGGCGACCCCGGCGGCGAACGCCTCGAGCTCGTCGATGTGGTCGCCGTAGGTCTCGTGCGCCGTCAGCCAGCCGAGCCGATCGGCAACCTCCGGCTGACCGGCCGGCCCCCACAGCGTGTCGTCCTTGGACCAGATCCGCCGCGCCACGCGCTCGCCCTCGGCGCGCTGCACGAGCTCGCGCACGAGCGGCTCGAGCTCGTCGGGCAGCGACGAGTCGATCGTCTCGGGGCGACCGGTGAAGATCGCCTCGCGCTTGGCCTCGATGCCGGCCAGCAGCTTCTCCATCGGCGTGACGAACGCGTCGACGCCCTCGCGCAGGAGCTTGTCGGTCACGTCGTCCATGTCGATGCCCGCGTCGGCGAGCGTGTCGAGCACGGGCGCCGGGTCCTCCCGCACGGTCTCGCCGGTCACCTCCAACCGCTCCGCGCAGGCGAGCAGCGTCTGCATCGGCATCGTGTTGACGGTGTCGGGCCCGACGAGCTCCTCGACGTACTTCGTCTCCTTGTAGGCCGGGTTCTTGACGCCCGTCGACGCCCACAGCGGCCGCTGGACGTGCGCGCCCGCCGCCCGCAGCGCGGCGAAGCGCTCGCCGTAGAAGATCTCCTCGAAGCGCCGG
>JAUXSD010000272.1 GCA_030681525.1 Solirubrobacteraceae bacterium
CGATATCCGTACCCGGCGCGTCACGACCGGCGCATCCGCCGCCGCGCAGCGCCCACGGGCCGCGGTCGAGGCATGCAGATCGGGGGCTGGCCTCACCCCGCCGGCAGGCTGGCCGCATGGCGCGCGCGCCGGCGAGGCGACAGAGTGCAGCGCATGAAGAAGGCACTCATCTTCGTCGCGCTGCTCGTCGTCCTCCTGCCCGCGGGCCTCGTGCTCGCCGATGTCGCCTTCGAGAACACGAAGGTCACCACCCACGCCTTCCCCGGGCCGATCGACGAGATCGTCGTGCGCTCCGACGGCGGCGACGTCGAGCTCGTGGCGGGGCGCGGCCGCGGCGTCGAGGTGCGCGAGACGCAGCACTACCTGCTCGAGGCGCCGACGCTCGAGCGCGACGTCGAGGGCGGCGTGCTGACGCTCGAGGCGCGCTGCGGCGTGAGCTTCGTCACGTGCTTCAGCGACCTGCGGGTGAGCGTGCCGCCCGGCACGAGGCTCACGATCGACTCCGACTCGGGCGACGTCGAGGCGCGCGGGGTCGACGTCACGCAGGCGCGGGTGCAGAGCGACTCGGGCGACATGCGACTCGAGCTGACCGGGCGCCAGGGGCTCGTGCGCGCCCATGCCGACTCCGGCGACATCGACATCGTGGCCGGCGACGTGCGCACCGTCGATGCGCGCACGGACTCGGGCGACGTCGTCGTGACGACCCGCGCGGCGCGCGACGTCGAGGCGCAGACCGACTCCGGCGACGTCGTCGTCGCGGTGCGCGGCCGGCCGCGCCGGGTCGCGGCCGGGACGGACTCCGGCGACGTGCGCGTCGTCGTGCCGCGGGGCGACTACGCGGTCAGCACCGAGACCGACTCCGGCGACGTGAAGGTCGACGGAATCTCCCGCAGCGAGCGGGCTCCGCGCACCATCGAGGCGCGCACCGACTCGGGGGATGTCACGCTGGACGGCAGGTGATCGCGCCGGGGGCGCTGCTACCCTCGCAGGCAGCGTTCCACCCTCCTTTAACCCGGTCCCGTGAGGCCAGGAAGGACACACATGCCAGGCAGCAAGGTCGTCCTCGACAGCGAGGACATGCGGCGAAAGCTCACGCGCATCGCGCACGAGATCGTCGAGAACGGCGGAGAGCCCGAGCAACTCGCGCTCGTCGGCATCCACACCCGCGGCGCCGTGCTTGCCGCCCGCCTGCAGGAGCTGCTCGCCGAGCTGCACGACATCGAGGTGCCGCTCGGCGACCTCGACATCGCCTTCTACCGTGACGACGTCACGCTGCGCGGCGGCTCGCCGGTCGTGCACTCCACGCACCTGGACTTCGACATCGACGGGCGCACGATCGTGATCGTCGACGACGTCATGTACACCGGCCGGACGGTGCGCGCGGCGATCGAGGCGCTCTTCGACTACGGCCGCCCGGCGCGCGTCCAGCTCGCCGTGCTCGCCGACCGCGGCCACCGTGAGCTGCCCCTGCGGCCCGACTACGTCGGCAAGAACCTGCCGACGGCGCGCGGCGAGCGGGTCAACGTCTCGGTCATGGAGATCGACGGCGAGGACTCCGTGACGATCGCCGAGCGGCCCCGCGACACAGAATCGCTCGCCCACCCGGAGGTCCCCCTGTCATGAGGCACCTGCTCTCCATCAACGACCTCACGCGCGACGACATGGAGCGCATCCTCGATCGCGCCGCCGCGTTCGAGGAGGTCTCCGACCGCGACATCAAGAAGGTGCCGGCGCTGCGCGGCCGCACGGTGCTCAACCTCTTCTACGAGGCCTCGACGCGGACGCGGTCGTCCTTTGAGCTGGCCGCCAAGCGGCTGAGCGCCGACGTCGTGAACTTCTCCGCCGGCGGCTCGGCGGTCGAGAAGGGCGAATCGCTCAAGGACACCGTCCTGACGCTGACGGCGCACTCGCCCGACGCGATCGTCATCCGCACGCCGTACGCGGGCGCCGCCGCCCTCGTCGCCGGCTGGACGCCCGCGGCGATCGTCAACGCGGGCGACGGCAAGCACGAGCACCCGACCCAGGCGCTGCTGGACGCCTACACGCTGCGCCAGAAGCTCGGCTCGCTGGAAGGCCGCAACATCTGGATCGTCGGCGACGTCGCGCACTCGCGGGTCGCCCGGTCCAACATCCTGGCCTTCCGCAAGATGGGCGCCCACGTCACCGTCTGCGGGCCGCCGACGCTGATCCCGCGCGGCATCGAGGCGCTCGGCTGCGCGGTGCGCTACGACCTCGCCGACCTGCGCGAGGCCGACGTCGTCTACGCGCTGCGGATGCAGCACGAGCGGATGGACCAGAACTTCGTGCCGAGCCTGCGCGAGTACGCCGCCAACTACCAGATCAACGGCCGGCGGCTGGGGCCGCACCAGGTGCTCATGCACCCGGGCCCGGTCAACCGCGGCGTCGAGCTGTCCGGCGAGGTGGTCGACTCGCCCCAGGCGGTCATCACGATGCAGGTCAAGGCGGGGGTGGTCGTCCGGATGGCGGTGCTCTACGAGGTCCTGGCCGGCGCGCGCGACGAGCGCACCGCGCCCCGTCCCACCGAGCCCCAGCTGGCATGAGCATGTACGAGCCGATCCACAACGGCGCCTCCGGCGTCCGCCTCGTCAGCGCGCCCGCGCGCCCCGCCGACCTGCTGCTGCGCGACGTCCACGCGCTGGACCCGCGGACCGGCCTCGACGGCCGCCGCGACATCCTCGTCCGTGGCGGCGAGATCGCCGCGATCGGCGCGCCCGGATCCATCGACCCGCCGCCCGACGCCGAGATCGTCGAGGGCGACGGACGCCACCTGTTTCCGGCGTTCGTCGATCCGCACGTGCACCTGCGCACGCCCGGCCAGGAGCACAAGGAGGACCTCGAGACCGGCACGCGGTCGGCGGCGGCGGGCGGCTATTGCGCCGTCATCGCGATGCCCAACACGTCGCCGGTCATCGACAGCGCCCCGATCCTCGGCGCGCTGCTGGACGCCGCCGCCCGCGAGGCGCGCGTGCCGGTCGGCTTCATGCCGGCGATCACCCGCGACCTGCAGGGCACCGAGCTCACCCACAGGGCCGAGCTGCGCGCGCACGGCGCCGCCGGGTTCACCGACGACGGCCGGCCGGTGACGAACGCCGGCGTCTTTCGCCGCGCGCTGCAGTACCAGCGCCTGTGCGGCGGGGTCCTGGCGCTGCACGAGGAGGACCCGTCGCTGTCGGGCCGGGGCGCGATGCACGAGGGCGTCGTCAGCGCGCTGCTCGGCGTCGCCGGCATCCCCAGCGTGAGCGAGTCGACGATGATCGCCCGCGACTGCGCGCTGGCCGGCTACGAGGGCGCGCGGATCCACATCCAGCACCTCTCGGCCCGCGAGTCGGTCGAGGTCATCCGCGACGCGAAGGCGCGCGGGGTGGCCGTGACGTGCGAGGCCAGCCCGCACCACCTGACGATGACCGACGAGGACGTGCGGACGCTCGACACGCGGCGCAAGATGAACCCGCCGCTGCGCGCCGAGGAGGACCGCCGCGCGCTCATCGAAGGTCTCGTCGACGGCACGATCGACTGCATCGCGACCGATCACGCGCCGCACGCCCGCGACGAGAAGGACGTCCCGTTCGAGCAGGCGCCGATGGGCACGACCGGGCTGGAGACCGCGTTCTCGGCGGTCTACACCGACCTCGTCCTGCCCGGGACGCTGGCGCTCGAGCTCGTCGTCGAGAAGCTGACGGCGGGGCTCGGCCTGCTCGACCTCTTCGTCCCCGCGATCGCCGCCGGCGAGCGCGCGAACCTCGTGCTCGTCGACCTCGACGCCGAGTGGGTCGTGGGGGAGAGCGGCTACGAGAGCCGGTCGGAGAACTGCTGCTTCGCCGGCCGCACGTTGCGCGGACGGGTGCTGCTGACGGTCGCCGCCGGCGCGGTGGCCTACCGCGAGCGCTCGACGATCCTGAGCGTGCCCGCGTGACGTCGTCCGAAGGTCAGAGCTCGCGATGACCGTAGGCCCAAACAGTTCATGCGCCACCGCCTACGTCCTGCTCGAGGACGGCACCCGCTTCGACGGCATCGCCGTCGGAGCGGCGCAGGCCGCCACCGGCGAGGTCGTCTTCACGACGGGCATGGCGGGCTACCAGGAGTCGGCCACCGACCCGAGCTTCGCCGGTCAGATCCTCACGTTCACCTACCCGCACATCGGCAACTACGGCGTCTCGGCGGAGGCGATGGAATCCGACCGGATCTGGGCGCGCGCGGTGATCATGCGCTCGGCGATGAACACCGAGGACGCGCCGGGCGCCGAGCGCGGCTGGTGCGACTGGCTCGTCGACTGCGGGATCCCGGCGATCAGCGAGGTCGACACGCGCGCGCTCGTGCGCCACATCCGCGAGGCCGGCTCGATGCGCGGCGGCGTCTTCCCGGCGGCGCTGGGGGAGGGCGACGCGATGGACCTCGTGCGCGCCGAGCCGCCGATGGCCGGCGCGGACTTCGCGCGCGTCGTCTCGCCGGCGGAGATGACGATCCACGGGACCGGTGACGGGCCGCGGATCGCGGCGATCGACACCGGCATCAAGCTCTCGATCGTGCGCCACCTCGTCGAGCGCGGCGCGGTCGTCGAGCTGCATCCCTGCGCGACGAGCGCGGAGGACCTCCTCGCGGGCGACCCCGATGCGATCTTCCTCGCCAACGGCCCCGGCGACCCCGCCGCGCTGGACAACGTGGTGCAGACGCTGCGGGAGTTGGTGGGGGTCAAACCGGTGTTCGGCATCTGCCTCGGCCACCAGCTGCTGTGCCGCGCCGTCGGCCTGGAGACGTTCAAGCTGCCGTTCGGCCACCGCGGTGCCAACCACCCGGTCAAGGACCTCGTCACCGGCAGGATCGAGATCACGTCGCAGAACCACGGCTTCGCGGTCCTCGGGCCCGACGGCGAGGCGACGATCCCGGGCGACGAGCCGGTCCGCTGGGAGACCGACTTCGGTGCCGCGCAGCTGTCGCACATCAACCTCTACGACCGCACGGTCGAGGGCCTGACGCTGCTCGACGTGGCCGGCGCCACCGTCCAGTACCACCCCGAGGCCGGCCCCGGTCCGAACGACAGCCTCTACCTGTTCGACCGCTTCCTGCACCAGATCGCCGAGGCCGCTGTCTGATGCCTCGACGCGACGACATCCAGCGGATCCTCATCCTCGGCTCGGGCCCGATCGTCATCGGCCAGGCCGCCGAGTTCGACTACTCCGGCGTGCAGGCCTGCAAGGTCCTCAAGGAGGAGGGCTACGAGGTCGTGCTCGTCAACTCCAACCCGGCCACGATCATGACCGACCCGGAGTTCGCCGACGCGACGTACGTCGAGCCGCTGCTGGCCGGCCCGGTCCGGCAGGTCATCGAGCGCGAGCGGCCCGATGCGCTGCTGCCGACGCTCGGCGGGCAGACCGCGCTGAACCTGGCCAAGGCACTGCACGAGGACGGCACGCTGGAGGAGTTCGGCGTCGAGCTCATCGGGGCGCGCTACGACGCGATCTGCCGCGCCGAGGACCGCGACGAGTTTCGCACGACGATGGAGCAGGCCGGCCTGAAGATGCCGCGCTCGGCGATCGCGACGACGGCGCAGGAGGCCGACGACGCGATGATCGACATCGGCCTGCCGATCATCGTGCGCCCGGCCTACACGCTCGGCGGCCGCGGCGGCGGGATCGCCCGCACGCCCGAGGAGTTCCGCGCGATCGTGCGCGGCGGCCTCGACGCGTCGCCGATCGGCCAGATCCTGCTCGACGAGTCGGTCATCGGCTGGGGCGAGTTCGAGCTCGAGGTCATGCGCGACCACAACGACAACTGCGTGATCGTCTGCTCGATCGAGAACATCGACCCGATGGGCGTCCACACCGGCGACAGCGTCACCGTCGCGCCGCAGCAGACGCTGACCGACCGTCTCTGCCAGAAGCTGCGCGACCAGGCCTTCGT
The DNA here is from genome assembly GCA_030681525.1 of Solirubrobacteraceae bacterium. Taxonomy (GTDB): domain Bacteria; phylum Actinomycetota; class Thermoleophilia; order Solirubrobacterales; family Solirubrobacteraceae; genus CADCVQ01. The sequence continues at coordinate 5,920 of JAUXSD010000272.1, forward strand.
CGTCATCCGCGCGGTCGGCGTCGAGACCGGCGGCTCCAACGTGCAGTTCGCGGTCAATCCCGAGACCGAGGAGATCATGGTCATCGAGATGAACCCGCGCGTGTCGCGGTCGTCGGCGCTGGCCTCGAAGGCGACCGGCTTTCCGATCGCGAAGATCGCCGCGCGGCTGGCCGTCGGCTACGCGCTGGAGGAGATCGACAACGACATCACGCTGCGCACGCCGGCCTCGTTCGAGCCGACGATCGACTACGTCGTCGTGAAGTGGCCGCGCTTCGCCTTCGAGAAGTTCTCCGGCGTCGACGAGCGCCTGAGCACGCACATGAAGTCCGTCGGCGAGGTCATGGCGATCGGCCGCACGTTCCAGCAGGCCTTCGCCAAGGCGATGCGCAGCCGCGAGCTGGACTCGATCCCGTCGGTGACGGGCACGGTCGAGGAGCTCCTGACGCGGTTGGAGATGCCCGGTCCCGACCGCTACGACGTGCTGCTGGCGGCGCTCGCCGCCGGCGCGGACGCCGAGGAGATCGAGCGGCGCACGAAGATCGACCTCTGGTTTCTGCGCGAGCTGGCGGCGCTGGCCGCCGACCCCGCCGCGCCGTTCGAGGGTGAGCGCACGTACAAGTCCGTCGACACCTGCGCGGCCGAGTTCGCCGCCGAGACGCCGTACTACTACTCGAGCTGGGAGCGCTTCGGGTCGGGCGCGGCCGGTGAGGTGCGCCGCGGCGACCAGCCGAGCGTCGTCATCCTCGGCGCCGGCCCGAACCGCATCGGCCAGGGAATCGAGTTCGACTACTGCTGCGTGCACGCCGCGATGACCGTCCGGGCGAGCGGGCGCGACGCGGTCATGGTCAACTGCAACCCCGAGACCGTCTCGACGGACTACGACACCTCCGACCGGCTGTACTTCGAGCCGCTCACGCTCGAGGACGTGCTCGGCGTCGTCGAGATCGAGCAGCCCGAAGGGGTCATCGTGCAGTTCGGCGGCCAGACGCCGCTGAGGCTCGCCGCCGGCCTGCAGGATGCCGGGGTGCCGATCCTCGGCACGAGCGTCGACGCGATCGACCTCGCCGAGGACCGCGGCCGCTTCGGCGCGCTGCTCGCGCGGCTCGGCCTCAAGGCGCCGCCGTACGCCACCGCGCACGGCGTCGAGGAGGCGCTGGCGGCTTCGCAGACCGTCGGCTTCCCGCTGCTCGTGCGCCCCAGCTACGTGCTCGGCGGCCGCGCGATGGAGATCGTCTACTCGACCGAGGATCTCGCCGACTACCTGCGCCGCACCGGCAACGGCCGCGAGCGGGAGATCTTCCTCGACCGCTTCCTGGAGAACGCCATCGAGGTCGACGTCGACGCGCTGTGCGACGGCGAGAGCGTCTGGATCGGCGGGATCATGCAGCACGTCGAGGAGGCGGGGATCCACTCCGGCGACAGCGCCTGCGTGCTGCCGCCGCACTCCCTCGGCCCCGAGATGCTCGACGAGATTCGCGCGCACACGCGCGGCATCGCGCTGGGCCTGAACACGGTCGGCCTCATCAACATCCAGTACGCCGTCACGCTCGACGGGCGGCTGTTCGTCATCGAAGCCAACCCGCGCGCCTCGCGGACGGTCCCGTTCGTCTCCAAGGCGATCGGCGTGCCGCTGGCCAAGATGGCGTGCCGGCTCATGCTCGGCGAGCGCCTCGGCGACCTCGGGCTGCCGTCCGAGGCGATGCCGACCGACCACGTCTGCGTCAAGGAGGCGGTCCTGCCGTTTGACCGCTTCACCGGCTCGGACGCGCTGCTCAGCCCGGAGATGCGCTCGACCGGCGAGGTCATGGGCGTGGCCCGCGACTTCCCCACCGCGTTCGCCAAGGCGCAGGCGGCGGCCGGCGCGATCCTGCCGACGGCGGGGACGGTCTTCATCACGCTGACCGACGGCGACAAGGCCGGCGCCTACGGCATCGCATCGCGCCTGGAGGACCTCGGCTTCAAGATCGTCGCCACCGCCGGCACGGCGCAGGCGATCCGCGGGATGGGCGTGCGCGTCGACGGCGTGCTCAAGAAGGTCGGCGAGGGCTCGCCGAACGTCGTGGAGTGCATCGAGGCGGGCGCCGTCGACCTCGTCATCAACACGCCGACCGGCTCGGGCGCGCGTGCCGACGGCTGGGAGATCCGGCGCGCCGCCATCGCCCGCGGCGTCCCCTGCATCACGACGCTGTCGGGCGCGCACGCGGCGGCCCGCGCGATCTCGTCGGCGCGCAACGGCGAGCCGGCGGTCCTGTCGCTGCAGGAGCTGCACCGCGACCGCCTGGGCGTTGGATGAGGACGCTCGCGCCGCTCGGACGCCGGCGCGTGGCGGTCCGCGGCGCCGCCGACGTCGGGGCCTATCGCGTCCTGCACGCCGCCGACCCGGAGGGGCCGCTGCCGCAGGCCGGGCAGTTCTACATGCTGGCCGCCGCCGAGGGTTGGGGCGCGGGCGCCGACGAGCGGCCGTATCTGCCGCGCGCGTTCTCGTTTCTCGACGCGACCGACGGCCGGCTGAGCTTCATGCTCGAGGACGTCGGGCCGGGCACGCACCGCCTCGCGCAGCTCGGCCCGGGCGACGAGCTGTGGCTGACCGGCCCGCTCGGGCTCGGCTTCCGGGCGCCGGACGACGGCCGCCGCGCGCTGCTCGCGGGCGGGGGCGTCGGCGTGCCGCCGCTGTCGGCCTGGGCCCGCGAGCTGACGCGTGACGGCTGCGACCCGACCGCCGTGCTGGGCTTCCGCGACGCGCACCACGCGGCGGGCGCCGCGCTCATGGCCGACGGGGACGTCACCGTGGCCACCGACGACGGCTCGGTCGGGCACCACGGGCTCGTCACCGACCTGCTCGCCGCGGCGCTCGACGAGGACGACCACGCGGTGGTCTACGCCTGCGGCCCGCCCGGCATGCTGGAGGCGGTGCGGGCGCTGTGCGCGGCGCGCGACGTGCCCGCGCAGCTCGCCCTGGAGGCGGGGATGGCGTGCGGCTTCGGCGCCTGCTACGGCTGCGTCGTGCCGCTCGCCGAGGGCGGCTACGTGCGCCTGTGCGTCGACGGGCCCGTGCTCGACGCCGACCGCCTCGGCCACGTGCCCGTCCACTAGCTACCAGTGCACCGCATGATCGACTTCTGCGGCCTGCGCCTCGCGCACCCGATCATCAACGGCTCGGGCACGTTCGACGCGATCGCCGCGCGGCGCGCGTTCGGCGACGCGCTGCTGGAGGCCTTCCCGTTCAGCGCCTTCGTCTCCAAGACGATCACGCTCGCGCCGCGCGCCGGCAACCCGCCGCCGCGGCTGTGGGAGGCGCCGGCCGGGATGATCAACTCGATCGGCCTGCCCAACCGCGGACTCGACGGCTACCTCGAGCACGACCTGCCGCAGCTCGCGCGGCTGCCGGTCCCGCTCGTCACGAACGTCATGGGCTCCACCGAGACCGAGGTCGCGCGGCTCGTCGAGGCCGTCGACGCGCGTGACGAGGTGGCGGCGATCGAGCTCAACGTGTCGTGCCCGAACGTCGAGACCGGCTTGGACATCGGCGCCGACCCGGCGTCGCTGGGGTCGCTCGTGCGGGCCGTGCGGCGGCTGACGCGCAAGCCGCTGATCGTCAAGCTCACGCCGAACACGGCCGACGTCGCCGCCGTCGCGGCCGCCGCCGAGGAGGCCGGGGCCGACGCCGTGTCGCTCATCAACACACTGCGGGCGATGGCGCTGGACCCGGCGTCCGGGACGCCCTGGCTGGGCGGCCGGACCGGTGGGCTGTCAGGCCCGGCGATCCGCAGCGTCGCGCTCGCGCAGGTTGCCGCCGTGGCGTTGCGGGTATCGGTCCCGGTCGTAGGGATGGGCGGCGTGGCAAACGGGATCCACGCAAAAGACCTGATTTCGGTGGGAGCTGTCCTCGTGGCCGTCGGCACCGAGAGCTTCCGCGATCCCTGTGCCGGAGCGCGAATCGCTCGCGAGCTGAAATCCCTGCAAATTGCGGGATCAGGTTCGAGCAACGTTAACGTGGCTGAACCTCAACCTGAGGTCGATCTGAATTGCGGCAATTCGTCGTGATTGTCCTTGCGGCGCCGTTGTGAAGATGCAAGTATCGCCCCCGTCGATGCCGCCGTCACAGAACACCGCCACGAAGCAATCGGCGGCGCCGGAACGCTCGCTCACGCAGCGTCTCGACGCGCTGGGGCGTGCCAACGACGTCCGCACGAAGCGCGCGACGCTCAAGAAGGACCTCAAGGGCGGTCGCGTGTCGATCCACACGCTGCTGCTCGATCCGCCCGAGTACATCCTGACCGCGAAGGTCTTCGACATGCTGCTGGCGGTGCCGAAGTACGGGCGCGTCAAGGTCAACAAGGTCCTCACGCAGTGCCGCATCTCGCCGAGCAAGACGATCGGCGGGCTGTCGGAGCGCCAGCGCAACGAGCTCGTCCGGCTCCTGCGCCGCTAGCCGCGGCTCCCTCGGCTCGGTAGCCCGTGCCGCGCGCGGTCGTCATCACCGGCCCGTCGGGCGTCGGCAAGGGCACGCTGATCCGCTCGCTGCGCGAGCGCATGCCCGACCTGCAGCTGTCGGTCTCCGCGACGACGCGGCGGCCGCGGACCGGCGAGACCCAGGACGAGGACTACCACTTCATGTCGCCCGAGGAGTTCGAGCAGCACGTCGCCGCCGGCCACTTCGTCGAACACGCCGACTACGCCGGCGCGCGCTACGGAACGCTGCGCGCGGAGCTCGAGACGCGGTCGGCGGGCGGGGCGCCGGTCGTGCTCGAGATCGAGGTCCAGGGCGCGCGCCAGGTGCGGCGGACGATGCCCGAGGCGGTGCAGGTGTTCATCGCGCCGCCCTCGGTCGAGGCGCTGCGCGCGCGGCTCGTCGGCCGCGGCACCGACGCGCCGGAGCAGATCGAGGCGCGCCTGCGGACCGCCGAGCAGGAGCTGGCGGCGCAGGACGAGTTCGCCCACGTCGTCGTCAACGACCGGTTGGAGGACGCGGTCGACGAGCTCGTCGAGATCGTGCGGGCGACGACGGCGGCCGGGTAGGTGGCGCTTGTTGACGCGCTGCGGCAGAGGCGTCTGTGCCGGGTCCGCGAGCTTCGCGCCCCGCTGCGTGCAGAAGCGGGCTTCGTCCGCCCTGGCCGGAACGCGCCCGCCCGGACGAACCCACGCCGTCAGGGCCGCAGTTCGACCACGCCGACGCCTCAGCTCGCGCAGCGCCAGCCCCGAAACGCCGCGCCGCGCCCGCAACCGCGCGCCCACCCGGCGTCACCCGCGCTCGCTACCCTGAGAGCCATGATCTCTCCCCGCATTGACCGCCTGCTCGAGAACGTCGACTCGAACTACGCCTCCGTTGTCGTCGCGGCCAAGCGCGCGCGCCAGATCAACTCGTACTACCACAACCTCGGCGAGGGGACGTTCGACGAGTTCCCGCCCCCGATGGTCGACACCGGCTCGAAGAACTACCTCACGATCGCGCTGGAGGAAGTCGCCGCCGGCAAGATCAAGTACCAGTACCGCTAGGCCGGTCCGGATCCGAGTGCATGGCCCGGATCCTGCTTGGCGTCAGCGGTGGGATCGCCGCCTATAAGGCGCTCGAGCTCGTGCGCCTGGCGACCGCCGCGGGCCACGCCGTCCGGGTCGTCCAGACGCCCGCCAGCCAGAGGTTCGTCGGCGCCGCGTCCTTCGCCGCGCTGACCGGCGCTCCCGTCCTCACCGGCGAGTTCGAGCCCGACCCGGCGCGCGGCGCCTTCCCCGGCGATCCGGCGCCCGACCACGACCCGCTCAGCCACCTCGAGCTCGTCCGCAACGCCGACATCCTCGTGGTGGCGCCGGCCACCGCGAACACCGTCGCCAAGCTCGCGGCCGGCCTCGCCGACAACCTCCTCACGAGCGCCGCGCTCGCCGCGACCGGCCCGGTGCTCGTCGCGCCCGCGATGAACCACCACATGTGGGAGCACCCGGCGACGCAGGCCAACGTCGCGACGCTGCGCGCCCGCGGCGTCGTCGTGCTCGAGCCGGGCAGCGGGCGGCTGGCCTCCCACGGCGAGGAGGGCGCGGGGCGCCTGCCCGAGCCCGCCGCGCTGCTGCACGCGATCGAGGCGCTGACCCGCCCGGTCGCGCCGGCGCCCAGGCCCGACCTCGTCGGCCTGCGCGTGCTCGTCACCGCCGGCGGCACGCGCGAGCCGATCGACGCCGTGCGCTTCGTCGGCAACCGCTCGTCGGGCCGGATGGGCTTCGCGCTGGCGAGCGAGGCGGCGGCGCTCGGCGCCGCGGTCACCGTCGTCGCCGCCAACGTGGCGTTGCCGCGCGACGCGCGCGTGACGTACGTCGACGTCGAGACGGCGGCCGAGCTGCAGGCCGCCTGCGCGGCCGCCTTCGCCGGCTCCGACGTGCTGCTCATGGCCGCCGCCGTGGCCGACTTCCGCCCGGCCCGCAGCTTCGCCGGCAAGCTCAAGAAGGCCTCCGAGGAGCGTATGCGCGTCGAGCTCGAGCGCACGCCGGACATCCTCAGCGGTCTCGCGGCCGCGCGCCGTCCCGGCCAGACGGTGGTCGGCTTCGCCGCCGAGCACGGCGAGGGGGCGCTGGACTACGGGCGCGAGAAGCTCGCCCGCAAGGGCCTCGACGCGGTCGTCGTCAACGACATCGCGCGCGGCGACATCGGCTTCGACGCCACCGACAACGAGGTCACGATCATCACCGCGGCCGGCGAGACGCACATCGCCCGTGCCGCGAAGACGCAGATCGCGCGCGCGGTGCTCGACGCGGTTGTGGACCTGCGCGCCGGCTCGGGCGCCGCAGAGCCGGCCTAGCCCTTAACCGAGCCGAGCGCCCAGCTCGCGCCGCGGATCCTTCCGCGACGAGCGCTGGACGCTCGTCCCACAGTGGGGCCGGCCTGTTCGGCCGGCCCCCTGGAGGGAGCTGCCGGCTACGGGGCGGTCGTCGCGGCGATGACCTTCGCCGCGGCGACGACGCACTTGCTGAACGCCGACTTCTTCTCCTCGCCGACCTTCTTCTTGGACATCGTCGCGCAGGCCTTGGCGGGCGACGGCTTGGCGGCCGTCGTGCCGGCGTCCTTCGCGGCCTCGGCAGCCTTGGCAGCCTTGGCGGCCTTCGCCATCGCGGTCACGCACTGGCTGAACGGCGTGCCCTTCTGGCCGGCCACGTGCTTCTTGGACTGGTTGGCGCAGTACTTGCCGTAGGCCTTCGCCTTGGACGCCGGGCTGGCGTTCGGACCCGGCGTCTTCGCGGCCTGCTTGGCGGCGCCCGGTGAAGTGGCGGGCGGGGCGGCGACGGCGGGGGCGCCGAGCGCGCCGAGCGCGACGATCGAGGAAAGAGCGGCGAAACGCGAAAGCTTGTGGTTCATGGGGACGGCCTCCTTGGCGCGGTGATGCTGCGTTCAGGGCATGAACGCGCGCGGCGCGAGAACGTAAGGAACTACTTCGACCAGGCGGTCAGGGGCGTGCGCGCGGCGCGGCGCCGCCGGGACCCGGCGCGTCCGCGGCGGGTGTTGCGCGGCGGGCCCGCAGCGCGTCCGCGACGGCCTTGGCCTTCGCCTCCGCCCGAGCCCGCTCCGTGGCCTTGGCGCGGGCACGCGCGGCCGCCTCGGACCGGGCGCGCGTCGTCGCGGCCTTCTCCGCGGAGCGCCCGGGGGCGTTCGCGGCGCGCTCGGCGCGCCGGGCACCGGGCGTCGTCGCGGGACCGCGACCGCGCGCGCGGCCGGCCGCGCTGTTGCCGGGGCTCTGGGAGCGGCCGGGTGCGGTGCTCGACTTGCCGCGGGCCGCGGCCTGGCCGGAAGCGGGGCTCGCCGCCGAGGCGGCCGCCCGCGCGAGCGCGGCGTCCGCGACGCGGGTCGGCGCGTGGGCCGCCGAGATGCGTGGTGCGGCCACGACCGCGGGCGCGGGAGTCCCGCCCGCAGCGGCTGCGCCGGCCGCGCCGGCCGGCTGCGCGCGACGTTCGGGCGGCGCGCTCGAGCGATCGGGCACGACCACGACCGCGCCGCCGCCGACGATCGCCGTGCCGACGACCGCGACCGTCGCGACCTTCGCCAGCGAGACGCCGGCCACACCCTTCGCGGCGCCGGTCAGGCCGGCGATCAGCCCGCCGCCCGCGCCGAAGCCGCCGCCCGCGCCGGCGCCGCCGAGGATGCCCGACAGCATCGCGGTGGCGGCGGCCAGCGGCAGCGGCGGAGCGAGCGCCGCGAGGTGGGTCGGCCGCTCGTGCAGCGCGCGCTCGAAGTCCTGGCAGCCGGCGCACGAGCGCAGGTGGCCGCGCAGCTTCTTGCCGCGCAGCATCCGCCGGTCGCCGTCGGACAGCGTGCGCCGGACGACGTCACAGTCCATCTCGCGACCCTCCTGCAGCGCCTGCAGCACGCAGCGGCTCTCGTAGACGCTCTGCTTGGCGGCCGCGGGGCTGGTGCCCAGCGCGGCCGCGATCTCCGCGAACTGCAGCCCGCCGAGCTCGCGCATCAGCAGCGCGCCGCGCCCCTGCTCGGTCAGCTCGGTCAGATCGCCGGCGAGCGTGCGCAGACGGTCGCGTGACTCGATCAGCCCGTCCGTCGCCGGGTCGCCGAGGTGAGCGGCCGTGTCGAGGTCGGAGTCCGAGCGGCGGGCGCGCAGCAGCGAGATCGACTCGTTGTGGGCGATCCGGTACAGCCACGGCTTCAGGGTGATCTCGCGCGTCTCGCCGGCCAGGGCGCGGTAGGCCTTGAGCATCGTGTTCTGCAGCGCGTCCGACGCATCGTGGCCGTTGCCGACGATCGAGTGGCAGTAGCGGTGCAGCGCCTGGTGATGGCGCTCGAAGATCGCTGCGAAGGCCGCCTCGCTGCCGCGCGCCGCCAACCGCGCGAGCCGCTCGTCGGGCATCCGGCGCAGTGCCGCGCGGGGCGGGCGCAACGCGGGAGCTCGGGCTGGGACGGGGACGGCGTGCATGCACTGTCTATCGGCAACGCACGAGCTCCCCTGGAAGTCAGGAGACATCTTTTCTGCGTGCCGATGCCTCACAAGTGTCGCGCACGAGCTTCGCGGCATGCGACGATGGTCCACAAGATGGATCGCACGGACAGCGCACGGCGGCTGACGGACGCAGAGCTCGAGTCGGCCGGTGTGCTCGCCCGCCGCGTGGCGGCGAACGTCGCGCAGGCCGCCGAGGTTCGCGCCGACGTCATCGCCCACCTCATCGTCGCCGTGCTCGCGGAGGGGCACGCGCTCATCGAGGACCTGCCCGGCGTCGGCAAGACTACGCTTGCTCGCGCGCTCGCGCGCTCGCTGGATCTCGAGGTCGCGCGGATCCAGTGCACCTCGGATCTGCTGCCGGCCGACGTCGTCGGCACGAACGTCTTCAACCAGCGCGAGAGCCGCTTCGAGTTCCGGCCCGGCCCGATCTTCGCCAACGTCGTGCTCGTCGACGAGATCAACCGCGCCTCGCCCAAGACCCAGTCCGGTCTGCTGGAGTGCATGCAGGAGCGCCGCGTCACGGTCGACGTCCACACGCACGAGCTGGCCCGCCCGTTTCTCGTGCTCGCCACGCAGAACCCGATCGAGTACGAGGGCACCTACCCGCTGCCCGAGGCGCAGGTCGATCGCTTCATGGTGCGCCTGTCGCTGGGCTATCCCGATCCCGCCGGCGAGGCCGGGATGCTGGCCGCCCACGAGGCGGGCGACCGCGTCGCGCGCCTGGAGCCCGTCGCCGACGCGGCCGACGTGCTCACCGCCCAGGACGCCACGACCCGCGTGCACGCGTCCGAGCCGCTGCGCCGCTACATCGTCTCGCTGCTCGGTCACACGCGCGCGGACCCGCGCGTCGAGCTCGGCGCCAGCCCGCGCGCCGGTCTGCTGCTGCTGCGCGCCGCCAAGGCGCACGCGCTGCTGGCCGGGCGCGACCACGCGATCCCCGACGACGTGCAGCAGATGAGCCAATCGGTCCTCGCGCACCGCATCGTGCTCGCGCCCGACGCCTACGAGACGTCCGGCGAGCAGGTCGTCGCCGACGCGGTGGCGGCCACCCCGGCGCTCTGAGCACGTGCGCCGGGCGTTCGTCACCGCCATGCTCGCGCTCGCGTTCGGCTTGACCGCGGCGACGGTCGACGCCGAGCCGCTGTGGGTACCCGCCGCCACGCTGCTGGCGATCGCCGCCGGCAGCGCCGCCTGGGTCTGGCTCGGCGCGCGCGGCGTGCGGGTGACGCGCACGCTCGGCGCCCGCCGCGTCATGGAGGACGAGCCGCTGGCGGTCGTCCTCGAGGTCAGCGCCGGACGGCTGGGCCTGCCGCCGTCGCGGATCGCCGATCCGCTGCTTGCGGCGCCCGTCGCGCTGCGGGCCGGGACAGCCGGAGGGCGCGTGCGCATCGAGGTGCGCTTCGGGCGCCGCGGGCGCCGGCTGCTGGCGCTGCCCCGCGTGCTCGTCGCCGACCCGCTCGGCCTGGCCACCCGCGAGGTCAGCGCGCGGCCGTCGCCGTCCTGCGACGAGGTCCTGGTCCTGCCGCGTATCGAGCCGGTCGTGGCCGCGCCGGGCGGCGGCGACGCGACCCGCATCGCGCGCCATGGCCTGCCGGTCGGCGGCGCCGAGATCGAGCTCGACGGGATCCGGCCGCTGCGCGAGGGCACGTCCGCGGCACGGATCTTCTGGCCCGCGGTCGCCCGCGGCGCCGACCCGCAGGAGCGCTTCCTCGTGGCGGCCAGCGAGAGCCGCCCGGTCGTCGTCCTCGATCCGCGCGGCGCCGCCGACGAGGAGGCGCTCGACGCGGCCGTGCGCGCCGCCGCCTCGCTCGCCCGGGCGCTCGGGCGGGCCGGCGGCTGCAGCGTGCTGCTGCCCGGCGACCGCCGGCCGGTCGAGCTCGGCGAGTCGCTCGTCGGCTGGCCGCACATGCACGCGCGCCTGGCCCTGCTCGGCGCGGGCCACGGGCCCGCGCTCGTCAGCCTCGCCCAGCGTCGCGGCCCGATCGTCTTCGTGAGCGCGCGGATGCGCGCGCGGATGCCGCAGGCGCTCGGGCCGGCCCACGGGGCGACGCGGATCCTCGTCGTGCCCGGCACGCTGGCCGACCGCCGGGCGATGTTCGCCGTCGCCGGCTGCCACGGCTATGCGCTCAGCGGACGGATCGCCACAGGACCGAGCGGGCGGACCGGACGCGGCAACGCCGGCGCACACGCGCGACAGGAAAGCTCCGCTTGAGCACGACGAGCGCGCCCCCGCCCCCGCCGGCTGCCCCGCCGCCGGCCGGGCCGCCGCCGTCGGGGCCGTCGCCGCAGGCCTTCGCGCGGCCTCCCGCCCGCGTGGCGCCGCAGCGCTCGGCGCTGCTGCAGGCCCACGTCGCCCGGATGATCGGCTTCGTCGCGCTGGCCGGCCTCGGCGCGCTGGGGTGGGCGCAGATGGTGCGGCCGGCCGCGGCGGACGCGTTGCTGTTCTGCCTGCTGGTCGCCGCCACCGCCGGCGGGCTGCTGAGCGCGGTCGCGCGGCGCGCGCCGCCGGCGCGGGTGCGGATCGCCGTCACCGTGCTCGCCGGCGTCGTCCTGCTGGTCTTCGCGCTGGCGGCGTCGGGCATTGCGCTGCGGTTCTTCGGCCCGCGCGGCTGGGACGACCTGGCCGGCGGGATCGCCCAGGGCCTCGGGGCGGTCTCGACCGTCCGCACGCCCTACGGCGGAGCCGACGAGTGGACGCGGATCGTCATCGTGCTCGGCGGGTGCGCGCTGCTCGGCCTCGCCGCGCTGCTGGCGTTCGCGCCGCGTCGCCGGGGCGCCTTCGGGATCCCGGGCGCCGCCGCCGTCGCGCTCGGCGCCCTCTACACGCTGCCGGTCATGCAGCACGACATCCGCCTGCCGTACCTCGCCGGGCTGCTGTTCGCCCTGCTGCTCGCGGCGTTTCTCTGGCTCGAGCGCGTCGAGCGCCGCAGCGCGGGCATGGCGGCCGCGCTCGTCGCGGTCGCGGCGCTGACCGGCTACGTCGCCGCGCCGAGCCTCGACGGCGACCGGCCGCTGCTCGACTACGAGGAGCTCGCCCAGTCGCTCAGCGCCGCCGACACGTCGCAGTACCGCTGGAACCACGACTACGGTCCGCTGGACTGGCCGCGCGACGGGCGCGAGGTGCTGCGCGTCTCTGCGCCGCACCGCGCGTACTGGAAGGCGATCAACCTCGTCGCCTTCGACGGCGTGCGCTGGGTCCACAACGCCCGCCAGGCGCCCGACGGCCAGGAGACGCTCGTCTACGAGCGCGCCTGGGTGCAGCGCATCCGCGTCACGCTGCGCGCGCTGCGCACGACGCAGTTCGTGGGGGCGGGCACCACGCTGCGCATCCGCGACACCCCGCGCAACGCGACGAGCCTCACGCCCGGCGTCTACGAGACCACCGGCGAGCCGCTGCGCCGCGGCCATGCCTACCGCGCGGTGGTCTACACGCCGCGGCCGACCGCCGGGCAGCTGCGCCGCGCCGGCAGCGACTACTCCGGCGTGCAGGCCGAGTACGCGGTGCTGCGCCTGCCGCGGCAAGCCGGCAGCGAGACCCCGCAGCCTCCGCGCGGCGTCCTGCCGCGCGGCGACGGCGGGCCCGCCGTCTTCTTTCCGCGCTGGGGCGAAACCGGCCCGCCGCAGATCCTGGGGGAGGGCGGCGGCGACGCCACGGCGTTCATCGAGGCCTCCCCCTACGCCCGCGTCTACGCCCTCGCGCAACGCCTGCGCGCGCGCGCCGACACGCCGTTCGGGTACGTGCGCGCCGTCGAGCGCTACCTCGCCGGCGACGAGTTCAGCTACAGCGAGCGGCCGCGGCCGAGCCCCGTGCCGCTCGCCGAGTTCCTGCTGCGCGACCGCGTCGGCTACTGCCAGCAGTTCTCCGGCGCGATGGCGCTGCTGCTGCGGATGGGGGGCGTCCCGGCCCGGGTCGCCAGCGGCTTCTCGCCGGGTGCGCGCGACGAGGAGCGCGGCGAGTACGTCGTGCGCGACGTCGATGCGCACTCCTGGGTCGAGGTCTTCGTGCCGGGCGTCGGCTGGGTCGCGCGCGATCCGACGCCGGCCGCGGCGCCTGCGCGCGCGCAGTCCGCCGATCTCGCCGCCGAGGACGACGACGCCACGGTCGCCTTCGGCGGCAGCGAGCGCGCGCTCGACCGCGCCCCCGACGCCGGCCTCGCGCCGCTGCCCGCGGCATCCGCGCAGGACAGCGGCCCGAGCGCGGTCGTCGTGATCGGCGGCGCCCTGGCGGCGCTCGCGGTCGCCGCGATCGTGGTGGCCCTGCTCGTGCGGCGCCGCCGTCGCCGGCAGGGCGGTCATCCCGACGCCGGCGTCGACGACGACCTGCTCGAGCTGCATCGCGCCCTGCGGCGCAGCGGCCGCCACGCGCCGCCGCAGATGACGCTCGACGGGCTCGCGTCGCGCTTTGACGGGACGCCGGCCAAGCGCTACGTGCAGACGCTGGCGGCCGCGCGCTACGGCTACGGCGACGGCGCGCCGACGCGCGACCAGCGCAGTGCGCTGCGCCGCGAGCTCGCCGCGGGGCTGGGGCTGCGGGGGCGGCTGCGAGCGTGGTGGGCGCTGCCTCCCATCCGTCCGATCCGTCGCGTGCGGTCGCGTCCGGGCGACGGCGTCGTATCCTCGAAGCATGTCGTCTGACGACGTCTACGAGCTCTTTCAGAACGGAACCCGGCTGCTCGAGGAGCACGACTTCCACGCCGCCGCGGTGCCGCTGCGCCGCGCCCGCGAGCTCGAGCCCGACAAGGCCTCGATCCGCGAGGCGCTGGGCCGGGCGCTGTTCGGCTCCCAGCAGTACGCCGAGGCGGTCGCCGAGTTCGAGGCGGTCGTCGAGCGCGCGCCGACGAACGACTACGCGCTGTTCTGCCTGGGCCGTTCGCTGCAGCAGCTCGGCCGCCACAGCGAGGCGCGCAAGCCGCTGGCGCTGGCCTGCTGCCTGCGCCCGGAGCGCAAGGACTACCGCAAGTACCGCGACCGCTCGCGCGACCGCGCGGCATAGCCTCGCAAGGGGCCGCACGGCGGCTCTCACGCGGGCGAGACCTTAGGTCGCCGGTGCTATCCTCGGACGACAGCTTTCGCTCCGGCTTCGGGCCGGAGGCCGTACCGGAAGTGGGCGCTCGCCCGCTTTTTTTGTGTCGTGAGGAGGTTGACGTGAGCACCATCCAGACTGATATCGAGGCCCGGCTCGCCGCCAGCGAGCCCGATGTCGAGGTGCTGCTCGCCGAAGTCGTCGGAGGCTCGACGCTGCGGGTGTTCATCGACCATCCGGACGGCGTGACGCTCGGGCTGTGCGAGCGCGTCACCCATGCGCTGCCCGAGCTGCGCGAGCGCTACGCGCTCGAGGTCTCCTCGCCGGGCGTCGAGCGCCCGCTCTCCAAGCCGCAGCACTTTCACCGCTACCTCGGCCGCCGCGCGCGGGTTCGTACGAGAGATGCCGTCGACGGACACAAGTCGTTCACCGGGGAGCTCGTCGGGGCGTCGGAGGACACCGTGACGATCGCCGTCGATCAGAACCCGCCCACCCTCGTCGCGATCCCGTACGCCGAGATCCATCGATCCAACCTCATCGAGGAGTAGCCATATGTCACGCGAGATCCTTGATGCGATGAACGTTCTCGGCCGGGAGAAGGGCATCGCCCCCGAGAAGCTCCGGCTGGCGCTGGAGGACGCGCTGCTGTCGGCCTACAAGAAGCAGCCCGACAGCGCGAAGTACGCCCGCGTGGAGCTCGACCCCGAGACCGCCGACTTCCGCGTCATCGAGCTGATCATCCCCGAGCGCCTCGAGGCGCACCTCATCGTCGAGACGATCGACGAGGGGACGACGTACGACCCCGAGACCGGCGAGATGGTCGAGCCGACCGATCCCGAGATCGACCCGGCGAAGTTCGAGGAGTACAAGGACCAGATCGACGAGCGCGACGTCACGCCCGGCGACTTCGGCCGGATCGCGGCGCAGACGGCCAAGCAGGTCATCCTGCAGCGCATCCGCGAGGCCGAGCGCGACATGATGTTCGAGGAGTACCGCGACCGCGTCGGCGAGCTGATCACCGGCATCGTGCAGCAGTCCGACAGCCGTTACACGCTCGTGCAGATCCGCGAGCGCGTCGAGGCGCTGCTGCCCAAGTCCGAGCAGGTCGACGGCGAGCGCTACGACCACTCCCAGCGCGTCAAGGCCGTCATCAAGGAGGTCTCGCCCTCGACGAAGGGCCCCTCGATCATCGTCTCGCGGCGCGACCCCGAGCTCATCAAGAAGCTCTTCGAGCTCGAGGTGCCCGAGATCGCCGACGGCCTCGTCGAGATCGCCAACGTCGCCCGCGAGCCGGGCTACCGCTCGAAGATCGCGGTCGTGTCGCACGCCGACGGCGTCGACCCCGTCGGCGCCTGCGTCGGCCCGCGCGGCTCGCGCGTGCGGATGGTCGTCTCCGAGCTGCGCGGCGAGAAGATCGACATCATCCCCTACAACGACGAGCCCGCCCGCTTCGTCGCCAAGGCCCTGTCGCCGGCCCGCGTGCGCGAGGTGCTCGTCGACGACGACGGCAAGCAGGCCACCGTCATCGTGCCCGACGACCAGCTCTCGCTGGCGATCGGCCGCGAGGGCCAGAACGCCCGCCTCGCCGCCCGCCTGACCGGCTGGCGGATCGACATCAAGTCCGAGACGGAGTTCGCCGCCGAGGAGCAGGAGCAGGGCTACGAGGAGGAGGAGACGCAGGGCCGCTGCGCCGCGGTCATGTCGACCGGCCGCCGCTGCCCGAACGCCGCCCTGCCCGGCTCGCGCTATTGCGGCCTGGACTCCCATCAGGCGCTCGCCCACCAGGCCGGCGACGTCATGCCGGCGACCGAGGCCGAGGCCGGGGCGGGCGGGGTTCAGAGTCCCGTCGAGGTCCCGTCCGAGGACGCCCTCGACGAGCCGGTGGAGCAGGCGTCGTAGCGCCCGCCCGCGCAGCCGCGACCGCGCCGCAACGGCGCTGCGTGGGCTGCGGCCAGGTCCGCGACAAGTCGATCCTGACGCGCTTCGTCCTCGTCGACGGGTGCGTCGCAGTCGATCCCGAACAGCGCCGCCCGGGGCGGGGCGCGTACGCCTGCGACCGCGCGTGCGCCGACCGCGCGTGCGCCCGCGGAGGCTTTGCGCGCTCGTTCCGCCGCGCCGTGCACGTCGACCCTGACCTTCTACACTCACCCTGATGGCAAAAGTCCGCGTACACGAGCTCGCCAAGGCCCACGACATGTCCTCCCAGGACGTGCTCGACAAGCTGCGCAGCGCCGGCATCAAGGTCAAGGCGCCGGCGTCGGCGGTGGACGAGGACCAGGCCAAGGCCGCGCTCGAGGGGCGCCCGCTGCCGACCAACGGCGCCGCCGCGCAGGCCGAGGCCAAGCCGGTCGCGCCGGCCCCGCCGCGCCCGGCCGTGCGCCGCGCTCCGCCCGCCCCGCCGGCCGCCTCC
>JAUXSD010000276.1 GCA_030681525.1 Solirubrobacteraceae bacterium
AGGACCTGCCGCTCGTCGGCGGCGGCGCGATCGTGCCGGCCGGCGGCGGGCGCTCGATCTTCGCGCTGCCGTGGCTCGGGCGCACGCTGCTGGGCACGACGGACAACGACTACGAGGGCGATCTCGACGGCGTGCACCCCCACGTGCCGCCCTCGGAGGAGGACGTGACGTACCTGCTCGCGGCGGCGAACGAGTACTTCGGCACGTCGCTGGCGCCGGGCGACCTGACGGGCGCCTACGCCGGGGTGCGCCCGCTGATCACCTCGGGCGACCCGAAGAAGTCGGTCGACATCTCGCGCAAGGCGGAGCTGTACGAGACGTCGAGCGGGATGGTGACGATCACCGGCGGCAAGCTGACGACGTGGCGGCGGATGGCGAAGATGGCGGTCGACCGGCTCGTCGAGCGCGAGGCGCGCGACGCGCCGTGCCGCACGCACCAGATCCCGCTCGGCGCGTCGGTCGATCCCGCCTCGCTGCCCCGCGTCGACGGCGTGCCCGAGGCGGCGTACGGCGCGCTGGCCGGGCGCTACGGTCACGCCGCGCACGAGGTGCTGGCGGTCGCGCGCGAGCGCGCCGACCTCGCCGCCCCGATCGTCTCCGAGCTGCCCGACCTGCTCGCCGAGGCCGCCTTCGCCGCCCGCTTCGAGCAGGCGCAGACGCTGGGCGACGCGCTGCTGCGACGCACGCGCCTGGCCCTGCTGGCGGGCCGCGAGCTGGGCGCGGAGGGAGCCGTCGCGCGGCGTGTGGGCGAGACCCTGGGGGCCGAGCTGGGGTGGGACGAGGCCGGGCTGCGCGACCAGCTGGAGGCGTGGGCGCAGGAGGCCCGCGCCGAAGGCGTCGTCGGCACCGCGTAACTTTGCCACCCCTCGCCGGTTCCAACGCCCCGATGCACCGACCTCTACTCCTCACCCTGCTGCTCGCGGTCCTGCCCGCGCTCGCGGCGACGCCGGCGCACGCCGGCTTCTTCCCCGGCGACCCGATCGACGGCCCGAGCGCGGACATCCGCGCGCTCGGCGATCTCGACCTCGCGCGCGACGGCACCGGCGCGCTGACGTACGTCAAGCGCGTCGACGGCGTGGACCGCATCGTCGCGACCCGCTTCGAGGGCGGCGTCTTCCAGCCGCCCGAGGTGATCGACGCGCCGCTGGCGAGCCCGGGCTCGCAGGTGGTCGTCGGCGCGGCCGACGGCGGCCGCCTCGTCGTCGTGTTCGTCAGCGGCGGGGTCGTCCACGGCGTCGTGCGCCCAGCCGGCGCCGGCTGGTCGGCGCCGGTCCCGCTCGGTGCCGGCTCGGACCCGGCGGTCGACCTGTCGATCAACGGCACCGCGTTCGCGAGCTTCACTTCGGGCGGCGACGTCCGCGTCGCCCGCCTGGATCGCCGCACGAACGCGTGGGGCGTGCTCGCGCAGCCCGCCGACGTCGACCCGGCCCGCGCGGCGGGGGTCGGAACCGGTCGCTCGCGGGTGGCGATCTCCGCCGACGGCATCGGCGTCGTCACGTGGGGCGAGGGCGGCCACGTCTTCGCGCGCAAGATGTTCGGCGGCGGCCTGTCGACCTCGCCACAGGACCTCACGCCGGCGACGTTCGAGGACCGCGTCAGCACGGTCTCCGAGCTGCCCGAGATCGACGCCGAGGACGACTCGAGCTACGCCTGGGTCGTCTTCCGCCAGCGCTTCGCCGACGGCGGCTCGCGGGTCCTCGCGCGCCGCCAGCGCGGCACCGGCTTCGATCCGCCGGTCGCCGTCGACGACGGCTCGGGCGAGCCGCTCGCCGCGCCGCGCATCGACCTCAACGGCCGCGGCGTCGCGGTCGCGGTGACCGCGGGCGCACAGAGCGGCCAGCCGATGATGGCGATGACCGACCGCGACCTGTTCGGCGCGGGCGGGCGCCTGTTCGTCCCGAGCGTCGTGGCGCCGGCCGTCGTGCCGGCGATCGCCGAGAACAACGACGGGCTCATCGGCGCGGTGCTGGGCGGCGAGGGCGAGGTGCCGTACGTCCGCGTGCGCTCGATCGAGGACTTCAAGCCCGGGCCCGAGCTCACCCTGTCGCGCCCCGAGCTCGGCCCGGTGGCCGCGGCGCTGGGCTTCGACGTCGCCGCCGACCGGGCGAGCGGCGCGGTCGTCGCCTGGGTCCAGGGCGGGCCCGAGGATCGCCGGATCGTGGCCGGCTACCTCGACCGCCCACCGGGCTTCTTCGCCGGCTACACGTCGCAGCGCTGCTGCCAGTCGGCGCTCCCGCGGCTGAGCTGGCAGCCCGCGTTCAACCTCTGGGGGCCGGTGCGCTACCTCGTGAGCGTCGACGGCCGGCCGGTGGGGGAGACGACGGAGAGGTTCTTCGGGCTCACGGCCCCGCTGCGCGCCGGAGCGCACCGCTGGCAGGTCACGGCCGTCGATCCACGGGGCCAGAGCAAGCGCTCCCGCACGCGCACCGTGCGCGTCGACGCGCGCGCGCCGTCGCTCGTCGTGAGCTACCGGCGCAGAGGACGTGTGGTCAGGTTGTCGGTGCGCGCTCGCGACATCGGCGTCCGCGGGCGCAGCGCGACGGGTCTGCGCTCGGTCGTCGTGACGTGGGGCGATCGCACGAAGCGCGCGGCGGGCACCTCCTCCGTGCGCGCCTCGCATCGCTACCGCCGTGGCGGCAGCTACCCGCTGCGGATCATCGCGAAGGACCGCGCGGGCAACGAGCGCACGTCGCTTCGCACGGTGCGCATCCGTTAGCGGTCCGTCGATGCCCTCGCACGCCGTCGCCGCCGCGGGTCGCACGCTCGAGCTGGGCGCGCGGCCGTGGCTGATGGGGATCGTCAACGCCTCGCCGGACTCCTTCTCCGACGCCGGCGCGTACCCCGATCTCGAGGCGCGCGTCGATCTCGCGCGCGAGCTGCTGTCGGCCGGCGCCGACATCCTCGATGTCGGCGGCGAGTCGGGCATCACGCTGCGCCCCGCGGTGGCGGCCGAGGAGGAGATCGAGCGCGTCGTGCCGCTGGTCTCGCGGCTCAGCGGCGAGCTCGGCGCGGTCGTCTCGGTCGACACCTACAAGCCGGCGGTGGCGGCGGCGGCGATCGAGGCCGGCGCGGTCATCGTCAACGACGTCAGCGGCCTGCGCGACCCCGAGCTGGCCGAGGTCTGCGCCGAGACCGGTGCGGCGCTCGTGCTCATGCACACGCGGGCGGCGCCCAAGCAGCGTCTGCAGGACCCGGACCTCTACGACGACGTCACGGCCGACGTCGCCGGGTTCCTACGCGAGCGGATCGCGCTCGCGTGCGCGCGCGGCGTGCGCGCGGAGCAGCTCATCCTCGATCCCGGGCCGGACTTCGCCAAAACGCCCGCCCAGACGATCGAGCTGCTGGGCCGCCTGGAGGAACTGCACGCGCTGGGCCGCCCGCTGCTGCTGGCGGTCTCGCGCAAGGACTTCGTCGGGGCGCTGACCGGCCGCGGGCCGCGCGAGCGCGGCGCCGGGACGCTCGCCGCGATCGCCCACGGCGTGGACGCGGGCGCGCACATCCTGCGCGTCCACGACGTCGCCGCGGCCGCGGACTTCCTCACGGTGCGGGCGGCGCTGCGCGGGGAGCGCGCGGTCGATCCGCGGCTCGCGCTGAGCGACGAGATCCGCCACAGCCGCTGACCGCGCTAACGTCTCCCGGACACGAGTCGCCGGCCGCTGTCCAACGCGGCCGGACGCCAACCGACGAATCACTGGAGGACCCATGTCCGTCATCTCTCGCTCCGCTCTGGAGTCCAGCACCCTCGCCGACCTGCACGAGATCGCTTCCGAGCTCGGTCTCGACGGCTTCCGCCGCCTGCGCAAGGGCGACCTCGTCGCCGCGATCGTCGAGCGACAGGGCGCCAACGGCGACGAGCCCGACACCGTCGACGACGCCGCGGTCGCGACGGCCGACGTCGATGCCGGCGCCGACAGCGACACGGACGCCGACGAGAAGCCCGCGCGCCGCTCGCGCCGTGGGGGCCGTGGCCGCGGCCGCGCCCGCGATCGCGACCCGGGCGAGATCGAGGTCGGCGCGGAGGAGGCCGAAGCTCCGGCGGCCGAGGCGCCCGCGCCGTCGCGCGGCAGCGGCCGTGAGCGCGGCGAGCGCGGTGGCCGTGAGCGCGGTGGCCGCGGCCGCGACCGCGACCGTGATCGTGACCGCGACGCCGACCGCGACAGCGACTCGGGCGATCACGGCGGGTCCGGGTCCGCCGAGGACCGTCTCGTGGCCGGCACCGTGGAGTTGCTGCCCAACGGCTCGGGCTTCGTGCGCGTCTCGCCGCCCGAGCCCTCCGACGACGACGTCTACATCTCCGGCGCCCAGGTGCGCCGCTGCGAGCTCGTGGCAGGCGACGAGGTCTCCGGACCCGTGCGCGCCCCCCGCCGCTCCGAGCGCTACCCGTCGCTCGTCCGCGTCGACACGATCAACGGCCGCGCGGCCGACGAGGTCGCCGAGGGAACGAAGTACGACGATCTCACCTGCGGCTGGGCGACCGAGCGGATCGCCCTCGACGACGCCGACCCGACGCTGAAGGCGATCGAGTGGCTGACGCCGTTCGGCCGCGGCTCGCGCGTGGCCGTCACCGGAGGCGCGCGCGCCGGCAAGACCGAGGCGCTGCGCCGGATGTCGGCCGCGCTCGGCGCCCAGAAGGACCTCGAGGTGAGCGTCGTGCTCGCGGGCGTGCGCCCGGAGGAGATCGGCGACTGGAAGCTCGGCGAGCTGCAGCCGGTCGTCGAGCTCGGCCTCAGCACCGCGCCCGACGCGCAGGCGCAGGCGATCGAGCGCGCCGTCGAGACCGGCCGCCGCGTGGCCGCCCGGGGCGGCCACGCCGTGATCCTCATCGACACGCTCGAGCACATCCCGGCCGCCCATGCCCGCCGCGTCCTGGCCGCGGCGCGCAACATCATCGACGGCGGCTCGCTGACGATCGTCGCCACCGTGGCGGCGCCGCTCGGCGGCGAGACGACCGTCATCGCGCTGGACGCCGGGCTCGCCGCGGCCGGCCGCATCCCGGCGCTCGACCTGCCCGCCAGCGGCACGCTGCGCGCCGAGCTGCTCGTCGGGGCCAAGGGCGCCGAGGCGATCGCCGAGGCGCGCGCCGCGGCCCTCGCCGGCTGACCCCCGTCAGGCGCCGAGCTCGTCGAAGCCGAGCTGGCCCGCCGGCGGGCGCCCTTCGCGGCGCACGCCGGTGCGGGCCCAGTGCTCGCTGATCTCGGACGCCTTCACGTGGCGCCAGGTGATGCCGCGCTCGATGGGCGCGACCTCGAATCCGCCGCCGGCCGCCACGCCGCGCACCGTGGCGTGGAAGATGCGCCCGCGCTTGTTGACGAGGATGAGGTCACCGGGCTGGATCGAGCGCGTGCGCACGGGCGGGACATGCTTGCGCAGCGACCGGACGGCTCCCAGGAAAACGGGTCAGCGCGGCACGTAGGCGACCCGATCCCAGGAGGGCTCGGGGGACAGCTCGATCGCCTCGCCGGCGCGGTCGGGCTGGACGTAGCCGAACGTGTGGGTGTCGGCGCAGAACGTGATGTCCAGCTCGCCCTCCTTGACGCGCTGGTCCAGCCACGCCGAGCGGAAGACCAGCCGGCGCAGCCAGTGCACGAGCGAGCGGTCCGACGGGCCGCAGAGCTCCGGCCAGCAGTCGTTGACGTGCTCGCCGAGCGCCGACGCGGGGGCCTGGATCTCGCCGTTGACCGAGAGGTTGACGAGATCGTCGAGCTCGTTCTCGCCGAGCCGTCCGTGCACGAAGCCGAGCTTGAGCGCGGCCTGCTCGCAGCGCTCGCTGAAGTCGCGCTCGTTGAAGGTGAAGCGCAGCTCCCCGTACTCCAGGACGAAGTCCTCCCCCGAGTCGTAGTTGCCGCGTCGCTGTGTCTCGTCCATGACGCGTCGGCATCGTAGGCGCGACTCCTGCCCCCGAGGCCGGGTGCACGCGAACTTGCACCCCGACCGCCGGGCGTGCCTCGGTGGGCCTCCCGCCGCCGGTGCGGCCGCCGCGCGGCGGGGGGTCCTCACGATTGTGTCCATATGCGGGACGAAATCGCGAGGACCCACGCGACCGGCGCATCGCGAGGGCGCCATAACCCGCGCAGATCCACCGGCGGGGGCGAATTTCAGCCCTCCCGTGACTCAGACAGGTATGAACGACGACGCCTCCACGATCCTGCTGGTCGAGGACGACGGCGCGACGCGCACGTTCCTCGCCGACAACCTCTCCGCCGACGGCTACGACATCCTCGTCGCCGACTGCGCATCGATCGGGCTGAGCCTGCTCGAGCGCAAGTTCCCCGACATCGCGCTCGTCGACGTCGGCCTGCCCGACGGCAGCGGCTTGGACCTGCTGCGCCGCGTGCGCAGCGCCGACGGCGTCGCGAGCCGGGTCAACCCCGACATGCCGCTCATGGTCATCAGCGGCCGCGCGACGGAGCTCGACCGCGTCCGCGGCTTCGATCGCGGCGCCGACGACTACGTCTGCAAGCCGTTCTCCTATCCGGAGCTGCGCGGGCGCGTCGCCGCGCTGCTGCGCCGCTCGGATCGCCGCACGGCGCGTGGCCGGCTGCGGGCCGGGCCGCTGGAGGTCGACCCGCCGTCGCGCGAGGTCACGCTGCACGGCGACCGTGTCGCGCTGTCGCAGAAGGAGTTCGCCCTCCTGCGCACGCTCGTCTCGGATCCGAGCCGGGTCTTCACCAAGGAGGAGCTGCTGCGCACGATCTGGGGCTACCGCTCGATCGGGTCGACGCGGACGCTGGACTCGCACGCGTGCCGGCTGCGCCACAAGCTCGGCGCCCACGGCGACCGTTTCGTCATCAACGTGTGGGGCGTGGGCTACCGGCTCGTCGATGCGCCGACGGCGGGTGCGGCCGCTGTCACGCAGCTGCGCCTCACCGCCTGAGCGCCGGCGTCAGCAGCCGCCGCCGCCATCGCCGCCGCCGCAGTCGCCGCCCAACCGCCGCCGGCGCCGTAGGTGAACGGTGCGCTGCGCCTGTGGGGACCGAAGCGGCCGGACTCGCCGCCGCGCTCGTGGTGGGGCAGCCGGCTCTCGATGAGCTGCCGGCGCCGGGCGCGGCGCTGCTCGCGCCAGGCGCTGAACCATCCGCGCTCGGACTGCTGTGACTCGGTCATGGTGCGGTCCTCCTCGTCGGGGGTCGTGGTGCGCGCATCATCCGACGCGGCGTGCCGCACCCGCTACGCCTCCCGGCCCGCACCCGGCCGACGTTCCGCCGACGCAGGCGTCGGCGATCCGACGCCGGCCCGCGCCGGGGTCAGGGCGTGCGGAGGCTGATCCCCCGCGAGCGGCCCGGCCGCCCGGTGACGTTGTCGTACGCCGCGATCCGGTAGTGGTAGCGCGTGCGGGGCCGCAGGTTTCGCACGTTGAGGATGATCCTCGTGCCCACGCGCGACACCGAGAAGCGGCAGCTGGCGCGGCACAGCGCCGGCGCCCGCGCGATGTCCCGCCGGGTGCGCATCGGGCGCAGCGACTGCTTGACGAGGTATCTGCGCGCGGCGGGGCCGCGCCGGCCGTCGGTGCCGGGCGCCGAGAACGTGAGCACGATCGCGGTCCGCGAGCGCGCCCGCCCCCTGAGCTTGATCACGCGGCCCGGGGTGCGTCCGTGGCGCTCGAGGCAGACCTGGCGGGCGCGCCGGCGGCCGACCCGCCGCTGGGCCACCGCCAGGCAGCGGTTGTAGCGCCGGAAGCGCAGCGTCTCGGCGCTGCGCCGCCTGGCCTGCGCGGCGACCGCGGCGGCGGAGGGCGGGGCGGCCGGGCAGGCCGCGGCCGGGCCCTCGAGCTGCACCGTCGCGCCCGCGGCGGGGCTCTCGTCGTCGCCGATGGAGGCGTCGCTGCAGCTGCCCAGCCGGCCGTTGGCGCCGTAACCCCAGCAGCGCACGTTGCCGTCCGCGAGGCGCGCACAGGTGTGCAGCGACCCGGCGCTGATCGCCGTCACAGCGCGTCCGCCGCCCACGTCCACCGCAGCGATCGTGAGCGGCGACTCGTCGTCGCCGATGTCGCGCGTGGCCGCGGTGCCCAGCAGGCCGTAGCGGCCGTAGCCCCAGCAGCGGACCTGACCGCCCGCGAGCACGGAGCAGGTGTGAAAATCGCCGGCGCTGATCGCCACCGCCGGCGCGGGAAGGGTGAGCGCGTCGACGCTGCCGGGCGCCTCGTTGTCACCGAGGCTCTCCTCGTTGCCGTACCCGAGCTGGCCCTGGCGGTTATAGCCCCAGCACCGCACGCTGCCGTCGTCGAGCACCGCGCAGCTGTGCGCCTCGCCGACGGTGATGGCCGTGGCGGTGCGGCCGGGACCGAGGTCGACCGGCGCGATCGAGCCGGGCGTCTCGTCGTCGCCGACGCTGTCGCGGGCGCCGGTGCCCAGCCGGCCGTTGGCGCCGTAGCCCCAGCACCGCACGCTGCCGTCGTCCAGCACCGCGCAGGTGTGACCCGCGCCGGCGGAGATCGCCCTCGCCGTGCGGCCCGGTCCGAGGTCGACCGGCGCGATCGAGCCGGGCGTCTCGTCGTCGCCGATCGTGCTCGTGTTCGCGGTGCCGAGCCGGCCGTCCTGTCCGTAGCCCCAGCAGCGCACGCGGCCGTCGTCGAGCACCGCGCAGGTGTGCACGCTGCCGGCGCTGATCGCCCGGGCGGTGCGGCCGGGGCCGAGGTCGACCGGGCCCGCCGAGCCGGGCGTCTCGTCGTCGCCGATCGTCTCCGTGCTCGCGTAGCCGAGCTGGCCGCTCGTGCCGTAGCCCCAGCAGCGCACGCTGCCGTCGTCGAGCACGGCGCAGGAGTGGTAGCTGCCGGTGGCCACCGCCCGGGCGGTGCGGCCCGGTCCGAGGTCGACCGGCCCCGCCGACGCGGGCGTCTCGTCGTCGCCGATCGTGTTCGTCGCGGCGTAGCCGAGCTGCCCGCTCGTCTCGTGACCCCAGCACCGCACGGCGGCGCTCGCCAGCAGCGCGCAGCTGTGGTAGGCGTCGACGTCGAGGGTCCCGGCCTGTGGCGACGCCGGCGCCGAGGCCTGCTCCGCGGGCGCTCCGCCGGGAGCGAGGATCGCCACCAGAAGCGTGCAGCACACCGCGCACGCCGCGACGCGCGCTCGTGTCCCGCGGTTCCCCTGACGCGTCGACGGGCTCGGCATGAGCGACGGGAGCGTATAGCCGAGCGCAAGTCAGTGCGCCGCACATATAGCAGCGGCCGCCGGCCTCGACGCGAGGGGGGCGAACTTGCGTCGCTCCACGCCTAGTACATGCGGATGGACACGAGCATCCTCTCCTGGGCACTCGGGGTGGGCGGCCTCGGGATGGCGGCGCTCTGCGCGCTCGAGCTGCGGCGGCGCCGCGAGATGGTCGCGCGCGCGTGTCATGAGCTGCGCGGTCCGCTGACGGCGGTGCGCCTGAGCCTGGCGACGATGGAGCGTCGTTGCGAAGCGCCGCCCGAGCGTCTCGCGGCGCTCGACCGCGAGCTGCGCCGCGCCGGCCTGGCGCTCGACGACTTCGCGGCGGCGCGCAGCGGCCGGCGGATCCTCGATCGTGAGGAGCTCGTCGAGGTCGCCGAGCTGCTGCAGGAGCAGTCCGACAGCTGGGAGGCGGTCGCGGGGGCGTTCGACAGCGTGGTGGAGCTGGGCGACTGCTCGCCCGGATGGATGGTCGTCGGCGATCGTCTGCGCCTCGCCCAGGCGATCTCGAACCTCATCGCCAACGCGCTCGAGCACGCCCCCGGCCGCATCGAGGTCGCGGCGCGCCGCGTCGGGCCGCGGCGCGTGTGCATCGAGGTCGCGGACGAGGGAGCCGGGCTGCCGATGCCGCTGGCCGACCTCGTCCGGCGCGCGCGAGGCGGCCGTGGACGGGGGGGACGGGGTCGCGGTCTGGCGATCGCGGCGCAGATCGCCGAGTGCCACCGCGGGCGACTGGTCGCCGCTTCGTCGTCCCAGGGCAGCCGGATCGGCGTCGAGCTGCCGCTCGTGCGGGGCGCGCTGCCGTGAGCCGGCGTCGCCGCGCGCTGCTGCTCGGCGGCCTGGCGCTCGTGCTCGGCGGGCTTGCCGCGTTCAACGTCGCCGGCCGCGAAGCAGCGCTCGAGCGCCGCGTCGGCGGGCTCGTCGACGTCGTCGTGACGCGCGAGCCGATCGCGGGCGGTGAGCGGCTGGCCGCGCGCTCGCTGGCGATCCGCCGCGTGCCGCGCCGCTTCGCGCCCGCCGGCACCACGGGCTCGCCGCGGGCGTTCCTCGACCGGCGGGCCGCGGTCGACATCCCGGCCGACACCGATCTCACGGCGGGCCTGATCGTGCGCGACGACGCCGGACCGGCCGGGCCGGACGTGCGCCGCGGCGAGCGCGTCGCGGAGATCGTCGCGCTCGGCTCGCCGGAGCTCGTCATCCCCGGCAGCCGGGTCGACGTGCTGGTGACACCGGAGCCGTCGGGCGGCGGGAGCGGTGAAGCGGTGCTGGCCCTGGAGGACGTCGAGGTGATCGCGGCGAGCGCGGTGGCCGCCGAGGACGCGGCGGCCGGCAAGGGCGCCGCGCCCGGCCCGCGCGTCGCCGCGTCGCTGCGCGTCACCCTGCGCCAGGCGGTCTACCTCGCCGCGGCCCAGGACTTCGCCCGCGAGCTGCGGCTGCTGCCGCGCTCCAGCGGCGATCGCGAGCGCGGGCGGGCCGGTCTGCGGATGGGAGCGGGTCTGCCGTGACCACGCCGGCGAGTTATGGAGGCTCAGCCGCCGTAACTCGCACCGGGGGGGCGAACTTCCCCGCATCGACGCCTCTCTCGAGTATGGAACCCGACTACGACGACGCCCTCGACAGCCTCGCCGCGGTTCTGCGCGACCGCCTGCTGCTCGAGGCGGCAAGCGCCGACGGCGACCTGCACGAGCGCATCGAGGCGCTCGTCGATCGCGAGGCCGGCCTGCTCGACGACGAGGCCCGCGCGCACCTCGTCGCGCGCGTCGCCGAGCGCTCGTTCGGCCTCGGCCCGCTCGAGGCCCTGCTCGGCGACCCCACGGTCGACGAGGTCATGGTCAACGGTCCCGACCAGGTCTGGGTGGAGCGCGGCGGGCGCATCGAGCCGACCGGGGTGAGCTTCGCCGGCGAGGCCGATCTGCGCCACGCGATCGAGCGGATCCTGGCGCCGCTGGGGCGGCGCGTCGACGAGGCCGAGCCGCTGTGCGACGCGCGCCTGCCCGACGGCTCGCGCGTCAACGTCGTCGTCGCGCCACTCGCGCTGGACGGCTCGGTGCTGACGATCCGTCGCTTCAGAAGGCGCGGGTTCGGTCCCGACGACCTCGTCGCCAACGGCACCTGGGCCGCGCCCCTGCGCGACCTGCTGCAGTGCGCGGTGCTCGCGCGCTGCAACGTGCTCATCAGCGGCGGCACCGGCTCGGGCAAGACGACGACCCTCAACGCCCTGACCGAGTTCATCGGCGACGGCGAGCGGATCGTGACGGTCGAGGACGCCGCCGAGCTGCGCCTGCGCCACGCTCACGTCGTCCGCCTCGAGGCCCGGCCGGCGTCGCTGGAGGGCCGCGGCGAGGTGACCGTGCGCCGGCTCGTGCGCAACGCCCTGCGCATGCGCCCGGACCGGATCGTCGTGGGGGAGGTGCGCGGCGCGGAGGCACTGGACATGCTCAGCGCGATGTCCAGCGGCCATGACGGCTCGCTGTCGACCGTGCATGCCGGCTCGCCCGAGGAGGCGCTGCGGCGCGTGGAGACGCTGGCGCTCATGGCCGGTCTCGGGCTGCCGCACGAGGCGATCCGCGCGCAGGTCGCGGGCGCCCTGGATCTCGTGGTCCATCAGGCGCGGATGGCGGACGGGACGCGGCGGGTGGTGGCGGTCGGCGAGGTCGTCCGCGTCGCGGGCGGGGCGGCCACGCGCGAGCTCTATGCGCTGCGCGACGGGCGCCCGACCTGGCGCGCGCCGCTCGGTGAGAGCCTGGCGGCCCGGTTGGCGGCGGCGCAGCCGCGGCCGCGGGCGGCGTGATGAGCGCCGCCGTGCTGCTCGCCGGCCTCGCCGGGGCGTGCGCGCTGCTCGCCGCGTGGGAGGCGATTGCCGCGGCCGAGCAGGAGCGCGTGGTGCAGGCGGCCCGGCGCTGGTGCGCGCCCGTGCTCGACGTGCTGCGCTCCGGTCGCGAGCCGACAAGCCCCGAGCGCCGCCGGCTGCTGGCGCTCGGCACGCTGGCGCTGCTCGGCGCGGGCTGGCTCGTGGCGGGCGCCTGGGCCGGCCTTGCGCTCGCCGCCACGGCGCCGTGGGCGGCACGCACGGCGGTGCGGCTCCAGCGCCGGCGCCGTGCCGCGGCGCTGGCCGCCGCGGCGCCCGCGATCGCCCGCGCGCTGGCCGACGCGCTCGGCGGCGGTCACTCCGTGCGCGGCGCGCTGAGCGCGGTGGCCTGCGATGGAGCCATCGCCGGGCCGGCGGGCGAGGAGATGCGCCGCGTCCGCGCCGCGCTCGCGCTCGGCGAGCGCACGGAGGACGTGCTGGAGGCGCTCGCTCGACGGGCGGGGGAGGGGGCGCTGGACGCGCTCGTCGCCGCGGTCCTGCTGCAGCGCGAGGCGGGCGGCGACCTTGCCGCGCTGCTGCGCGACCTCGCCGCCGCGCTGGAGCAGCGCGGACGCGTCCTCGCCGACGCACGCTCGGTGACGGCGCAGGCGCGCTTCACCGCCGTGCTCGTCTGCGGGTTGCCGGCCGCCGGACTGGCGCTCGGCGAGCTCGCCCAGCCGGGCCTGCTCGTCGGCCTCGCCTCCAACCCCGTGACCGCGGCCATGCTCGTCGCCGCGCTCATGCTCCAAGCGATCGCGTTCGCCTGGGTCTCGCGGATCGCCCGGATGGCCGGCTCGCCGTGAGCGCCGCGGTACTGCTGGCGGCCGCCGCCGGGGTCAGCGCGGCGGCGGTGGTCACCGAGCTGCTGACGGTGCCGCGGCGACCGCGCCGGGTCACGCCACCGATCGGCCGCCTGGCCGGGATGACCGTGCTGCTCGCGCGGCTGGCCCGGCGCGCCGGCCAGCGCGCGGCGCCGCGCGACCTCGAGGCGCGGATCGCCGCCGCGGGC
>JAUXSD010000286.1 GCA_030681525.1 Solirubrobacteraceae bacterium
GCGGACGCCGCCGGGGGATCCGCCGCCGGCGGTGCGCCGGCGCCCGTCGTCGCGCCCGCGGGGGCTGGGCCGCTCGGCGTCGAGGGCGCGGGCGGGGTCAGAGGCTGCGCCGGGGCCGTGGGCTGCGCCGGCGCTTCGGGCGGCGCGGGGCTCAGAGGCTGCTCGGGCTCGGTTGGCGTCTGCGGCTCCTCCGGCTCCGTCGGAGGCGGCTCCGGCGCCGGCACCGTGAAGAGGATCGACGGAGCTTCGGTGTCGCGGTTGCCGGCGGGATCGACCGCGCGGACCCGAAACTCGTGCTCGCCCGGCGCGACTCCCGCGTAGCGGATTCCCGATTCGCACACCGCCCAGCCGATCCTGTCGAGCAGGCACTCGAACGTCGAGCCGGGCTTGTCGGCGGTGAACGTGAAGCGGTAGCCGGTCGCGGGACCCGAGCCGGGGTCCAGCTGCGCGGTCGTGTGCGGAGGCACGGTGTCGATCTGCCATGTCCAGCGGGCCGGCGTCGGATCGACGTTCTCGTCGACGTCACGGGCGCGCACCTCGAACGTGTGGGTTCCGTGCGACAGCCAGGAGATGGCGTGCGAGGACGTGCACGTCTCCCAGGGCCCGGCGTCGATGCGGCAGTGAAACCACGCGTGCTCGTCGGAGACGAACGCGAACGTCGCATATCCCTCGTTGGTGAGCGGCGGCGGCGCGCTGACGAGGAACGTCTCCGGCGGCGTCGTGCTCGTCGCCGGGTCGGTGATCTGCCAATAGCGCAACTCGCTCGTCGTGTTGGCGGCGGTGTCGGTCGCTCGCACGCGAAAGCCGTGATGACCGTGGTGCAGCCCGGTCGCCTGAAACGGCGAGCTGCAGTCGGCGAACGGCGCGCTGTCGAGCGAGCAGCGGAACGTCACCGCCTCGTCGGCGGAGAACGTGAACGTCGCGGTGGTCGAGGTCGTCGCCTGCCCGGGGGAGGCGGGCCCGGCCGAGAGGGTCACCCGCGGAGCGATCGTGTCGACGAACCAGCTGCGCGTAGCGGGCGTCGCCTGGATGTTGCCGAGCGGGTCGCGGGCCCGGACGTCGAGGCGGTGGGGGCCCTGCGAGAGCCCGCCGTACTCGACGTCGCCCTCGTATGGCCCGGTCTGGCAGATCGTCCACGCAGCGTCGTCGAGGCGGCATTCCAGGCGCGCCTCGCTGTCGCGCCGTTCGAGTGCGATCCAGGCCAGCGCGCGGTTGACGTTGAGGATCGGCGACGACGCGCGGCTGATCGTCGCCACCGGGGCGGTGGTGTCGACCGACCACGCGCGGGCGGCGAGCGCGATGACCGCGCCGCTCAGGTCAAGCGACTGCACCTCGAACACGTGCGGGCCCTCGGCGAGCCCGAGGTGCGTCGACGCGCCGAGGCAGGGACTCCACGCCCCGCCGTCCAGGCGGCAGCGGTAGGCGGCGAAGAGGTTGTCGGCGCCGAAGCTCAGCGTCGCCGCGCTCGACGGCGTCGGCCCGTCGGGCCCGCCGTCGATCCGCAGCGCGAGACCGGGCCGCGGGAGCCGGGTCGACTCGAGCGCCGTCACCGTTCCGCCGGCCGGCACGACGAGCGCCCCGCCGCCGGCAGCCATCCCGGCGCTGCCGGCGGGCGCGACGCCACCCGCGACCGCGCCGCGCCACAGCTCCGCGCCGGTGCGCAGGTCGACGGCGTACACCGTTGCGCTCGCCGCACCCGCGTAGACCGTCTCGTTGACGATCAGCGGTGGCGAGACGAGCGGGTCGCCCGCGGGGGCGAACTCCCACAGCGGCGCGCCGCTGCCGGCGCTGCGGGCGCGCAGCACGCCGCCGTCGCGAGCGACGACCGTGTCGCCCGCGACCGCGGCGCCGTCGCTGCGGGGCACCGCTGCGAGGTCCAGCCCGGTCGCGGCGTCGACGAGCGCTCCGCACGATCCGTTGAACGGGGCGATGAGCCGGGCGCCGTCGGCGATCGTGCGGCCGGGGCCGCCGAAGCACTCGCTGCCGGTGCTCCAGGCCGGCCGCCCGTCCTCCCGCCAGAACGCCGCAGCGCGACCGTCGGCCGCGTACACGTAGCTGCCGTCGACGGCCGGCATGCCGGAGTCGATCTGGCGCGTGCTCCACCGCGTCGAGCCGTCGTGCGCGGAGAGCGCCCACATGTGGCCGTAGGACCAGACCGACGAGACGTAGACGACCCCGTCGAGGGCGACCGGCGGGTAGTCGTCGAAGGGCTCGGGCAGCGCGCGCGTCCACAGCAGCAGGCCGCTGTCGGCGGCCAGCGCGCGCACGGCGCCCTCGCGCTCGGACACGAAGACGCGCCCGCCGTCGTACGCGATGTTCGCCTCCGGGCCGACCGCGCGCGCCCACAGCGTCGCGCCGCTGGCGGCGTCGAGCGCGTACAGGATTCCGTCCTGCGGGGCGGGGTTGGTCATCGTGTCGACGAAGGCGACGACGAACACGCGGCCGCCGGCGACGAGCGCAAACGAGGTGCTGTCACCGAGCGCGCGCGACCAGCGCTCGCGCAGGGGCGGGCGCTCGAGCGAGCCGCCGGCCAGAAAGCCGGTGTGGCCGGCGTTGACCTGAAACGACGTGCTCTCGTCCGCGCCGGCGAATGCCCCGGCCGGCGTGGCGGCGAGCGCCGCCAGGGCGAGCCAGACAAGGAGGATGGGCCGGCGGGTGAGGTTCACGTTCGCGGCGGTCGGCAGGGCGGCCCGTCACCTCCCTGTCGGCATGCGCGCTGCGTCACATGAGCGCGGCCGGCGCGCTCAGCCGCTGGCGGCCGCCAGCAGACCCGGCGCGACCTGCTTCTTGCGGCTCATCACGCCCTCGAGCTCGATCGCCCCGTCGACCACCGGCGCGTCGAACGCCCGCTCCGCCAGCGCCTCGTTGCCGGTCACGAGCAGCCGCGTGTGCTGGGCGAGGATGTCGGTGAGCATGACCGCGAACAGCACGTCGCCGTGGCGCGCGCGGCGGCGCTCGGCTGACGCCAGCAGCTCCTCGGAGCGGTCGAAGATCGCCCGGCCGACCGTCTCGATCTGGGCCACGCTGAGCGTCTTGCCGTTGTCGAGCTCGTACTCCTTGAGGTCGCGGCGCACGAGGTCGGAGGCCGACACGTCGGCGACGTCGGAGCTGTGCTCGAACATCTCGCGGCCGAACCGCTGCGCGTCGAGCGACAGCAGGTCCTCGAGGTAGGCCGTCACCGTGTGGTCGCGCTCGGTCGTCGTCGGCGACGTGAGCAGGACGGTGTCGCTGAGGATCGCGCCGAGCAGCATCGTCGCGGTCGCCGCCGCCGGCTCGGCGTCGGCCTGGCGGAAGCGCTCGACGACAAGCGTGGAGGTCGAGCCGACGGGGTCGAAGATCGCCGTGACCGGCAGCTTGGTCTCGATCGAGCCGATGTGGTGGTGGTCGAGGATCTCGACGATCTCGGCCTCCTCGATGCCCGGCACGCTCTGCGCGCGCTCGCCGTGGTCGACGAGCAGCACGCGGCGCGGTTCGGGGTTGACGAGATCCGAGCGCGTGACGACCCCGACCGGCCTGCCGTCGCGATCGACGGCGACGACCGCGCGGTAGTGGACGTCCTTGATCTGGTCGGCGATGTCGCGCACGAGGTCGTCCTTGCCGACGGTCAGCGGGTCGGCCTCGGCGAGCGCGCGGCAGGGCTCCGACAGCGTGATCATGCGCGAGGTGACGTAGGAGTCCAGCGGCGAGGTCACCACGCAGGTGCCGCGGCCGCGGGCGAGCGCGAGCACCGCGTCGGTCGGCTGCGTGTCGTTGCTGAGCACGAGCAGGGCGATCCCGCGCTCGATCGCGCTCTCGGTGGCGTTCGGGCGGTCGCCGATGACGACGACGTCGCCGGGCTGCACCCGGCTGTTCGCCGTGGAGTGCATCGCCTGCACCCAGACGCGGCCCTCGACCTCGACGTCGGCGTCGCCGACGTGTAGCTCGCCGCCGAGGACCTCGACGATCGAGCCGACCGGCGTCGGCACGTCCAGGCGCGATGCCTCGCGCGACTCGCGGATGTAGCGCCGCGCCAGGCCGCGCTCGGTCAGCAGCCCGGTCAGCACGCCCTCGCCGTCGACGACCGGCACGAGGTCCATGCCCTCCGAGGCCATGAGCAGGCCGACGCTGCGGACGGGGTCGCCGCGCCGGGCGATCGGAAACTGCGTGCGCATGACGTCGCGCACGCGCAGGTAGGCGTGGGGGAGGTGGCGCGGCAGCGGCGCGCCGCTGCGCTGCAGCAGCCACTCGGTCTGCGCGTTGACCGAGCCGAGGCGCACCGGCACGTACTCGGTGGCGCCGTCGTCGAGGCGGTTCTTCAGGTCGGCGTAGCCGATCGCCGCCGCGATCGAGTCCGTGTCGGGGTTGCGATGCCCGCTGACGTAGACACGCGTCGTGCCGCCGGCGGTCATCCGGTGTTGCGCAGCCCGCCCGCGATGCCGTTGATGGCGAGCAGGCTGGCCCGTACGAGCTCGGGATCGTCGGGGTCGCCGCCGGGCGCGCGCAGGCGGCGCAGCAGCTCGAGCTGGATGAACGAGAGCGGATCGATGAACGGGTTGCGGCGCGCGATCGCGCGCTGCAGGATCGGCTCGCGGTCCAGCAGCCGCTCCTCGTCGCGCACGGCGCCGATCTCGCGCACCGTGCGCTCGAACTCCTCTTCGATCGTGCCCCAGATGCGGTGGCGGATCTCCTCGGAGACGCACAGCTCGGCGTAGCGGCGGGCGATGTCGAGGTCGGCCTTGACGCACGCCATCTCGGCGTTGGAGATCAGCGCCGCGAAGTACGGCCACTCGGCCTCCATCTCGCGCAGCAGCTCGACGCCGTGGCGCTCGCGCGCATGCGCGAGCGCCGTGCCGAGGCCGAACCAGGCGGGCAGGACCGCGCGCGACTGCGTCCACGAGAAGACCCAGGGGATCGCGCGGAAGTCCTCGATCCGCGCGGTCGCCTTGCGCCGCGCCGGCCGCGAGCCGAGCCGCAGGCGCGAGACCTCGCGCACCGGGGTGGCCGCGTGGAAGAAGTCGGCGAAGTCGGGGTCGTCGTAGACGAGGTCGCGGTAGGCGGCGGTCGAGACCTCGGCCATGTCGGCCACGACGGCCTCGAAACGCTCCTGGCGCTCGGGCTGCTCGGTCGCGGAGCGGTCGAGCGTCGTGACGAGCGCGGCGCTCGTCGTCAGCTCGAGCTCGCGGTGGGCGATCTCGCTCAAGGAGAACTTCGCCGACAGCATCTCGCCCTGCTCGGTGACCTTCAGGCGTCCGGCGACCGTGCCCGACGGCTGCGCGCGCACCGCGGTGTAGCTCGGGCCCCCGCCGCGGCCGACCGCGCCGCCGCGGCCGTGGAAGAACTGCCACCTGACGCCGTGCTCGCGCAGGACGGCGGCCATCTCCAGCTGCGCGCGGTAGACGTGCCAGCCCGACGCGGTGTAGCCGACGTCCTTGTTGGAGTCCGAGTAGCCGACCATCACCTCCTGCTCGCCGACGGCGTCGAGCGCGGCGCGGTACACCGGCGTCTCGAGCAGCGTGCGGATCGTCTCGCCGGAGCGCGCCAGCGTCTCGCCGGACTCGAACAGCGGCACGATCCGCAGCTGGGCGTCGCGGCCGCCGGCGCGGGCGAGCCCGACCTCCTTCATGAGCAGCAGCACCTCGAGCAGGTCCGACGGGCACGTCGTGTTGGAGATGACGTAGGAGTCGATCGTGCCGGGGTGCTCGCCGTGCAGCAGGTCATACAGCGTGCGGAACGTCTGCACGACCTCGCGCGTGGCGGCGCTGAAGCCGCCGATGTCCAGTGGTATCAGGGGCCGGCGGTCGTCGATCTCGCGGGCGAGGATCGCCATCCGGTCCTGCTCGCCCAGCTGCGCGTAGCCCTTCTGTACGCCGAGCACCTCGAGGATCTCGTCGATCGCGGCACGGTGCACCGCCGAGTTCTCGCGCACGTCGAGCAGGGCGAAGTGGAAGCCGAACACCTCGACCTGGCGGATGATGTCGCGCAGCGCGTCCTCGGCGACGAACGCCGCGTTCTGCTCGCGCAGCGCCCGTTCGGTCGTGCGCAGGTCGACGAGCAGCTCGTCGGGACGGCCGTATCCGCCCTCCCAGCCCTTGCGCGTCGCTCGCAGGCGTGCCGCGAGCAGCTTGCACAGCCGGCGGTAGGGCTCCTCGGGGCTGCGCTCGCGGGCCAGCGCGGCGACGTCGGGGAAGCGTTCCTCGAGGCCCTCGAGCAGAGCGCGCAGCGGCTGGGGCTCGCCGGCGACGCGCGCCGAGAACGTGATCCGGCTGCCGAGCGCTCTGATCGCCGCCTCGTGATGGCTCAGGCACGCGCTCTTCATGAGCGCCAGCGCCGACGCGGTCATCTGCGGCGTGACGTTGGGGTTGCCGTCGCGGTCGCCGCCGATCCACGAGCCGAAGCTCAGCAGGGGCGGGACCGGCAGGTCGGAGTCCGGGAAGGTCTCGCGGATCGTCGCCTCGAGGTCGCGGTAGACCTCGGGCACGACGTCGGTGAGCGTCGAGCTGAAGTAGATGAGCCCGGCGCGGACCTCGTCGAGCACGGTCGTGGTCACCGCGCGCAATTCGTCGGAGCCCCACATCTCCTGCACGGCGGCGGCGATCTGGCGGCGGATCTGCGCCTGCTGGCCGTGGCCCGGGCGGCGCTCGTCGAGCTCGCGCAGCAGGGCGAAGATGCGCCCGAGCTTGCTGACGGTCGTGTAGCGCCGGGCCTCGGTCGGGTGGGCGGTGAGCACGAGGCGCACCTCCGCCGCGGCGAGCGTCGCGTGCAGCTCCTCGGCGCTCGTGCCGTCGGCGGCGATCTGCGCGACCGCGGCGTGCAGCGAGCCGCGCCGCGGGCCGGGCTGGGCGTCGAGCTTGCGGATGCGGCGCACCCGGTCGAGGTCCTCGGCGAGGTTCATGAGCTGAAACCAGCGCGTCAGCATCCGGATGAGCAGCACGATCTGGGGCAGCTCGAGGCCCGCGACGAGCTGCGCGAGCTGCTCGGCGGCGGCGCTCTCGCCGCTGCGCGAGCGCTCGCCGAGGTCGATCGCCTGGCGGTGCAGGTCCAGCGCCTCCGGGCCCTCGACCGCGCAGATGACCTCGTCGAGGACGCCGCCGAGCAGCGCCTCGTCGTCGGCGTAGGTGCGCGGGGCGAGCTCGGCGGTGGCGACGGCATGCATTCGCATCGAGGGTACTTGGCCGATCCGCCGCCGGCTGTGTCCGGATGTGAACGACTGCGCGGGTGCGGTTGGCCCGGACGTATAGGCGCAGGACGAAGGATGCGACGCACCAAGAAAAATCCCGTCGCGCGGGCGCCGGCGGTATGGTCGCGCGATGCCGGGATCGAGGGGAATCGTCTGGCGTGGCGGAGTGCTCGTTGCGGCCGCCCTGATGCTGACGCTGACATTCGCCGGGACGGCGTCGGCGCAGGCCTCACGCCCGGCAGTCGTGGCGGGCTCCACGAGCTGGCAGCTCCGCGACACGCTCACGACGGGCCCCGCGAGCACCACGTTCACGTACGGCGCGAAGCCGCTCGCGCCGATCATGGGCGACTGGGACGGCAACGGCTCGCGCACCCCGGGCACGTTCGAGGCCGGCACGTTCAAGCTGCGCAACGCCAACAGCACGGGCGGCGCGGACATCACGTTCTCGTTCGGCGATCCGCGCGGCTTCCCCGTCGCCGGGGACTGGAACGGCGACGGGATCGACGACGTCGCCGTCTACCGCAACGGCACGTGGGAGTTTCGCTACGCCGTGTGCGGCACGCCGACCACGTTCGTGCACAGCTTCGGCGCGGGGACCTGGCCGGCCACCGTCCCGGTCGCGGGCGACTGGGACGGCGACGGCACCGACGGCATCGGCACCTACACCCTCGCCACCGGGACCTGGACTCTGAGCAACACCCTGCCCGAGGGCAGCGGCCCGGCGATCGCGCCGTTCTCCTTCTGGCAGGGCAGCGGCAGCTATCCCGTCGTCGGCGACTGGGACGGCGACGGCGACGACACGGTCGGCACGAAGCGGGGCACGACATGGGCGCTGCGCAACGACAACGGCAACGGCGGTCCCGACCTCAGCTTCGACTTCGGCGGCGCCAACGACCTGCCGCTGAGCTGGACGGGCGAGTCGCCCGTCGCCGCCGCGACGCTGAACTTCCACACCCGCTGGGGCGAGCCGAACACCACGCCGGTGGCGCGAACCTTCCCCGCCACCGTCGGCGTGTGCACGCCGCTCGACGTCGACGACGATCCCGCCACCGATCTGTTCGGCACGATCACGATCGACGCCGCCGGCACCCTCGGGGTCCTCGTCGAGCGCGCGCCCGGCGAGACCGCCGCACTTCAGGTGGCGGTCGAAGCCGTGGTGACCGACGCCACCCAGCAGGTCATCCCGCGAACGCATCTCGCGGTGGGGTACGACGCCCGCAACGGCGAGGCGCCGGGGACACCGGGGACCTTCCGTCTGAGCGCACCGCTCGGGCCGTTGCACGAGTCACCGAGCCAGTTCGACCTCGAGGTCTCACAGGAGGATCGCGGCCACCGCATCGCGCTGACCGCCGGCCTGTTCGACGGCACGGTCGCCGAGCGGGTCGACCCGAGCGAGGTGCGGGTCCAATACGAGATGTCGCCCGACGAGGCGACCGTCCGGGCCAACGCGGACTCCGACATCTTCGCCAACCTCACCACGAGCCAGCCGGGCGACGCGACGTTCACGCGCCGACTGGTCACGGGTGCCGATGTCGACACCGCCACCGTCCTGCTGCAGCAGCTGCCGTCGGAGGCGCTGGTGCACATCGAGGACTCCCGGATGCTGATCGAGGCCAGCGCGCCGGTCAGCTTCGTGCGGATCGACTCGGATGGCCTGGAGGTGCAGCCCGGCGCCGACAGCCTCGTGGCGGAGATCGTGGAAGTGCCGACGTCGCTGTCGGTGACGCTGCCGGTGCGCGATCTGATCCTCGGGGCCTCGGACCCCGTCGGCCAGCTACGGCTGGCGCTGTCCGACGGCACGTGGGCGCTGCCGGCGTTCGTCTCCGACGCGCAGTACAACGCCAACCCTTCCAACACGGGGTTCCGCGACCGCATCGAGGTCGACGACGCCGCGGGCTCGTCCGCCGCGGCGCTGCGCCTCACCGGGGTGCAGAACGCCGATGTGGTCCTCGGAGGCGTCAACCTCCACTTCGACCACGATCCGGCGCGGAGCCGCCCGCTGGCCATCGATGCCGCGTTCCCCAACGGCGTCGCCGGCCAGCCCGAGACGACCCTCGCGGGGCTGCTCAACAAGCCCTCGGCCGACACCGACATCGACCTCGACGTCCGGCCCGGCCTGCCGATCCGGCTGACCGTCAGCCAGGCGGCCGCGATGGGCAGCCTGACGCTCAACGCCGCCAACCTGGGCACGGTCCCGCAGGCCAGCCTGTCGCTGGCGAACGTCCCGACCCGGCTGGCGGCGTGCATGAACACCGACTCGTCGTGCCGGCGCACCGACCGGCTGCCGACCGCGCTGCCGAACTACGCCGCGTTTCAGTCCAACCCGGCCCAGAGCGGCACCGCCGGTGGACAGAACCGGCCGTACCCGGCGCTCGTGTCGATGAGCTTCGACGATCAGGGAACGTCGGGCTCGAGCTCGGCGATCTCGTCGATGGTCACGCTGAACGCGACCATCAAGCTCACCGAGACGGCTGCGCCCATCCTGCTCACGAACGTGCGCTTCCACTCCCTGTCGCTCGACGTCGGCGTGCACCCGACGAACCCGTCGTTCGACCACCTCGGCCTCGACCACCCGCGGATCTACATGTTCATCGACTCGGTGGCCAAGCCGTTCGTGATGAACGAGCTGAAGTATCCGCCGACGATCGAGTCCTTTGAGCTCGGCACGGACGCCTCGCCCGCCACGGCCGACCGGCGGCTGGCGTGGCTGCCCGGCACGAAGTGCACCGCGTTCGTCACGGGCTCGTGCGTGCTGACCGGCCTGGATCAGCACACGAGCGGCTCGCTGACCTGCGGCGGGCAGCGCCAGCTCGTGGTCAGGTTGAACGGGCTGAACGTCGACCTGCTCAACCACGGCGGCCAGACGATCCTGCCGGTGTGCAGCTCTTGAGGGGTCGTCTGGAACGGTGGCGCGCGCGGCGCACGGACCGCCGCGCGACGCTCGACGGGCTGATGACCGATCCGTCGCCGGGGCCGGCGGCCGGCGGGCGCGTCGTCTACGTCGACGAGCACGGCCAGGCGCGACGCCTCCCGGCGGATCTGAGCGAGCTGAGCCCGGAGAGCCGCGACGCGGCGATCGCCGCGATGTCCCAGGCGCTGGGGGCCCGGCCGGACGCGGCGCGCGTGGCGGCGCTCGAACGGCTCACGGAGCTGCGGGCGGCGGGAAGGATGAGCGAGGAGCAGTACCGCCGCGAGCGCCGCCGGATCGAGGAATACTGACGCGACGCACGCGCCAGGAAGGCGAGGACGCCACGCCCCACCGCAGACGACCCGACTCGCCCCATCGCCGCCGCGCCCTCCTGCGCGAGCTGGAGCGGATCGACCCGCCCAAGGCGTCCTGGGCGGGCGGACCGATGCCGGTGCACCACGTCGCGACCGGAGTGGAGCTGTTGGCGCTCACCGACGTCGGCCTGGCGGTGTCCGACCGCGGGGCGATGGCCCGCTTCCTGTGCGGTCATCTCGGGCTGCACGAGCTCGATCGGACGCCGGATCGGGTGGTGCTGGGCGCCGCCGAGCGCGCGGCGACGCTGTCGTTGGTCGCCGCCGGCGGACCCCGGCGGGCCGCGGCGGCCGGCCGCCTGGTCCTGCGCGTGGCGGACGTCGAGCGCGCGGCGGCGGCGCTGCCCGCCGCGACGGTCGTCGAGGGCGATCGCATCGAGCGGGCCGCCTTCGCGGGGCCGGAGGGGATCGGGCTCGGCTTCGCGCTGGTCGCCGGCGGGGGGATCGACTACGACGTCGACCACGTCCTCCTGCGTGTCGCCGACCCCAACGCGACCCGCGTGGCCTTCGCGGAGGCCGGGTTCGTGCCGCGCGCGCGGGCGCTGCACGTCGCGGACAAGTACATCTCGCTCGCTGCGTCGGCCGGCGGCGGCGAGCGGCCCCTGCTGCGGCACATCGGCCTGCGGGTCGACTCGGTCGAGGCGGTGGCGGCGACGGCGCGGGCGCGCGGCCTGCCGACCGACGAACCCGGGACCGATGGCGCGCTCACCGTCGTCCTGCCCGGTCCCGAGCGGATCCGGCTGCGCTTCGCCGAGTAGACGGTCGCCGCGCCGCGGCGCGCCTCAGTCGGCGTCTCGCTCGCGCCGCAGGACCGCCAGCAGCGACACGCCGGCCGGCAGGTCGCGCCCGCGCCGCAGCAGCGCGGCCTCGGCGCGCAGGAGCCGCTCGAGCGCTGCGTTCACCGCGCCATGCGGGGTGCGGGCGAGGTCCGAGGCCGGCTGGGCGCGGCGGCGCGCGCGCTGCACGAGCCGGGCCAGCGCGATCGGCGCCAGCAGGATCGCGTTGAACGCGGTCACCCGCTCGGGCTGCAAGCCGGCGTCTGCCGCGCGGCCCAGCAGCGTGCGCCGCGTGTAGCGGCGGTGATGGTGGGCCAGGACGTCGTGCTCGCCCCACAGCCAGCCGTACTGCGGCACGGTCACGAGCAGCCGGCCGCCGGGCGCCACGACGCGCGCCAGCTCGCGCAGGGCGGCGCCGTCGTCGGCGACGTGCTCGAGCACGTCGAGCGCGACGGCGAGATCGAAGCTGTCGTCGCCGAACGGGAGCGGATCGTCCAGCGAGCCCGGCAGCACGGGACCGAGGCCGCGCGCCTGCGCCACCTCCAGCGACTGCGACGCGAGCTCGATCCCGGACACCGCGCCGCGCCGCGCCAGCAGCGCCATGTTGCGCCCCGATCCGCAGCCGGCGTCGAGGATCCGCGCCTCGCCCGCGCCGCCGGCGGTCGGCAGCGGATCGAGCCCGTCGAGCACGGCATCGAGCACCGCGCGCCGGCCGCGGTACCACCAGTGGCGCTCCTCGACGTCGAACGTGAAGCGCTCGAGGGCGTCGTCCATCAGCGGCGCGGCGGCGCGTCGCCGTCGATCTGCTCGTCGACGACGAACAGCGGACGGCCCTTGACCTGGTCGAAGATGCGCCCGACGTACAGCCCGACGACGCCGAGCGAGATGATGATGAAGCCGCTCAGCAGGACGAGCAGGACGACGATGCTCGTGTAGCCGGGCGGCGTGTCCTCGACGTAGCGCGAGTAGATCGCGTACAGCCCGAGCAGGCCGCCGAGCAGCGCGACGACGAAGCCGAGCAGCACGATCCAGCGCAGCAGCACGGTCGTGCGGAAGAACATCCCGTCCAGCGCGACGCGCACGAGCTCGCGCAGCCCGTAGGCGCTGGGCGCGTCGCCCTCGCGCTCGGCGTGGGCGAAGCTGATCGTCGCCTGGCTGAAGCCCAGCCAGTCGAGCACGAGCTGGTACTCGCGGTCGCGATCGCGCAGCTCCAGGAACGCGTCGACGACCTTGCGCGAGATGATCGACAGCGTCGAGAACTCGATATCACCGCCCTCGCGCTCGGACAGCATGCGCCGGTACAGCGTCGCGGACATGCGCCGAAACGCCGAATGGCGGCGGCCCTCGCGCGTCGCCCGCACGATGTCGTAGCCCTCCTGCGCCTTGGCGTACAGGCGCGCGATCTCCTCCGGGGGCTCCTGCAGGTCGCAGTCCATGACGACCGTCCAGGCGCCGCGCGAGCGCGTCAGCCCGGCGGTGATCGCCGCGTGCTGTCCGAAGTTGCGGCTCAGCCGCACGACGCGCAGGCGGGGATCGCTGCCTGCGAGCGTGGTCAGGATCTCCCACGCGCCGTCGCGCGAGCGGTCGTCGACGAGCACGATCTCGTAGTCGGCCGTGAGCGCCGACAGCGTGGCGGTCAGGCGCTCGTGCAGGGCCCGCAGGCAGCCCGCGCAGTTGTAGACGGGGATGACGACGCTGATCTCGGTCACGCTGGCCTGCCCTGCTGTGGCTATTCTCGCGCTCTGTCCGAGAGCCTCGTCTACCGCAGCGCGTGGGGCTACGGCCTCGCGATGCGCGTTCTGTACGGACGCTACTACGCGGCGCGCGACGCGGCCGTCGCCGCGCACGTGCCCGACGGCGCGAGCGTGCTCGAGCTGTGCTGCGGGCCGGCGCGGCTGTACGAGCGCGAGCTGCGCGGCCGGATCGGCTCCTACGTCGCGCTGGAAGCCAGCGAGCGCTTCGTCGCGCGCCTGCGCCGGCGCGGGGTCGATGCCCGCCGGGCCGACGTCGCCACCGCCGAG
Organism: Solirubrobacteraceae bacterium; assembly: GCA_030681525.1. Taxonomy (GTDB): domain Bacteria; phylum Actinomycetota; class Thermoleophilia; order Solirubrobacterales; family Solirubrobacteraceae; genus CADCVQ01. Next base: position 13,233 of record JAUXSD010000286.1, read on the forward strand.
CTGCCGGTCGCCGACGTCGTGGTCATGCAGGCGAGCCTCTACCAGTTCCTCCCGGCGGCCGACGCGATGGTGCGCCGCATGCGCGCCGCGGCCCGCGCATCGGTGATCATCGCCGAGCCCGTGCGCAACCTCGCCTCCAGCCCGCTGGGCTTCGTCGCGCGCCTCGGCGCCCGCGCCGCCGCGACGGCCGAGGGGGCGCAGGCGCAGCGCTTCGACGCCGATTCGCTGGGAGCGCTCCTGCGCGGCGGCTTCGGCGACGCGATCACGTTCCAGGCCCCCGTGCCCGGCGGCCGCGAGCACCTCTACGTCCTGCGCGGGGCGGCGGCGCCCGCATGACCGCGCTGCCGTTCAACCGCCCGCTGCGCACCGGCGGGGAGAACGCCCGGATCTCCGCGGCGCTCGAGGGCGGCTGGACCGGCGGCAACGGCCCCGCCGGCGCGCACTGCCAGGCGCTCATCCGCGAGCTGACCGGGGCGCCGAGCGTGCTCATGACGCACTCGTGCACCGGGGCGCTGGAGATGACCGCGCTGCTCGCGGAGGTCGGCCCGGGCGACGAGGTGGTCATGCCGTCGTTCACGTTCCCCTCGACCGCCAACGCGTTCGTCCTGCGCGGCGCCACGCCGGTGTTCGTCGACGTCGACGCCGACACGCTGAACCTCGACCCCGCGCGCGCCGCGGACGCGATCACCGGGCGCACGCGGGTCGTCGTGGCGGTGCACTACGGCGGCGTCGCCTGCGACATGGTGGCGCTCGGCGAGCTGTGCCGGGGTCACGGGCTGATGCTCGTCGAGGACGCCGCGCAGTGCATCGGCGCGACGCTCGACGGCCGCGCGCTGGGGGCGATCGGCGACCTCGGCACGCTCTCCTTCCACGAGACGAAGAACGTCTCCTGCGGCGAGGGCGGCGCCCTACTCGTCAACGATGAGCGCTGGGCGCAGCGCGCCGAGATCCTGCAGGAGAAGGGCACCGACCGCCAGCGCTTCGCGCGCGGCGAGGTCGACAAGTACACGTGGGTCGACACCGGCTCGTCGTTTCTCATGTCCGACGTGACGGCGGCGCTGCTCGTGGAGCAGCTCGAGCGGGT
>JAUXSD010000289.1 GCA_030681525.1 Solirubrobacteraceae bacterium
GGTCACCAAGCAGGCCCAGCGCGCCGCCGAGGACATCATCGAGGACGCCCGCGCCCGCGAGCGCGAGATCCGGCTCGGCGCCGAGGACTACGCCGACGAGATCCTCAACACCCTCGAGGTCAACCTCTCGAAGTTCATCGCCGCCGTCCAGCGCGGCCGCGAGCGCCTGCAGGGCAAGGACGAGCCGGCCGAAGTCCGCTGAGCCGGCCCGCCCTCACAGCATCCCGCCGTCGCTAGCCGCAGCGGCGCGGGCCCTCCGAGTAGCCCACCTTCGTGACGAGACCCGTGCCCTTGTTGAGCGCGACGATCGTCGCCCGGTAGGTCGAGGCGCGGTCGCAGCCGATGGCGCCGATGTAGCCGTTGACGTAGCCGCTGGCGTTCGCCGTCAGCGAGTACATGGAGTACGGACCACGCAGGCCGGTCGTGCTCGGGTACAGGTAGAAGAAGCTCACCTGGCCGTACGGCGTCATGCCCCCGCCCGACGCGTTGTGGTAGGCGTAGAAGGAGTCCGTGCCGCTCGTCCAGCTGCCGACGCCGCCGAACGGCGTCTCGGTCGGATCCTGCAGCCTGAACACGGCCTGGCTGTTGTTGGAGCGCTCGCGATCGCGCGGCGCCAGTTGGCCCGGTGGCGGCGGGTAGTTGGAGACGCAGACGTGGTCCTGCGGCCGCGTCTCGCGCCAGACGTAGCCCGAAACGCAGTAGCCGTTGGAGAGGGTGTAGCGCCATGAGTCGTTGGTCTCCCGCGTGACCTGGTCGCGGTTGGCGGGCGTGACGCAGACCCCGTCGCCGTTGAACGCGGCGCGCCACACGAAGCCCGACTTGCAGGTGTACGGCCCGTAGGGAAGCGCGGCGCTCGCCGGCGGCGGCGCCACCGCAGCAGCGGCGCAGGCGCCGAGGGCGGCCAGCGCGGCCAGTGCGCGTCGGCGCGACACGAGACGAGCGGGGCGGAGGGACATCGAATGCATGGGGCTGCTCCTTTTCGCGGAAGCCGGCCAGGCGCCGGCGGGTCGCGATGGAGCATCCGTGGCGCGGGCTGGGCCGTCCTCCCCCGTGCGGGGGGAGCGGGCTCACCCCTCCCGCGTCGCTCAGCGCACGACGAAGCCGTCCGCGCCCTCGGGATCGGCGACCGTCACCTCGAGCTCTTCGACCTCCGCGCCGCGCGGACCGGTGCGACACCACAGCACGATCTCGGCGACCGCATCCGGCGGGCCCTCGAGATGCGCCCGCACGGTGCCGTCGGGGCGGTTGCTGACCCAGCCGCTGACGCCGCGGCTGCGCGCCCGGCGGCGCATCGTGTCGCGAAAGAAGACGCCCTGCACCCGGCCCGAGATCACGACGTTGCGGGCGATGCTCGCGCTCACGCGCCGTGCACCGCGGCGCAGCCCAGCAGGCCCGGAAGCTGCGCCATGTCGCCGAACACCTCACCGCCCGCGTCGGCGAGAGCTGCCGCACCCGGGTCCACGTCGCCCGCGTAGGCCAGCGCCCGCATGCCCGCCGCCCGCGCCGCCCGCACGCCGGGCACGCTGTCCTCGACGACGGCCGTGCTCGCCGGATCGAACCCCATCGCGTGCGCGGCGTGCAGGAAGAGGTCCGGCGCCGGCTTGCCGTGCGCGACCTCGGTCGCGCTGAAGATCGCGCCCGCGAAGCGCTCCCACAAGCCGGTCGCCCGCAGCGTCACCGCCATCTTGCGGTGCGGCCCCGAGGACGCCACGCACATCGGCAGGTCGATCGCGGCGAGCGCCTCGACGACGCCGGCGATCGGCTGCAGCGCGACCGCGAACCGCGCCTCGACCTCGTCGTAGTAGCGCTCGGGGATGTCGGCCGGCAGCGCGGCGCCGTGACGGCGCTCGGCGAGCGCCATGACCGACGTCAGCGACCGGCCGCGGTAGTCGCGCAGGCACAGCTCGAGCGTCGTCGGCAGCCCCGCCTCGCTCAGCAGCCCGGCGAGCACGGTGTTGGAGATCAGCTCGGTGTCGACGAGCACGCCGTCGCAATCGAAGATCACGGCCTCGGTCACCCCCAAGACGCTACCCAGGCGCCGCGCGGGCGGACCTCAGGCGTCGGGCAGGTTGTCGGCGTCGGCCAGCAGCCCCTCGATCGTCGCCAGATGGCCGCGCACGTTGGCGGCCATCGCGTCGACGATCCGCCGCGCCTCCTCGATCCCGGTCGTGGCGTTCGTCAGCTGGGACTTGATGCGGCGCACGTCCTCCATCGCGCCCTGCGCGCGCTCGACCTCGGCGTGCAGCGCGGCGAGGTCCAGGCCGCCGTCCGCGGCGCGCGCCATGAGCACGCGGGCGCGGGCCAGGCCGTACGCCACCTCGAGCGCGAGCGTCGAGCCGTCGTCGGGATCGAACGTCACGAACAGCTTGTCGCCGTTGAACTCGCGCAGCGGGTGCGTGCGCGCGGGCAGCTTGCCCTCGGAGGAGACGACGAGCACCGCGTAGTCGGCGGCGCGCGTCTCCATCGCCGCGTCGAGTTCGGCGAGCGCCTCGTTCTTCGACAGCTTGGCGCTCTTGGCCTCGAAGACGATCTTGCCGCGCGACGGGCCGGCGCAGGCGTCGATCGCCACGACGACGTCGCCCTTGCGGCCGCCCTCGCCGCGCACGTCGCCGACGGCGTCGCAGTCGTCGCCGCGGGCGGCGGCGATCGTCAGCAGCGCCTCCGCCACGGACTCCTCGTACGTGCGGCCCTTGGCGGTGCCCTTGTCCTGCGCCGCGGCGACCTCCGTGAGCTTCTCCTTCTCGGCCCGCAGCCGCGCGATCTCGAGGTTCATCTGCTCGAGCTTCTCGTTCATCGCCTGCATCTGCGCGGACTGCTGGCCGGCGATCTGGTGCGCCTGGGCGAGGTGCACGCGCTGAAAGACCGCGAGCGGGTTGGAGTCGTTGTCGGCCGAGAACTGGCGGCGCAGGTCGTCGCGCATCTGCCCGGCGACCTCCCCGAGCACGGCGCGCACGCGGTGCTGCACGGCGGCCGAGGACTCGTCGCCGAAGTGCTTGGCGAGCGCCTGGGTGACGTGCCCGTGCTCGGGACCGAAGACGTCGTCGATGCGGGCGTCGAGGCGGTCGGCCACCTTGCGGGCCCGCTCGACGAACTCGCGGTCGAGCTCGCGGGCGGTCTTCTCGAACTCCGCGCGGACGAACTCCGCGTTGGCGCCGGTCTGCTCGCGGTCGAGCACCCGCGCGCCGATCTCGATCGCCTCGACGACGAAGCGCACCGGGTCGTCGCGCTCGGAGGCCAGCCGGACCGCGGTCTCGTCCTCGATCGTGAGGAAGTCGATCGCCAGCCGGTGGTTGGCGACCTGGACGCGCGCGAGCGGGAGCGGAAGGGCGGTGACGGGCTTCATACCAACGCCCCACGCTACGGGTCGCACCCGACGGATCGGGCGATCCGCTGCAGCGGCGCCGGGCGACCGCGCAGGACGTCAGGCGCCGCGGACGGCGGCCGCGGTCACTTCGCCGACGCGCGCGCCTTCCACCAGCGCACGAGGTCCTGGCGCTGGTGCTCGAGCGGGTTGGCGCGCGGGTTGCGCTCGTTGACGCGCCGCAGCGCCTCCGCCGGCGAGACGCCCTCCTCGAGGGCGATGATCGCCGCGGCCACCGTTGCCGAGCGCTGCATCCCGGCGCGGCAGTGCACGTAGACGCGCTCGCCGTCGGCCAGCCACGGGCGCACGACCCCGACGGCGCGCTCGATGTGGCCCGGCAGCAGGTTGCCGTAGTCGACGACCTCCACGCGCTCCTCCAGGATCCCGGCGCTCGCCAGCGCCGTGGCGCAGGCCTCGCGCCCGTCGCCCTCGTACTCGACGTCCTGGACGAGGTTGAAGACGCGCGTCACGCCGGCCTCGACGAGCGCGGCGACGTCCTCGGCGTCCTGCGGGTAGGCGCCGATCAGCAGCTCCTCGCCGACCTGACCGAAGCCGTAGTACTCAAACCAACCGGACACGACGGCGCAGGGTAGAGCGTCGCGGCGCGCTGCTCACCGCGCCCGACCGGGTCCCGACCCTCGACACTAGGCTCGTCGTCATGAGCCAGCTCGCGACCGCGCTGCACGACGCCGGCGGAACGGCGGCCCCGCGCGAGCGCGGTGCGCAGCTGCGCGCGCTGCTGCACGACGAGCTCGCCCGCTCGCAGCGCGAGCTCGGCCTCGCGCGCTCCGGACGCGACGAGCCGGTCACGATCGCCCTCGCCGCGGCGCCGGACGCGCTGCTGGCGGTCGTCCCCGTGCCGGTCGCGGTGCGGGCCGACCCCGGCGCCGTGTCAGAGCGCGGCTGGCTGGCGGTCGCGGCGGCGATCGGCGCGCTCGCCGAGATCGCCGGTGCGGGGTTGCCGCGCGGGCCCGACGACCTGCGCCTGGAGGCGGGCGCGCTCGGCGGCTACCTCGCGCTGCGCCTGCCGGCGCCCGCGGCCGGCGACGACGACGCCGAGCTCGCCGCGGTCGCCTTCGAGGAGCACGTGGCTCCGATCGCGCGGCTGCGCAGCCGTGCGCTGGCGCTGCCGGCGCACGTGCTGGCCGAGGCCGAGGACTGGCGCGTGCCGATCGCCCAGGGACTGCGCAGCGCCGAGGCCGTCGCGCGCCTCGGCGGCCGGCCGGCCGACGGCGACTCGGTGGCCGAGCACGAGGATGCCGTGCTCGCCCTCGTCGCGCCCGACCGCGGCGCGACGGGCGGATCGGACGCAGTGGCCGCGGCCGGACGTCCGCACGACGATCCCGACCCGGCGCGGCGGATCGCGCGGCGCATCCTGCAGCGCCTCAACGGGATGGGCAAGTGGGGCGGCTACCACACGGACTTTCGCCATCTCGCGCGCGGCTTCGCCGGCAACGAGCGCGCGCTCGCCGACGCGGTGGGGGAGGCGCTGATCGCGGCCGGCCTGCTCGCCGAGAAGCCGAGCGTCGGGCAGCGGCACGTCTTCCTCAACCCGCGCCGCGCCGCCGACATCCATGCCCTGATCGACCGCGGCGTGCTGCCGCCCGACCTGCGGCTGCCGTAGGTTACGGCGCGCCGTGCTGCTCGACACGCTGTCAACCAAGGCCTTCACCGCTCGCCGCCTCGCCGCGAGCGGCATGCTCGCGCCGACGCGCCCCGACCGCCTGGCGCGCGTCGTCAAGGCGCTGCGCGGATGGGGCCCGACGGTCGCCGGCGGCTACGCCGCGAGCGCGATCCGCTTCCCCGACGCGACCGCGATCATCGACGAGCACGGCGCGCTGACCTTCGGCGACCTGCACCGGCGCACGAACGCGCTCGCGCACGCGTGGAGCGACGACGGCATCGTCGAGGGCGACGCGATCGCCATCCTCTGCCGCAACCACCGCGGCTTCGTGGAGGCGGTCGTGGCGACGTCGAAGCTCGGCGCCCACGCGCTGCTGCTCAACACGGCCTTCTCGGGGCCGCAGCTCGCCGGCGTCTGCGCGAGCGAGGACCCGCGCGCGGTCGTCTACGACGACGAGTTCGCCGACCGCGTCGACGCGTGCGCCGCGGGCCGACGGCGCTACGTCGCGTGGACGGCTCCCGCGCCGCCGCCAACAGGCGCCCCCACGCTGGAGGCGCTCATCGAGCGCGGCGACCCCGCCGACGTCGTGCCGCCGCAGGTCAAGGGCCGCATCGTGATCCTCACGAGCGGCACGACCGGTGCGCCCAAGGGGGCCAACCGCGCGGAGCCCAAGACGCTCGACCCGGCCGCGGCGCTGCTGTCGAAGATCCCGCTGCGCGCGCGCGAGCGCACGCTGATCGCCGCGCCGCTGTTTCACTCCTGGGGGCTGCTGCACTTCGTGCTCGGCCTCGGCCTGTCCTCGACGCTCGTCCTGCGCCGGCGCTTCGAGCCCGAGGAGACGCTGCGGTCGATCGACGAGCACGGCGTGACGGCGCTCGTCGCCGTGCCGGTGATGCTCCAGCGCATTCTCGAATGCGGCCCGAAGGTCGTGCGCCGCTACGACACCGGCGCGCTGCGCGTGATCGCCGCCAGCGGCTCTGCGCTGCCCGGCGAGCTGGCCACGCGCGTCATGGACACGTTCGGCGACGTCCTCTACAACCTCTACGGCTCGACCGAGGTGGCCTGGGCGACCGTCGCCACGCCCGCGGACCTGCGCGCCGCCCCGGGCACCGCCGGCCGCCCGCCGCGCGGAACCGTCGTGCGGCTGTACGACACCGACGGCCAGGAGGTCGGCCCCGGCGAGACCGGCCGCATCTTCGTCGGCAACGACCTGGTGTTCGACGGCTACACCGGCGGCGGCGGCAAGGCGGTCATCGACGGCCTGGTGTCCTCGGGCGACGTCGGCCACTTCGACGAGGAGGGGCGCCTGTTCGTCGACGGCCGCGACGACGAGATGATCGTCTCGGGCGGCGAGAACGTCTTCCCACGCGAGGTCGAGGACGCGATCTGCACGCTCGACGGCGTCGCCGAGGTCGCCGCGATCGGCGTCGAGGACGACCGCTTCGGCCAGCGCCTGCGGGCGTTCGTCGTGCGCAGCGAGGGGTCGGCGATCGGCGCGGACGACGTCACGGCGCACGTGAAGGCGAACCTCGCGCGCTTCAAGGTCCCGCGCGACGTGATCTTCCTCGACGCGCTGCCGCGCAACGCGACCGGCAAGGTGCTCAAGCGCGAGCTGGCCGAGCCGCCGGACGGCTGAGCGCGCGCGGTCCGGGCGCTAGCCTGGGGAGGCGATGCCGGCCCGCACGGACAGCTTCGATCTCGGTCGCCTGAAGCTCACCTCCGGCGAAGGCCGCAGGCTCGTCCTCGAGGTCGGCCTGGACGCGCTGCAGTTCGGCGGCGAGACCTACGCCATCACCCCCGACGTGGTCGAGGCGGTGCTCGACATCTCGCGCACGACGCACAACGGATTCGCGCTGCGGCTGCGCTTCGACGCCTCGCTGCGCGGGCCCTGCATGCGCTGCCTGGAGCCGGCCGAGCCCGCCGTCTCGGTCGACAGCCGCGAGGTCGACCAGCCCGGCGACGTCGAGGAGCTGCGCAGCCCCTACGTCGAGGACGAGGTGCTCGACCTGCACGCCTGGGCGCGCGACGCGCTGGCCCTGGCGCTGCCCGTGCAGCTGCTGTGCCGCGACGACTGCGCGGGGCTGTGCCCGATCTGCGGGATCGACCTCAACGCAGCCGCGCGGGTGGGCGCGGTTCACGCCCACGAGCGCGAGCCCGACCCGCGCTGGGCCAAGCTGGGCGAGCTGAAGTTCGACTAGCCGAAGTTCGAGTGCGCCGAGCGGCTGGCGCGGATGTCGTCGGCGGGGGAGTACACGCCGTCGTCGGGCTCCGGCGGCAGCGCCGCGGGCGGCTGTGCGTAGGGCGCCGGGGCCGCCGAGCTGCGGCCGATGCGCTCGAGGTCCTCGCGGGCGGCGACGAGCGGGCTGACCGCCGGCGCCAGCTCGATGTGCTTGGCCTCGTCGAACAGGTCGCGGTAGCCGTCGGTGCCGAGCGGCTCGAAATCCAGGTCGACGTCGACGTGGCGCGTCAGAAACGAGCACGGCGCGAGCTCGCGCAGGTCGCAGCGGCGATAGTCCACCGGCGTCGACGCCGGGGTGCCGGCGATGCCCAGCTCGGCGTCCATCGCCTGCAGCGCCGTGTTCAGCCGCTCGACGTTGCGCCCGTAGGCGCCGGGCACGATCGCGACGCCGGAGACGAAGCCGCCGTTGTTGTAGATCGCCTCGGCCACGTCGCCGACGAGCACGAACTCGACGGCGTGCTGCTGCAGCGTGCGCAGCGTCTCGAGGAGGGAGGGGTCAAGCTCGAGCTCACTCATGCCTCTACCGTTCGCGCGCGGCGGCGCCACTCCTTCCCCGCTTCGGCGGCGCGATGCAACCCGCCCTGCGCGCTGCGCTACCCTTCCGCGAGCTATGGCCGTCCCCAAGCAGAAGCAGTCCCACGCGCGCACCGCCCAGCGGCGCGCCCAGCACAAGATGGCCGCCCCCGTCTACAACGGGTGCCCGCAGTGCCACAGCCCTCGGCGCCCGCATCGGGTCTGCCCGGCCTGCGGTTACTACGCCGGCCGCGAGGTCGTCGCGCCGACCACGGCGCACGACCACCACGACCACTGAGGATGGCCGGCGGATGCCGGCCCGACGCATCCGGGGGCTGACCGACCGCTCGAACGGGGAGGTCGCGGTCGAGCCGATGCTGAGCGTCCCCGTCATCGCCGTCGATGCCAACGGGGCGGACCTGGGTCCGGCCGAGGTCGCCGCCGGGGCGAACATCGCCGCCGCACAGGGCGTCCGCGTCCTGCTGTTCGGACCGGCCGCCGAGCTCGGCGACGCCGGGCCGGGGATCGAGGTCATCGACGCGCCGCTGTCGATCGCCAAGGAGGCCAACCCCGCCGCCGCCGCCCGGGCGAACCCGGAGTCCTCGATCGTCCGCGCCGCCGGGGCCGTCGCCGCCGGCGACGCCGACGCCCTCGTCTCGGCGGGGGCGACCGGCGCCGCGCTGGCCGCCGCGCTGTTCAACATCAAGCGCGATCGCGGGATCCTGCGCCCCGCGCTCGCCGCGCAGGTGCCGGTGCCGGGCGCGCCCGTGACGCTCGTCGACGTGGGTGCCAACACCGAGGTCCGCGCCGAGCACCTCGTGCAGTTCGCGTTCATGGGCGCGGCGCTCGCGCAGATCGTGCACGGCGTCGAGAACCCGCGCGTGGCGCTGCTGTCGGTCGGCGAGGAGGAGACGCGCGGCTCGCCGCTGACGATCGACGTCCACGCCCGCCTGACCGCGATGACCGGGCTGAACTTCGTCGGCAACATCGAGGGCCACGCGCTCGTCGAGGGCCGTGCCGACGTGGTCGTCACCGACGGCTTCACCGGCAACGTCGCCCTGAAGGTCATGGAGGGCGTCTCGGACAAGATGATCGCCCTGCTCAGGGAGACCGCCGTCTCCAGCCGCCGCGCCAAGGCGGGCGGCCTGCTCATGCGCCCCGCACTGCAGGAGTTCCGCGACGAGATCTCGCCCGAGATCGCGGGCGGCGCCTACCTGCTCGGGCTGCGCAAGATCGGCGTCGTCGGGCACGGGCGCTTCACGAGCCGCGGCTTCGCCCACGCGATCCTGCTTGCCGCCCGCGGCGTGACCGGCGACATCACCGGGCGCACGCACGAGGCGCTCGAGCGCGCGGGCGCGCTGCGCAAGCCCGCCGGGGCGGCCGTGTCCGAGACCGGCTCTACGGTTAGCGCCAAGTGATCGCCCCCGTACATACGCGCCCCGCCAGGCGGCCGCTGATCACCGGCTGGCGGCGTCCTCGGTCGTCACTGTGCCCGAGGCACACCTTCCTCCCTGCGTCCTTGCCAGCCGGCGCCAGCAACCGCCTGGACGAGACGCGTACGCACGGGGGCGACCACGTATGACCCGGGACGAAGTCTTCGCGATGATCCAGGCGCACCTCGTCGACGAGCTCGAGGTCGATCCCGCGCGGATCGACGACGGCACGAACTTCCGGGTCGACCTCGAGGCCGACTCGCTGGATCTCTACACGCTCGTGCAGGAGCTCGAGGACTCGTACGGCGTGAAGATGACCGACGAGCAGGCCGCGAAGATCGTCACCGTCGGCCAGGCGGTGGACTTCGTGCTGGGGCATGTCGCCGCCGAGCACGCCGCCGCCCACGAATCCTCCGAGTCCTGAGACTTCTGACCGAACTTCTCCAGGAGTTGCCCGAGCATCTGTACCGGCAGGTGTTCACGCACGCCTCCTGGACCGAGCGCCGCAGCGACTCGTACTCGCGCCTGGCGTTTCTCGGCGACTCCGTGCTGAGCCTCGCCGTGACGTCGCACCTCTACCCGCGTCTGGAGGCCGAGCGCTTCGGCGCCGGGCGCCTGACGAAGATCCGCGCCCAGAGCGTCTCGGGCGTGTCCTGCTGCGCGGTCGCCGAGCGCCTCGGCGTCCCCGACAAGCTGCGCGCCACGGCACCGGCCGGGATCGGCCAGAGCGCCGACTCGCTCGTCGAGACCGAGCGCGTCCTGGCGTCGGTCATCGAGGCGGTGATCGGCGCGTGCTACCTGCACAGCGGCTACGAGCGGACCGCCGCCGCGGTCGTCGAGGCCTTCCAGCCGGAGATCACCAACGCGCTATCGCACCCCGTCGACTTCAAGTCCGCGCTGCAGGAGCGCCTGGCCCGCCGCGCGGCCACCGTCGAGTACACCGTCGACCGCGAGGACGGACCGCCGCACGACCGCACCTTCGAGGTCGTGGCCGCGGTCGACGGCGAGGAGGTCGGCCGCGGCTCGGGCCGCTCGAAGAAGCACGCCGAGCAGGAGGCCGCCCGGATCGCGCTGGAGTCGCTGCATCCCGCCGAGGCGGCGGTCATCGAGCAGGCGCTGGAGATCTAGCCGCCATGCACCTGCGCTCGATCACGCTGAAGGGCTTCAAGTCGTTTCCCGACCGGACGCGGCTGGACTTCGCTCCCGGCGTCTCCGTCGTCGTCGGGCCCAACGGCTCGGGCAAGTCGAACATCACCGACGGCGTCCTGTGGGCGATGGGCGAGCAGTCGCCGCTGGCGGTCCGCGGCCAGTCGATGCGCGACGTCATCTTCGGCGGCGGCCGCGGCGTCAAGGCGCGCAGCTCAGCCGAGGTCGAGATCGTCATCGACAACGGCGACGGCGCCGTCGACCTGCCGCTGGGCGAGATCTCGATCCTGCGCCGTCTCGATCGCTCCGGCGAGGGCGAGTACCGCCTCAACGGCGCGAAGTGCCGCCTCGTCGACGTGCTCGAGGTGCTCTCGGACACCGGCTTGGGCAAGGAGATGCACTCCGTCGTGTCGCAGGGCCGCGTCGAGTCGATCGTCACCTCCAAGCCGCGCGACCGGCGCCTGCTCATCGAGGAGGCCGCCGGTCTGGGCAAGCACCGCAAGCGCCGCCGCCGCGCCCAGCTCAAGCTCGAGCGCACGCAGGACAACCTCGACCGCGCGCTCGACGTCGAGCGCGAGGCCCGCTCGCGCCTGCGCCCGCTCAAGCGCCAGGCCGAGGCGGCGGAGCTGCACGAGCGCCTCGAGCGCCAGACGCTCGAGGCCCGCTGGGAGCTCGTGCGCGACCTGGCGCGCGCCCGGACCGCAGAGCTGCAGGCGGCCGAAGGCGTCGCGACCACGGCGCGTGCCGCGCGCGAGGAGGCCCAGACGGCGCTGGCCGCCGTCGCCGCACGCCGCCACGAGGCCGAGGCGGCGCTGGCACTGCGCGCAGAGCAGCGCGAGGCGTTCGCGCAGCGCGTCTACCGCGCCCGCTCGGCCGGCGAGCGCGTCGAGCTGCGCCTCGAGCGTGTCCGCGCGACCGCCGAGGACCTGACCGAGCGCGCCGAGCGCCGCTCGCACGAGCTGACCGCGCTCGCGGCGCTCGCCGAGACCGAGGGCGAGGCCGCCGACGCCGAGGCCGGCGAGCAGCGCATCGCGACGCTCGAGGCCGAGCTCGCACAGCTCGCCGCCGATCACGCGACGCAGCTCGGGCAGGAGGTCGCGGCGCTCGAGGAGGCCCGCGCGGCGGCCGTCGCGGCCGCCGCCGACGGCGGGCGCGCGGTCGATGCCGCCCGCGCGCTGCTGGCCTCTGCCACCGCGGGTTCGGAGGCTGCGCGCGAGCGCCGGCGCGAGAGCGATCGCGCGCTGGAGGCCGCGCGCCGCGAGGCCGCCCGTGTCGGCGCCGAGCTGGCCGCGTGCAACCAGTTTCTGCGCACCCGCGCGGTCGCCGCGTCGCGCGGCGGCGCAGCGGGGGCGCGCACGCTGGCCGACGTCCTGGAGGTCACGCCGGGCTACGAGCGCGCGGTCGCCGCCGCGTTCGCCGGGCTGCTGCGCGCGACGCTGGCCGACCGCGTGCGCGACGGCAGCGAGCTGCTCGACGCGGCGGGCGCCGAGGGCGGCCGCGTGCTCGTGGTCGACTCGGTCGCGCCCGGGCCCGCCCCCGCGCTCAACCCGCCGGCGCCGGGCGCGCGGCATCTCGCCCAGTTCGTCTCCTCGGCCGAGGAGCGCGTGCTCGCCGTCGCGCACCGGCTGCTGTCGAACACGTGGGTCGTCGAGGCGATCGAGCAGCTGCCGCCCGGCTTCACCGGCGTGGCGGTCACGCGGGAGGGACGCGTCTGGCATGGCCGTCACCGCGAGATGCGCCAGGCGCCCGAGGGCGGCGAGGAGCGCGTCCTGGCCGAGCGCAACCGCCGCGAGGAGCTCATCGTGGCCAGCGAGGCCGCGGTCCGGGCCGAGCACGCGGCGAAGCTCGCCTGCGAGCCCGCCGAGGCGGCGGTCGCCGCCGCCGACGCCGCCCGCGAGCAGGCCGACCGCGCGCTGCGCGAGGCCTCGCAGGCGCTGACCGCGGCCACCGAGGAGGCGCGCCGCGCCGGCTGGCTCATCGAGCAGCGCCGGGCCGCGCCGCAGGAGGGCGCGTCGGCGCTGCGCCGCGCCCAGATCGAGGGCGAGCTGGCCGCCGAGCGCCGTGCGGCGCAGCGCGCCGAGCGCGAGCGGGCCGAGCGCGCGCAGCGCATCGAGCGCCTGCGCGGCCGGATCGCCGCCGATCGCGCGCTCGCCCCGCGGGCCGTGCGCCTGGCCGCGGCGCTCGAGCAGGTGGCGGGCGTGATCACGGCCCGCGTCGGCGCGATGGAGACCGAGCTGGCGGCGGGTCGCGCCGCCGGCGACGAGCTCGCTGCGCAGCTGCGCAGCTGCGCCGCCGAGGAGGCCCGGATCCAGGCGCTGCTGCGCGACCGCGGCGACGCCGTGACGCACGCCGAGGTGCGCGCGCAGCAGGCGCGCGACCACAGCGCCGACGCCGACCACGAGCTCGTGCTGCTGGCCGAGCGCCTCGGGCTGCCGGCCGAGCGCGCCACCGAGCCGCTGGGCGACGCGGAGGCGCGGGCGCTGGGCGATCGCATCGAGCGCCTCGTGCGCCGGCGCGAGCAGCTCGGGCCGGTCAACCCGCTGGCCAAGGCCGAGTACGACGAGGCGCTCGCCCACGTCACCGAGCTCGAGCGTCAGCGCAGCGACCTGGAGACCGCGCTGCGCGAGCTGCGCCTGCTCATCCGCGACACCGATCGCCAGATCCACGAGACCTTCGAGGAGACCTTCGAGGCCGCCGCGCGCAACTTCGAGGAGCTCGCCGCCCACCTCTTCCCGGGCGGCCGCGGCCGGCTGCGGCTCGTCAAGGAGGACCAGGGCATCACCGGCTTCGCGGGTCAGCCGCTCGCCGCGCTGGAGGGCGATGACGCGGACGGGTCCGTCGATCCCGACGCCGCCGCCGAGCTCGAGGCGGCCACCGGCGCCGAGGAGGACCTGCTCGGGGTCGAGATCGAGATCACGCCGGCCGGCAAGTCGATGAAGCGCCTGTCGCTGCTGTCGGGCGGCGAGAAGTCGATGACCGCGATCGGCTTCTTGTTCGCCGTCTTCCTCGCCAAGCCGTGTCCGTTCTACATCCTCGACGAGGTCGAGGCCGCGCTCGACGACCCCAACATCACGCGCTTCCTGGAGCTCCTGCGCCGCTACGCGGACCGCGCGCAGTTCATCGTCGTCACGCACCAGAAGCGCACGATGGAGGCCGCCGACACGCTGTACGGCGTCTCGATGGGCGACGACGGCGTCTCGAAGGTCGTCTCGCGGCGACTGCCGCGCGACGACCAGTCCGCGGCCGCGCCCACGGCGGGCGCCGCCTGACGGGGATTCGTGGCGTGCAGGTCCGTCCGCTCGGCCACGACGATCTGCCGGCGCTGCTGCCGCTGATCGCCGACTACCAGCGCTTCTACGGCAACGGAGCGCCCGACGACGATCACAACGCGGCGTTCTTCGGGGGCTTCGTGGCGCCGAGCGAGCGCGGGATGCTCATCGGCGCCTACGACGAGGCCGGCGCGTTGGCCGGCTACACGTGCCTGTACTGGACCTATTCGTCGATCTCGGCCACCGACGTCGTGCTGCTCAACGACCTCTACGTGGGCCCCTCGCACCGCGGCGCCGGCGTGGGGGAGGCGCTCATCGCCGCCGCCCGCGAGGTCGCCGTGCAGCGCGGCTGCTCGCACCTGCGCTGGGCCACGACGCTCGACAACCGCCGCGCCCAGCGCCTCTACGAGCGCACGGGCGCCGATCGCGAGACGCTCTTCGAGTACGAGTTCGACCTCCGCCACGGGCTCGAACCGCCGTCATCGATCACGCCGCGTGATCGCTGACCCCACGCACCCATCTTCGACTTCTGGATCGGTGCGTGAGAGGCTTGTGGCGTGGAACTCCGGCACCTCAGAACGGTCGTCGCGATCGCGCGCCACGGCTCTTTCACGAAGGCCGGCGAGGAGCTGCACCTCGCCCAGTCGGCGGTGTCGCAGCAGCTCAGCCGGCTGGAGGCCGAGCTCGGCATCACGCTGTTCACGCGCTCGAGCCGCAGCGTCGAGCTGACCGCCGAGGGCGAGCTCGTCCTGGACTACGCGCAGCGCGTGATCTCCGAGGTCGACGGCCTGCGCGACGAGCTCGACGAGATCGCCGGCCTGCTGCGCGGCGACCTGCGCCTGGGCGGCATGTGGCCGACGGGCCTGTATGACCTCTACGCGGTCATCGCGGACTTCCACGAGCAGCACCCCGGCGTGGCGATCCACTTCGTCGAGGGCACGCAGGAGGATCTGCTCGGGCAGATCCGCGGCGACGAGCTCGATGCGATCTTCACCGCGGTCGATCCCGACGCGCTGGGCGACGAGTTCGCGGCGACGCTGCTCTCCGAGGAGGAGTTCGTCTGCACGCTGCCCGTCGGCCATCCCCTGGCCGCCCTGGACCACGTCACCTTCCAGCAGCTCGCCGGGCTGGACCTCGTGACCTACCGCGAGAACTCGGCGCTGCGCAGGCGCTTCGAGCAGACGCTCGGCGACCACGGCCTGACGCCGCGCAACGCCTTCATCTGCACGGAGATGGCGGCGGTTCGCACGCTCGTCTCCAAGGGGATGGGCGTCGCGGTGATCCCGCGCTCGGCGGCCGAGGAGCCGGGCCCGCCCATCGAGCTGCGTCCGATCGGCCCGCAGCCGTTCACGTGGCCGGTCGCGCTCGTCTGGCGTGCGCGCCGGCGCCAGCCGCCCGCCGCGAAGGCGTTCCTCGCGCTGGCGATCGCTCGTGCCGACGCGGCGACGCCGCCGGTGCGGCTCGTCGCCTGAGCGGGCCGTCGCCCCGGCCCGCGCCGGAACCCGCGTGCGGTGGCGCTATCGTCGCGCATCGCCATGGCACGCGACTGGACTGATCTGTTCATCACCGACGGCGCCCGGCCCGCCGCGGCCGCCGCGGCGGCCGCCGCCGAGGAGCCCGCCCGCAAGCGCGGGTTCTTCAAGAAGCTGCGCACGAACCTGTCCAAGACGCGCGAGGCGCTCGGCGCCGAGATCCAGGCGACGCTGCTGGAGGGCGACGTCGACGAGGCGACCTGGGAGCGCCTCGAGGAGGCGCTGATCATGGCCGACGTCGGCGCCACGACGACCGCGCGCGTGGTCGGCGAGCTCGAGGCCGAGGCGTCCGGCGGCGAGATCACGGGCGGCGAGGCGCTCAGCCGGCGTCTGTCGGAGATGCTCGCCGAGATCGCGCGCACCGGCGAGGACCGCATCGATCTGCGCGCGGCGCCGACCGTGATCATGGCCGTCGGCGTCAACGGGACCGGCAAGACGACCACGATCGGCAAGCTTGCCTGGCACCTGCAGCGGGAGCTGGGGCTGAAGGTCGTGCTGGGCGCCGCCGACACCTTCCGCGCCGCAGCGGTGCAGCAGCTCGAGGGCTGGGCGCAGCGCGCCGGCTGCGAGATCGTGTCGGGGCCGGAGGGCTCCGATCCGGGCTCGGTGGCCTACGAGGCGATCAAGCAGGGCCGCGAGCGCGGTGCCGACGTCGTCATCATCGACACCGCGGGGCGCCTGCACACCCAGGACAACCTCATGGCCGAGCTCGCGAAGGTCCGCCGGGTGATCTCCAAGCAGATCGAGGGCGCGCCCCACGAGACGCTGCTCACCGTCGACGCGACGACCGGCCAGAACGGGCTGCGCCAGGCCAAGCTCTTCTCCGAGGCGGTGCCGGTCGACGGCATCGTCCTGACCAAGCTCGACGGTACCGCCAAGGGCGGCATCGCGCTGGCGATCGCCGGCGAGCTCGGCATTCCGGTGAAGCTCATCGGCATCGGCGAGGCGCTCGAGGACCTGCGCCCCTTCGACGCCGACGACTACGCCCGGGCGCTGCTGACCTGAGCGCCGGGCAGAAAAACGTCCGCCCGTGCGCCCGCGGGCATATATTCCCCAGCGATGGAACCGTGGATGTTCTGGGTCCTGCTCGCGGTCATCCTCGCCGTCGGCGAGGTCATGTCGCTCAGCCTGTTTCTGGCGCCGTTCGCGCTGGGCGCGCTGGCCGGCGCCGCCGCCGAGCTGGCCGGGGCCGGCAGCGCGATCGCGATCATCGTGTTTCTCGTCAGCTCGGGGCTGCTGTTCGGCTTCGTGCGGCCGATCGCGCGCGGCCACATGCGCACCCCCGCGCAGCTGCGCACCGGGACGGCCGCGCTCGTCGGCAAGACCGCGCTCGTGACCGAACGCGTCGACGCCGACGGCGGGGCGGTCAAGCTCGAGGGCGAGCTGTGGTCCGCGCGCCCGTACGTCCCCGACGAGGTCATCGAGAGCGGCAGGCGCGTGCACGTCGTCGAGATCCAGGGCGCCACCGCGCTCGTCAGCGAAGCCTGATCTAGGAGGCCGTAGCCATGGAAGCCGGACTCATCCTGCTCATCATCATCGCCGTGTTCGCGCTGCTGCTCGCGGCGAAGACCGTGCGGATCATCCCGCAGGCGCGGGCCGGCGTCGTCGAGCGGCTGGGGCGCTACCAGCGCACGCTGTCGCCGGGGCTGGCGATCGTCGTGCCGTTCGTCGACCGCGTCGGCAACATGATCGACCTGCGCGAGCAGGTCGTGACGTTCAAGCCCGCGGGCGTGATCACCGGCGACAACGTCGGCATCCAGATCGACAGCGTCCTGTACTTCACGATCACCGACGCCAAGTCGGTCTCCTACGAGGTCGCCAACCCGCTGCAGGCGATCGAGCAGCTCACGGTGACGACGCTGCGCAACGTGATCGGCGGCATGACGCTCGAGGAGGCGCTGACGAGCCGCGACACGATCAACTCGCAGCTGCGCACCGTCCTCGACGAGGCCACCGGGCGCTGGGGCATCCGCGTCAACCGCGTCGAGGTCAAGGCGATCGATCCGCCGGCGTCGATCCAGGAGGCGATGGAAAAGCAGATGCGCGCCGAGCGCGACCGCCGCGCCGCGATCCTCACGGCGGAGGGCTCCAAGCAGTCGCAGATCCTCAACGCCGAGGGCGAGAAGCAGGCGTCGGTGCTGCGCGCCGAGGGCCAGCGCACCGCGGCGATCCTGCGCTCCGAGGGCGAGGCGAAGGCGATCGACACGGTCTTCGCGGCGATCCATCAGGGTCGCCCCGACGAGGGGCTGCTCTCCTACCAGTACCTGCAGATGCTGCCCAAGCTCGCGCAGGGCGACGCGAACAAGATCTTCGTCATCCCGAGCGAGTTCAGCCAGGCGCTGGGCAACATCGGCGGCGCGATCGCCGGCGCGGTGAAGCCGCCCCCGCCGCCCCCGCCCCCGCCGATCCTGTGAGCGCGTTCATCGTCGCGGAGGCCGTCGAGGCCTACGCGGCGGCCCACACGACCGCGCCCGCGCCGTTTCTGCAGGCGCTGGCCGACGAGACCCGCGCCACCCTCGACTCGCCGCAGATGCTGACCGGCGAGATCGAGGGCCGCTTCCTGGAGTTCCTCGTCTTCCTCGCCCAGCCGCGGATCGTGCTCGAGATCGGCACGTACTCGGGCTACAGCGCGCTGTCGATGGCGCAGGCGCTGCCCGCCGGCGGGCGGATCGTCACGTGCGAGCTCGATCCCGAACGGGTGGCGTTCGCGGAGCGCCACATCGCGGCGGCGGGCTTCGGCGATCGCATCGAGGTCCGCCAGGGCCCGGCGGGGGAGACGATCGCGGGGCTCGACGGGCCGTTTGACCTCGTGTTCATCGATGCCGACAAGCCCGGCTACCTCGGCTACTACGAGGCGGTCCTGCCCAAGCTCTCCGCGCGCGGCCTGATCGTCGTCGACAACGTGTTGTGGAGCGGGCGGGTGGCCGAGCCCGAGAGCGACGAGGACACCGACTCGACCCGGGCGCTGCGCGAGTTCAACGACCACGTCGCCGCCGACGAGCGGGTCGTCTGCGTGATGCTCAGCGTGCGCGACGGCGTGACGCTCGTGCGGCGCGCCTGAGCGTCGGGGCGCCGGCCCGCCCGATCGGATCCTCTCTCAGTTCAGCGCCGTCTCCTGCATCCCGACGAGCACGGAGAGCGCGACGACGCACACGATCGTGATCGCCATGCCGCCGGCGATCCAGCGAGCATGGCCGGTGGCGGCGGTGGCGATCCCGCCCGCGAGCGCGGCGGCGGCCCCGCCGAGCACGCATAGGAGGTCGAGCGTGTCGACGAGGCCGTCGAGACCGCCGCACGTAGCCGCGTCTGCGGCGTACCCGGTGCAGCTGTTCAGCGCCGCCAACAGGCCACCGACGACGAACATGGCGAGCCCGGCGGTGACGCCGCCGACCGCGGCGACGATGCGGCCGGCGGTGCGCATCGCGGGGGAGAACTCCGACTGCGTCTCGTGGTTGAGCGACGGGGGGATCGCTTCAGGGCACTCGGTCATGCCAGCACGCCGAGGACGAGGACCCACTGGGCCGCCGTCGTCATGCAGCCGGCCGCGGCGCCGATCTCCAGCGCGTCCGATGTGCCGCGAGACGCGCTGATCGAACCGCCGACGATCGGGACGAGCAGCGCGACGAACGCCAGCAGCGTCGCGATCGCCGCGACGCCGCTGAACTCGCAGACGCCGTTCTCGCTCCAGCATCCGAGCGTGAGCCAGACGATCACGAGGGCGGGGACGAACGCCGCGAACCCGGCGACGAAGCCGCCGACGATGTAGCCGATGCCGGTGGGCGCGGGCGCGGGCGCGGCGCTGCTCGGCGCTGGGGGCTCGGGCATGTGGCGGCTCCTCCCTCACGGGTTGCTGACCAACGGTCGACAAGACGCTAGCAAGTTGCTGACCATCGGTCAACATGGTTCCCGAGCAGGAGGCGGAGGTCGGGAACGCGGTGCGGCCACCCGCACCGAGGCCGGCGGGGCAGCCCCATGGTCCGGCCGCCGCCCTCCCGGCAGACTCGGCGCCATGACCGTTCTCGACGCAGCCACCACCGCCCGCTCCGACGCGCTCGTCGAGCGCCTCTTCACCGCCACGATCGGCGCGCTTGAGCTGTACTCCGTCTACCTCGGCGCGGAGCTCGGGCTCTACCGCGCCCTGGAGGCCGGCGGCCCGCTGACGGCCCCGCAGCTCGCCGAGCGCGCCGGCATCGACGCCCGCTACGCCCGCGAGTGGCTCGAGCAGCAGGCCGTCGCCGGTCTGCTCGACGTCGAGACGCAGAAGTGCGCGCCCGACGAGCGGCGCTTCACGCTGCCGCCCGACCACGCCCGCGTGCTGGCGCACACCGACGACGAGGCGCACCTCGCGCCGATGGCGCACATGATCGCGGGGATCGGCGGCGTGCTGCCGCGCCTCGCCGACGCCTACCGCAGCGGCGCCGGCGTGCCTTACGCCGCCTACGGCGCCGCCTTCCGCCACGGCCAGGGCCACATCAACCGGCCCGCGTTCCTCGCCGACCTGCCCGGCGACTGGCTGGACGCGCTGCCCGACGTGCGCGACCGCTTGGCGCGCGACGGCGGACGCGTGGCGGACGTCGGCTGCGGCCAGGGCTTCGCGACGGTCGCGATCGCCGAGGCGTTCCCGCTTGCGCGGGTCCTCGGCTTCGATGCCGACGCGGCCTCGATCGACGACGCGCGCGCCTTCGCCGCCGAGCGCGGGGTGGGCGAGCGCGCCGAGTTCGTGCGTGCCGACGCCGCCGACGTCGCCGGCCACGGCCCGTTCGATCTCGTGCTCGTGCTCGAGACGCTGCACGACCTCGCTCGCCCGGTCGAGGCGCTGGCCGCCGCCCGGGCCGCCCTGGCCGAGGGCGGTGCCGTGCTCGTCGTCGACGAGCGCGTCGCCGACTCGTTCGCCGCCCCCGGCGACGAGACCGAGCGGATGATGTACGGCTGGAGCGTCACGCACTGCCTGCCGACCGCGCGCGTCGAGCCGGACTCGGCGGCGACGGGCACCGTCATGCGGACCGGCACGCTGCACGAGTATGCGACGGCGGCCGGCCTGCCGTCGGTCGATGTCCTGCCGGTCGACAACGACCTGTTTCGGCTGTACCGCCTGAGCGCCTGATCTCGCGGGGGATACGCGGGCCCGTCGTACGGCCGGCCGGATCGGACTCCGGTCGGCCGTAGACTGGGCGCCCCGTGTTCGACACTCTCTCCGAGAAGCTCCAGGCCACGCTCGCCGATGTCCGCTCGCGCGGCACGCTGACCGAGGCCGACGTCAACGCCGCGATGCGCGAGATCCGCCTCGCGCTGCTCGAGGCCGACGTGAACTTCAAGGTCGTCAAGTCGTTCACGTCGACCGTCAAGGAGCGCTGCCTGGGCCAGGACGTGCTGGGCAAGCTCAACCCCGGCCAGCAGGTCGTCAAGATCGTCAACGAGGAGCTGACCGCGCTGATGGGCGGGGCCAGCGCCTCGGTGGCGTTCGCGCCGCGCCCGCCGACGGTGATCCTCATGGCCGGCCTGCAGGGCTCGGGCAAGACGACGGCCACCGCGAAGCTCGCGGCCTTTCTGATGAAGGAGCACGACTCGTCGGTCGCGCTCGCCGCCTGCGACGTCTACCGGCCCGCCGCGGTCGACCAGCTCGTGAAGGTCGGCGGCCAGGTCGGTGCAACCGTCTACGAGCAGGGCACCGACAAGGACCCGGTCGACATCGCGAGGTGGGCGCTCGACCAGGCCAAGCGCGACGGCAAGGACGTCCTCATCGTCGACACCGCGGGCCGCCTGCACGTCGACGAGAAGCTCATGGAAGAGCTCGTGAAGATCCGCAAGGCGGTCAAGCCGACGACCGTCCTGCTCGTCGTCGACGCGATGACCGGTCAGGACGCCGTCAACGTCGCCGAGCAGTTCGCGGGCGCGGTCGCCTTCGACGGCGTGCTGATGTCCAAGCTCGACGGCGACGCCCGCGGTGGCGCCGC
>JAUXSD010000303.1 GCA_030681525.1 Solirubrobacteraceae bacterium
GCGGCCGATCGTGCACGGCGCCTGGACGACGGCGCGGGCGTCGGCGTTCGTCGTCGACGCGGTCTGCGCGGGCGACGGCGCCGCGCTGCGGGGGTGGCGGATGCGCTTCGTCGCGCCGGTTGCGCTCGGCGCGCAGCTCGAGCTGTCGGCGGCGCGGGTCGCGCTGCAGGGCGGCCTCGAGGTCGTCGAGGTCACGGCGCTGGCCGACGGCGAGCTCGCGGCCACCGGCGAGGCGCTCGTCGCGCCGCCGCGCACCGTGCTGACCTTCTGCGGCCAGGGCGTGCAGCGCCGCGGGCTCGGCGCCGACGGGCGGGCGCGCTCACGCGCGGCGCACCAGGTGTGGGAGCGCGCGGAGGAGTTCACCCTGGCGCGGCTGGGCTTCTCGGTGCTCGACGTCGTCGAGCGCAACCCGACCGAGCTGCGGCTCGCCGACGACCGCGTGCTGCGTCACCCCGACGGCGTGCTGGCGCGCACCGAGCTGACCCAGCCGGCGCTCGTGACGCTGCACGCCGCGCAGATCGCCGAACTGCGCGAGGCGGGCGCTCTGGGCGACGACGGCCTGCTCGCCGCCGGGCACAGCGCCGGCGAGTTCTCCGCGCTCGTGGCGCTCGGCGTGCTCGAGCTCGAGACCGCGCTCGAGCTCGTGTTCGCGCGCGGCCGGCTCATGCAGGGCCACGTCGAGCGCGACGCGCGCGGCCGCTCGGAGTACGCGATGGCGGTCGTCGACCCGTCGGTCGCGGATCTGGGGCTGGCTGACCTGGAGGCCGTCATGGCCGGGGTCGAGGGCCTGGAGATCGTCAACCACAACGCGCTCGGGCGCCAGTACGCGGTCGCCGGCACGCGCGCGGCGTGCGCCGCACTCGCCGCCCGGCTCGGCGCGGCCGCGGTGCGCGTGCTGCCGGGCATCGACGTCCCGTTTCACTCCTCGCGGCTGGCGCCGGCGGTCGCGCCGCTGCGCGCCGAGCTCGAGCGGCTCGTCGGGCCGGTCGACCACCGCCGGCTCGTCGGGCGCTGGGTGCCCAACGCCACCGGCCGGCCGTTCGCGCTCGCCGCCGCGGAGGCCGATCCGGACGCCGCCGCGCGGGAACA
Organism: Solirubrobacteraceae bacterium; assembly: GCA_030681525.1. Taxonomy (GTDB): domain Bacteria; phylum Actinomycetota; class Thermoleophilia; order Solirubrobacterales; family Solirubrobacteraceae; genus CADCVQ01. Next base: position 1,090 of record JAUXSD010000303.1, read on the forward strand.
GCTCGTCGACCTGCTGGCGCGCCAGCTCGCATCGCCGGTGCAGTGGGTGCAGACGCAGCGGACGCTCGTCGACCCGCCGGTGGCCGGCGGCCTCGGCGCGCGGCGGATCGTCGAGCTCGGGCCGGCCGGCGCGCCGGTCCTGACCGGGCTCATGCGCTCGACGCTGGCGGCGCTCGATTTGCCCGCGGCGGCGCCCGAGCTGCTGCACGTCGAGGATGACCGCGATGCCGTGTTCGCCCTAACGCCACCGCCGCCGGCGGAAGCCGCGCCCGCCGGCCCCTCCGGTCCCGAGGTGCTAGCGAGAGCTAGCACAGTGCTAGCACCTGCTAGCACCCCGCTGGAGGAGGGTGGCGCGCCGGCGCAGGACGGCGCAACCAGCGCCATCCGGTCGCCCGCCGACCGGCCGCTCGACGCCGGCACCGCGCTGCGGTTCGTCCTGGCCACCCAAGCGCGTGTGCGGCCGGAGCAGCTCGACGACGACGAGTCGATCGACGCGCTCTTTCAGGGCGCCTCGTCGCGCCGCAACCAGGTGCTGCTCGACCTCGCGCGGGAGTTCGCGCTGTCGGGCGGGGAGGGGGTCGCGCGCCAGCCGCTCGGCGAGCTCGTCGCCGCGCTGCGCGAGCAGGGCGCGCACTACCGCTTCCCGGGCCCGTACCTGCGTGACAGCGTCGCCGCCGGGCTGACGCGGGCGCTCGGGGGCGCCGGCCTCTCGCGCGCCGAGGCGGCGGCGCAGCTCGAGCGCACGTGGGAGGCGGGACCGGGGCTCGCCGACCACGTGCTCGCGCTCCTGGCGCTCGAGACGCGAACCGGGGCGTCGGCGCGCGGCGGTCCGCTCGGCCGCCTCGCCGAGCCCGGCGCGACGACCGCCGCCGCCGGCCGCGAGCTCGTCGACCGCGCGGCGGCGCTGGCCGGCGAGGCGTTCGGGATCACGCTCGTCCGCCGCACGCCGAACGCCGCGGCGCCGACCGCCGCGCCCGCGGATCCGGCCGCCGTCTGCGCCGCGGTCGCGCACCTCGAGGACGTGCTGGCCGACTCGGCCGACGCGCTCCTGACCCGCCTCGGCAGGCTGCCGCCCGACTCCGAAACGCCGCCGGCTGCGCCCGACGCCGAGCGCGCGCGCCTGGCGCAGCTCGACGGCGAGCTCGGCGCCGGCCGCGCCGCGGCGATCGCGCCGCGCTTCGACCACCGCCGCCACGTGCGCTTCGCCTCGGCCTGGGCCAGCGCGCGCTGGGATCTCGTCGCCGCCTTCCACGACGGGCTGCGCGGACAGCTCGACGAGACGACGCTGCGGCGGGTCGCGGCGCACGGCAGCGATCCGGTCATCGCGCGGACCGCGCTGCATCTCGCCGGCCGCTGCGACGGCGCGCTTGCCGAGGCGATGCGCGAGGTCGCCGCCGGTCGCGCCACGCCCGCGCCGCCGCCGGGCCGGCGCCCGGCGGTGCGGATCGGCGCCGGGGGCTCGGTCGAGGCGCACGAGCGCGACGACCCGTCCCGGCCCGGCGACCTGTTTGCCAGCCTCCCGGCCGAGTTGCACGACGCGCTCGCCGGCACGCCCGACCTGCGCGGCGAGACCGCGCTCGTCACCGGCGCGAGCCCCGGCTCGATCGCCGCCGAGCTCGTGCGCCGGCTGCTGCGCGGCGGGGCGACCGTCGTCGTCGCGACATCCACCGACACGCCGGCCCGGCGGCGCTGGTACCGCGATCTGTACCGGCTCGCGGCGGCACCCGGCGCCGAGCTGCACGTGCTGCCCGCCAACCTCGCGTCGTTCGCCGACATCGACGCCCTGGTGGCGTGGCTCGCCGA
>JAUXSD010000304.1 GCA_030681525.1 Solirubrobacteraceae bacterium
GTGAAGCCGATGAGGAACAGCACGAGCCCGACGGCCATGCCGATCTCGGTCAGCGGAACCGGCGCCCAGATCGCGTCGGGCCGCGCGACGCCGTCGCGGACCTCCAGGCGTGAGGGCCGCGGCGGTACGGGCTTGCCCGCCGCGGCCGCCTCCTGTGCAACGGGGCGCGGCGGCCCCGCCGCCCGCGCCCGCCGGCGTTGCTTCTTCTTGGCCCGGCTCTTGCTCACGCGCCGGCCGTCCGCTCCCGCGCGAACGCCGCGAACCAGTCCAGCGCCGCCGGGTTGGCCAGCGAGTCGCGGCTCGCCGCCCGCTCGGGCGCGACGCCCGCGAGGATGCGCTTGACCGGGACCTCCAGCAGCTTGCCCGACAGCGTGCGCGGGACCTCGGCGACGGCGAACACGTCGTCGGGCACGTGGCGCGGCGAGCAGTCCTCGCGGATGCGCCGCGCCAGCGCGCCGCGCAGCGCGCCGTCGAGCGACGCATCCGGACGCAGCACGACGAAGAGCGCCATCCAGCCGTCGACGTCGACGACGAGCGCATCGACGATCTCGTCGCACGCCAGCACCGCGCTGTAGATCTCGCTCGTCCCCATCCGCACGCCGCCGCGGTTGATCGTCGAGTCGCTGCGGCCGTGGATGACCGCGGTCCCGCGCGGCGTGATCTCAATCCAGTCGCCGTGACGCCAGATCCCGGGATACATCGCGAAGTACGCCTCGCGCAGGCGCTCGCCGTCGGGGTCGTTCCAGAAGCCCAGCGGCATCGACGGCATGGGCTGGGTGATGACGAGCTCGCCCACCTCGTCGACGAGCGGGCGCCCGTCGGGATCGAAGGACTGCACGTCGCAGCCCAGCGAGCGCGCCTGCAGCTCCCCCTCGTAGACCGGCAGCAGCGGCACCCCGCCCACGAACGCGGTGCAGACGTCGGTGCCGCCGCTCGTCGAGAACAGCCAGGTGTCCGCGCCGAGCTCGTCGTAGATCCAGCGAAAGCCCTCCGGCGACAGCGGCGAGCCGGTCGAGCCCACGCTGCGCAGCGCGCTCAGGTCGCGGCCGGCCGCCGGGTGCACGCCGCCCTTCATGCAGCCGGCGATGAACGCCGCGCTCGTGCCGAAGCAGGTGATCCGGGCCTCCGCCGCCAGCTCCCACAGCCGGTCGAGGTCGGGCGCCGCGGGCGAGCCGTCGTAGAGCACGACCGACGCCGGCGTCAGCAGCACGCCGACCAGGAAGTTCCACATCATCCAGCCGGTCGTCGTAAACCAGAACGCGCGGTCGTCCGCGTGCATGTCGAGGTGCAGGTTCTGGTGCTTGAGCTGCTCGAGCAGGATCCCCCCGTGGCCCTGCACGATCGCCTTGGGCAGCCCCGTCGTGCCGCTGGAGTACAGGACCCACAGCGGGTGGTCGAACGCCACCGGCTCGAGCACGAGCGGCGAGCCCGTCGCAGGCCCGAGAAAGCCGTCCTGCCAGCCGCCCCCGTCGAGGTAGCCCAGCCGCACGAGCGACCCGCCGACCGCGGCGTGGATCTCCGCGACGACCGCGCCGCGGTCGAAGTCGCGCCCGCCGTAGCGATAGCCGTCGACCGCCAGCAGCACCTTGGGCTCGATCTGCGCGAAGCGGTCGATCACCGAGCGAGCGCCGAAGTCCGGCGAGCAGCTCGACCACACCGCGCCCAGGCCGGCCGTGGCCAGAAACGCGGCCACCGTCTCGGCGATGTTCGGCATGTACGCCGCGACGCGGTCCCCGCGCCCGACGCCGAGCGCGCGCAGGCCCGCCTGGATGCGGGCGGTCTGCTCGCGCAGCTCGCCCCACGTCGTCTCCGCCCGCGGCCGCAGCTCCGATGCGTGGCGGATCGCCACGCCGGAGTCGTCACGGTCGCGGAAGATGTGCTCCGGATAGGAGACCGTCGCGCCGGGAAACCACTGCGCCCCCGGCATCTCGCGGCGTCCCAGCACCGCGCGCGGCGGCTCGTGGAAGCGCACGGCGAAGAACTCGGCGATCGAGGACCAGAAGCCCTCCAGATCGCCGACCGACCAGCGCCACAGGTCGTCGTAGCTCTCGACGTCGACGCCGTGGGTGGCCGCCAGCCACGCCTCGTACGCGCGCAGGCGCGTCCGCGCCGCGAACGGCTCGCCGGGCTCCCACAACACACGTGGCTTGCGGCGGGTCACGCCGCAAGCCTACGTCGCTGTCGGTGGCCGCCGGTTCAGCTAGGCGAGGTTGCCCTCGAACTCCACCGTGACCTGATCGGTGACCTTGAGCGCACCCATCATGGTCGAGAACGGCTTGATGCCGAAGTCCTTCTGGTTGAGCTGGATGCTGCCGCTGATCTTGTCGCCGCTGACGCTGAGCGGGACGGTGACATCCGAGCTCTGGCCCGCGATCGAGAGATCGCCCTTGGCCTGGCTGCCGCTCACCTCGCTGGAGGTGAACGTGATCTGCGACGAGCCGAGGACCTTGCCGTCGATCGTCTTCTTGATGTCCTTCTTGTCCTTGTCGCCGAGGGGCTTGGCGCCACCCTCACCGGATTCGACCTCGAGGGAGCTAGGGTCGGCGGAGAGCTTGATCGACGGGCTGTCGCCGCCCTCGACTGTCGCCTCCCACGTCTTGACGTCGAGCGTGAGGTTGTGGCCCATCTTCGCGGCCGCGCCCTCCTTGCCTGTCTTGACCTTCAGCGATCCGTTGCTGGGTCCAATGGTATGGCTTCCTTCGGGAATTGACATACGTTCACACTACCCGCATAACCCGTGTCCACACATTGCCGAGCGCTAGTGTGCATCCCCGATGCCCTGGAGCCAGCGCCAGATCACCCTGCGACCGCGCCCGCGCGGAGTGCACTTGGTGACGGCCGAGATCGTCGAGGCGCTGCCCGAGCTGAAGGACCTGGAGATCGGCCTCGCTCACCTGTTCATCCGTCACACGTCGGCGTCGCTGACGCTCAACGAGAACGCTTCGCCGGACGTGCGCCGCGACTTCGAGACGTGGTTCAACGAGGCCGTGCCCGAGGACTTCGCGTGGACGCACACGCTCGAGGGCCCCGACGACATGCCCGCCCACGTCAAGGCCGCGCTCATGGGCTCGTCGCTGACGCTGCCGATCTCCGGCGGGCGCCTGGCGCTCGGCACGTGGCAGGGGATCTACCTCTGCGAGCACCGCGACCGCGGCGGCGCGCGCTCGCTGCTGGTCACGCTGTCGGGCGAGTAGCCGCTGACGCCGCTCAGCGCCGGCCGCGCGCGCCCGCGCCGTAGCGCTCGGCGCGGAACTCGCGGATGTCCTCGGGCACCTCGCGCGAGCGCGCGCTCGCCACCGGCGCAAGCCGCTCGGGCTCCAGGCGCGTCTCGACAGCGGTCGCGCCACCGTCGCCGGTGTGGCGCTGCACGCGGTAGGCGTGCGTGCCCGGCCGCGACGCGACGATCCGCTCGAGCTGCGTGCCCGCGAAGAGCAGGCCGACGCCGTCGTCGGCCCCGTAGCCGTCGGGGATCGCGCCGCGGGCCACCGCAGCGAGGTAGGCCGGCCGGCGGACCGGATCGCCGTCGTAGTGCACCGACAGGCTGCCCGGCAGGAAGCCGAGCGCGGGAGCCGGCTGCGGCCGCCCCGCCGAGCGCGTGATCCCGTGCTCGAACCAGCACATCGCGCCGGCGCTGATCCCGGCCAGCAGGATGCCCGCCTCCCACGCCTCGCGCATGACCTCGTCGAGGCCGTGCTCGCGCCAGATCGCCAGGAGGTTGCGCATCGACCCGCCGCCGACGTAGACGATGTCCTGCCCGAGGATCAGCGCGCGGAGGTCGTGCGGGTCCTGCTCGAGGCGAAACAGCGAGAGGTGCCGGGCGTGGCAGGCTCGCTCGCCGAACGTCGCGCGAAACGCCGCGATCTGCCCGTTCGGATCGCCGCTGGCGGTTGGCAAAAAGAGGATCCGCGGCTCGCGCGCGGGCGCCAGCGACAGGATGAAGTCGTCGAGCGCGGGGTTGTTGGGCTCGGAGGTGAAGCCCCCTCCGCCCATGGCGAAGATCCTGCGCGACGGCATCGGCACCGCGGGGGGCACTATGCGGCCGACAGCCTCCGCGACCCGCCCAGCCAGCGGACCTGCAGCGCCACCTCCGACAGACCCTCGCCGGTCTCCTCGACCCAGTAGGCCGACGCCTGCGGGCGCGACGAGACGACGTGGGCGAGCGACTCGCCGCGGAAGTGCAGCGCCGCGCCGTCGCCGGCCGCGTAGCCGGGCGGCATGCCCTCGCTCAGGAAGCGGTGGTAGCTCTCGCGCCGGGCCGGTTCGCCGTCGTAGTGCACGCAGTTGGAGTATGGCAGCAGGCCGAGGCCCGCCACGCGCTGTGGCGGGCCGTGGAAGGCGGTCACGGACTCGCTGAACCAGCACAGCGACCCCGCGCTCAAACCGCAGAGCACGACGCCGCGCCGCCAGCACTCGCGCAACACCTCGTCGAGTCCGTGCGCGCGCCACACACCCAGGAGCGAGACGACGCTGCCGCCGCCCACGTAGATGAGGTCCTGCTCGAGCAGGTGCTCGGCGAGGTCGCAGCCCAGCCCGGCGCCCTTGTCGCGGCGAAACAGCGACACGTGCGAGGGCTCGCAGCAGCTCGGCGCGAACGCGCGGTAGAAGCGCACGATGTAGTGGTCGGCGTCGCCGGACGCCGACGGTAGGAAGCAGACCTTCGGATGCTCCACCCCGGTGCAGCCCAGCACGTACTCGTCGAGCAGGCCGTTGCCCGCCTCCATCGAGAATCCGCCTCCGCCGAAGGCCACGATCTGGGGCGGGAGGCGGGCCATCGGCCGAGCATATGGGCCGCCCTGCGGCTCCGCTCAGATTTGCGCGCCAGGGCCAAACGGCCCTGGACCGGATGTACAACCGGAGGCTGCCGCTACGCCGCGAACAGCGTGAGATCCGGCACGCGCTCGCCGCGCAGGACCGCGAGGTCGACCTCCACGCACGTCAGCCCGCGCGCCTCCGCGAGCACCCGCGCCTGCGGCTTGATCGACTGCGCCGCGAGGATGCCGCGACACGCCGCCATCGCCGGGTCGTGGCGGATGCGCTCGAGGTAGCGCGTCAGCTGCTCGACGGCGTCGATCGTGGCGACGCGCTTGATCTCGACCGCGATCCAGGCGTCCTCGCCGTCGCGGCACATGAGGTCGACCGGGCCGATGTCGGTCGGCCACTCGCGGCGCACGAGCCGGAAGCCCTCGCCGCAGAACTGCGGCGCGGCGGCGAGCGCCTCCTGCAGGTCGCGCTCGACGCCGTCCTTCTCCAGCGCCGCGGCCTCGCCCATGTCGTGCGCCACGTCGCTGACGATCTCGGCGATGTCGATCTCGAGCCGGTCCTCGGTCGCGCCGGCGCGCTTGCGCACGACGATCCGCGTCGGCGGGGCGCCCTCCTCCTCGATGACCGTCGGCGCGGTCATCCAGTTGCTCGGCTTGTAGCCGCCGCTGTCGGCATGGACCATGAACGAGCCGTCGGCCTTGACCATGAGCAGCCGCAGCGCCTGGGGCAGGACGGCGTTCAGACGGCCGCTGTAGCGGACCTCGCAACGGGCGACGATGAGGCGCAAGGTTCGAGCACCGTACCGTGCCCGGCGGACCGCTCGCCTCGCGTAGGGCGCCGGCCGCTCGGGTAGGGCGAACCGCATGACCGCGACGACGACCGAGTACCTCGAGACGTACCTGCAGGATCACCGCGCCGGCGCGGCGATGGGCTCCGACCTCGCCCACCGGCTGGCCGAGGAGAACACCGGGACGCCCTACGAGGACTACCTGCTCGGCCTCGCCCAGGAGATCGACGGCGACGTCGAGATGCTCGAGCAGGTCATGGACCGCTTCGGCGTCTCCAGGCCGGCACTGAAGATCGCCGGGGCCAAGGTGGGCGAGAAGCTCGGCCGTCTGAAGCCCAACGAGCAGCTCACGGGCTACTCACCGCTCAGCCGCGTCCTCGAGATCGAGGGCCTGCGCGGCGGCGTGCAGGCCAAGCAGGGTCTGTGGGACTCGCTGGCCGAGCTCGCCAAGCACGACGATCGGCTCGATCCCGACCAGATGGCGGACCTGCAGGACAAGGCCCAGAAGCAGCTCGACGGCCTGCGCGAGCAGTCGCGCAGGGCCGCCCACGAGGCCTTCGTCGTCGGCGAAGACGACTGATGGTGCAGTAGAGAGCTCGCAAGCCTCGTCGTTCAGCGCCAGCTCATAGGGAGGTCGTCGGCGACGCCGAAGGTCAGGGTGATGTCGGCGGGGCCAACGTCGTTGGCGTTGTTGAGCGACCAGGTGATCCCGGCCCTGACGGCCACCGTGTCGGTGCCATCGCCGTCCCAGTCACCCACCACCGGGTAGGAGGCGTTGGTCCCCGACCAGAACACGAAGGCGCCGGCGTCGGACGCTCCGGCCGATGCGGTCTGGCGGAGATCCCACTGGCCGGTCGCCCGGGCGTAGACGCCGATGCCGTCGGTGCCGTCGCCGTCCCAGTCGCCGGCCAACGGGACCGTGACCGGCCAGGCGCCGGATCCGAAGACGAAGCTGGTGGTGGCCCCGTCGTCGGCGAAGCGCACCTCCCACGTCCCATTCCGAAACACGGCCACGTCGTCGCGACCGTCGCCGTCGAAGTCTCCGGCCACGGCGAAGCCGCGCGGGTGGCCGAAGGCAAACGTCTCGTCGGCCGGTCCGGCCCCGTGGCTGTTCTTGAGCTTGAAGGTGCCGGCTTCGAACGTGCCGGGCGTCTCGGAGCCGTTGCCGTCCCAATCTCCGAACAGGGGGGTCAGGGGCCGGGCGCCGTAGTCGTAGGCCATGGCCGTGGCGGGCAGAGCGTCGAGCGAGCTGCCGAGAATCCGTGTGGTGCTGGTGCGCACCAGTGCCGGAAGCGACCGATAGAACCCGACGACGCGCGACGGCGATGGCTGATTGTCGGTCACGACCGGGCCGTTGCCGAGCCGGCCCCCGGCGTCGCGGCCCCAGCATCGGACGCCGCCGCCGGCGGCGATGGCGCAGGTTGAAATGGTCCCGGCGCTGATCGCCGTCCAGGCGTCGGGGATGGGACCGGCCGTGTCCACGGGGGACGGAGACGGCTGGTCGGCGGTCACGATGGGGCCGTTGCCGAGCATGTCATCGAAGTCGGACCCCCAGCACCAAGCGGAGCCGTCGGTGCCGATGGCGCACGTGTGAGCCGGGCCTGCGTCGATCGCCGTCCAGGTGTCGGGGATCGGCCCGGCGGTGTCCACCGCGGACGGCGAGGGCTGGGGATCCGTCAACGCCGCGCCGTTGCCCAGCTTCCCGCCCCCGTCATTGCCCCAGCACCAGGCGGTGGCGTCGGCGGCGATGGCGCAGGTCCCGTTCGACCCAGCCGTGATTGCCGCCCAGCTGTCGGGGGTCGGCCCGGTGGTATCCACCGCGGTCGGCGAGGGTTGGTTGGCAAACAAGACTGCTCCGTTGCCCAACTGCCCGCCGCTGTCGTTGCCCCAGCACCAGGCGGTGGCGTCGGCGGCGATGGCGCAGACATAGTCGTCGCCGGCGGAGATCGCCGTCCACGTGTCTGGGACGGCGCCGGCGGTGTCGACCGGCGACGGCGACGGCTGAGCGCCGGTCAGGGCCGCGCCGTTGCCGAGCTCGCCAGAGCCATCGGCCCCCCAGCACCATGCGGTGCCGTCGGCGGCGATGGCACAGGTGTTGAAGTCGCCGGCTGAGATCGCCACCCACGTGTCGGGAATGGGCCCGCTGGTGTCGACCGGGCTGGGCGAAGGCTGGTCGGCGGTCACCACGGCTCCGTTGCCCAGCTCCCCAAGCGAATCGCGGCCCCAGCACCACGCCGTGCCGTCGGTGGCGATCGCGCAATTGCCGGTGGTCCCGGCGCTGACCGCCGTCCACGTGTCGGGGATGGCGCCCGCGGTGTCGACCGGCGTGGGGGCCGGCTGCTCGTCGTTGAGGGCGCCGCCGTTGCCCAGCTGGCCGGAGGACTCGCTTCCCCAGCAGAACAGCACGCCGGCGCCGTCGATGGCGCACGATTGGTCCCTGACGTCGATCTGCCCCGCCGCCGCGCGTGCCGCGCCCGGCACGCCCGCGGCTTGCTCCCCCCGCGCCGGCGTTGCCGCCACCACTGTAAGTGAAGCCGCCACGAGCAGGAGAACGGCTGCGCTCCTGAGCCATCCCGCCCCCCGCAACGCCATGACCATGTCACTCGCGGCTGCTGCCCCCACCTCGAGGCGACCGTACCAGAACCGCCCACAGGGGTCGAGGTGACCACCACGCAGGGTGTGAGTTCAGGCCGCCGAGCAGTCGCGCAGGGCCGCCCGCGAGGCCTTCGTCACAGGTGACGCAGGGTGACCGGAAGCGCGCGCGGCAACTTGTCGCGCAGTCGCTCCAGCAATCCGGCGACCTCTTCGTCGGACGCCAGCCGCAGCGCCTGGTCACAGGCATTCATCGCGTCGGTGATGCGGTCGGTGCGCGCCAGCGCGTGCGCGTAGCGCGACCACGCCGCGGCGCTCTCACCGTCGATCAGCGTCGCCTGCTCGCAGGCCGTCACCTCGGCGCCGAGGTCGCCGGCGAGGTGGTAGGCGAGCGCGAGGTCGAGCAGCCCGTCGACCGACGGCAGCAGCTCGCGGGCGTGCTCGAGCGCGGCGATCGCGCCCTCGCGATCCATGAGCCGCAGCCGCAGGCGCCCGAGCCGCTCCCAGGCGTCGGCGTCGCCGGTCCCGCGGTCGACCGCGCGCTGCGCGGCCTCGGCGGCGAGGTCGATCGCGCCCATGTCCTCGTAGATGCGGGCGGCGAAGCGGTGCGGCGCGGGACGGTCGTCCTCGTTGCGCGCCCAGTCGCGCACGCAGCGGCCGGCGGCGTTGAGGTCGCCCGCCTGCCAGAAGGCCAGCGTCAGCAGCCGCAGCACGGTCGTGTTCGTCGGGTCGGCGTCGCGGGCGTAGATGAGCCGCTGGGCGGCGAGCTCATGGTTGCCCTCGAACGTCGCGTGCTGCGCCGCGGCCAGGAAGCGCTCGACGCGGTCGGCGGCGGCGTCGGGCTTGGAGAAGTCGACGAACTGCAGGGTGCCCGCCGGGACCGTCCGCACGCCGATGTTGAACCGCACCCGCGCCCACTGCTGCACGTCGTCGCCGCCGCCCGTGAAGTAGATGCCGGTCACGCTGCCGACGCCCCACTCCGGATACGCGACGCAGCGCGCGTAGCGGTGCACGACCGAGTGGTCGTGGACCTGCGAGCCGAACGGGTCGTTGGACTGGCGGTCGGCGGCGTGCGCGTGAGTACGATGCTGGGCCTCGTAGGCGCGACGGACGTCCTCGGCGCGCGCCTCGCGGGC
>JAUXSD010000309.1 GCA_030681525.1 Solirubrobacteraceae bacterium
CGTCGCCGACACCGTCTGCACGCTGCCGGTGGCCGGCGCCGCCGAGGACACGAGCGCGACGTCGCCGGCCGTGGTGTCGAAGCCGACGTGCAGGTGGTCCTGGTGCATGTGGTCGGTGAAGTACGCCGGGTCGTCGATCGCCCACGGCGTGCCGATCTCGGTCGGGCGGATTGCCTCCGGCAGGCGGCTGAGCGCGAGCGCGAGCCGCTTGGCGTCCTGGTTTGACCGTGTGACCGCCGCGTCCCCGACCGTGCTGACGTCGGCGGCGCGGCCGTAGGAGTGGTTGGAGACGCTGCCGTTCACGGTGAGGTACGAGTGGCCGGTCTGGAAGACGGAGACCGCGATCGGCGCCACCTTGGCCGCCTCCAGCAGCGCGTTCGTCAGGCGCGGGTCGACGCGCCCGCCGGCGACGTCCTCCTGGGCGATCGGCGACAGCACGATGTTCGCATCCTCGAGCACGGCCTGGGCCGACGGATCGATCGGGGCGGGCACGACCGCGGGGGCACCGACCGCCAGCCCCACGGCGAACGGCGCGACCGGCGGCGCCGGCGTCGCCAGCAGGGCCCGCGCCTCGGCCAGACGCAGCCCGTAGCGCCCGCGGTACTGCGCGGCGGGCCGCTCGACGGCGGCGATCCACTCGCCCCACTCCGCCGGGTCCTCGCCGAAGGACTCGTCGCCGGCGGCGCGGCGCGCATCGCGGACGGCGATCGCGTGGTCGGCGAACCAGCGCAGCTGCAGCTCCGGCCGGGCGAGATAGCCGGCGTAGGCGCCGCGGTCCCAGATGCCCTGGCGCATCTGGAAGAAGCCGACGCTGTCGCGGTCGCCGAAGGGCAGGTTGCGCAGGCCGGACTCGACGAGGGCGGCCATCACCGGCAGCTCGGCCGGCAGCCCGGCGTCCTGCACGCCGCGCGCCATCCAGTGGGCGATCGCGATGCGCATCTCGTCGGTCACCGGATCGGCGACCGGCGCGAGCACCGCAGGCGCGCCGACGTCGACGGTGGCCGCCTGGAGCGGGTCCGTGCCGGCCGCGTCGGAGTCCGACGTGCTCGCCGCGACGTCCTCCGGATCGGGCACCCACAGCGGCTCGGGCGCGCTGCCGGGAGCGATCGCGGCGGCGTCGGTGCCGTCCTGGGCGACGGCGACCGCGGGAAGCGCCGTGAGCCCGAGCGCCAGCACCACAGCTGCGACGGCGGCGCGCCGGCGACGCCCGGCGAGCGACGTCACGAGAGCCCTCGCGGGCCGGCGTACGTCAGCGGCTGATAGGAGGGATGACGCCCGCCGCTCGTCACGCTCGTCGTGCGGCGCGGCGCCTGCGGGTCGACGCGCACGATCTGGCCGAGCGGCCGGCTGCAGGCGCCGTCGCTCTGCACGACGGCGAGCTCCCCGCCGTCCGGCCGCCACGCCACCTCGCACGCGCGGACCGGCAGCGGCGGCGCGGACGGGTCACGCAGCGAGCCCGGCGTGGTCAGCCGGACCTGGAAGCGCGGCAGGCCGACGTTCGTCACGAGCGCGACGTTCGTGCCGGCGGGCGAGTAGGCGGCCGCGATCACGCCGCGGCCCGCCGCGGAGGTGTCGGTGGCCATCGCGCCGCGCCAGTCGCGAGGGTTCGTGGAGAAGGGCTTCGAGGAGCGATACACCAGCATGCCGAACTTCTCGGGGTTGTTCCGGCGCACCCCGAACACGAGCAACTCGCGTCCGTTGCGGTGCCACGAGATCTGGCGGCCGAGATCCCACCGGCGGTCGGCCTGGCAGCGCGGACGCAGCTGACCCTGGCCGATCGTGCCGAAGCACAGGTCGCCGTCGCCGCCGGTGCGGCGCACGAGCGCGACGGCGCCGTCCGACGGCGCGGGCGCGAGCGTCGCGGCGGCGTAGCGCGTGCGGCCGTCGTAGACGACTCGGCCGCGGTCGGCCAGGCCCGCGGAGACGAGCAGCAGGCGCCGCCCGACGCGGTACAGCAGCCGGCGCCCGTCCGACGACCACGACGGCTCGACGGCGTTGCCCTGCGGCGGCGCGGCCTCGCGCGCGCTGCGCCCGCTGCGCAGGTCGAACACCCGCACGACCGCGCCGGTGTCGAACGTCAGGGCGGGGACGCCGGCGGCGACGCGCACCCGCACGACCTCGCCCGCGCCGAGCTCCAGGCCGGACTGCGGCGACACCGAGAGCACCGTGCCGAGCGGCTGCGACGAGATCGTGCGAACGACCCTCGGCACGAGCCCGGCCGACGCGACGGCGCGGACGTAGGCGTTCGCAGTACGGTCGCCGATCGGCGGGACCGTCGCGCGCCCGCTGCCGGCGGCCGCGGCGCCGGCGCCCCCGGCGGTCGCCACGCCGCCTGCCGCGCGCACGACGAGCGTCACGGCGGTGCCCGCCGCCACGCGGGTTCCCGCGGCGGGAAGCTGGCTGCCGACGACCGCCCCGGCGGGCGCCTCGGCGGGAAGGATCGGGCCGAGCGTGAGGCCGGCCGCCTGCAGCAGGGCTGCCGCGCGTCCCGGCGTCGCTCCGCCGAGCTGCGGCGTGACCGTGCGCCCGCTGCCGAGCGCGACGAGCAGCGTCACCCGGTCGCCGCGCGAGACGCGCATGCCCGCGCCGGGGATCTGGTCGAGGATGGTGCCCGGCCGCACGTCCCGTGCGGTGCGCGAGCGCAGCTGCGGGTCGACCTCGAGGCCCGCCGCGCGCAGCGTGCGTGCGGCGGTCGCGACGTCCGGCGCGCCCTGGACCCGCGGAACCTCGACGCGGTCGGGGATCTGCGTCGCGGCGACCGCCGCCGCGGCCACGAGGACCACGCCGAGCACGAGCGCCCAGGCGGGGAGGGCGCGCTGCTGGACGAACACGACGTCGCGCGCGACAGCGCCTCCGGCGTTGTCTCCGCGTGCGCGAACCGCGACGGTGTGCGACAGCTCGCCGCCCGCGAAGCGCGGCCGGCGAACACTCAAGGTGACATCGACGGTTCGGGTCTGGCCCGGCTCGAGCAGCAGCCGCGACGGCGTGATCGCGGCGACGACGGCCTCGTCGGCCCCGCCCGCCGACAGCCGCGCCTCGACCGCGCCGGCGCCGCTGTTCGTGACGGCGGCAGCGAACTGCACGCGTCGCCGGCCAGCGGCAATCGACGGCTGTACCTGGAGGTCGAGCATCCCAGCGGAGACGGGCAGGCGTGCGCGGGTGACATCATCGACCACCGAAGGCAACTCCCCGGTCGTCGTCATGCGCGTCAAGCTAGATCACGCCGGGTCCTCCGTGGGCCGTCCGGGCACGTCTGCCCGGAAGTGGGTGCGAACGGGTCGGTGCGCGTGAGCGTGGGTTCGGGCCAGGGCTGCGACCATGCACGCCGTGCCGACGCTCGCCGACCTCCAGGAGCAGTGGTCGCCCGCGGGGGTGTACCTCAACACCGCGAGCTACGGCCTGCCGCCTCGCGACGGGTTCGAGGCCATGCAGCAGGCGCTGGCCGACTGGCGCGGCGGGCGCACGAGCTGGGAGCACTGGGGCGAGAGCACCGAGGGCGCGCGGGCCGCATGGGCGGCGATGATGGGCGTCCCGCGGCGGCAGGTCGCTATCGGCGCGACCGTGTCGGCGTTCGTGGGCCTGATCGCGGCGTCGCTGCCCGACGGCGCGCACGTCGTCGTGCCCGACGTCGAGTTCACGTCGACGCTCTTTCCCTTCCTCGTCCAGGCCGAGCGCCGCGGCGTGACCGTCGCCACCGCGCCGCCGGACCGACTCGCCGAGGCGATCGACGACCGCACCGATCTCGTCGCCTTCAGCGCCGTGCAGATGAGCACCGGCGAGATCGCCGACCTCGACGCGATCGTCGCCGCGGCGCGCCACCACGGCGCGCGGACCATGCTCGACGCGACGCAGGCCGCCGGCTGGCTGCCGCTGGACGCCGGCCGCTTCGACGCCGTGGTCTGCGCCGGGTACAAGTGGCTGACCTGTCCGCGCGGCACCGCGTTCATGGCGATCGACGACGCGTGGCTGGAGGACGTCGTGCCGCATGCCGCCGGCTGGTACGCCGGCGCCGACGTGCACGCGAGCTACTTCGGCCCGCCGCTGCGCCTGGCCTCCGACGCGCGCCGCTTCGACACCTCGCCGGCGTGGTTCTCCTGGGTCGGTGCGCAGCCCGCGCTCGAGCTGCTGCACCGAATCGGCGTCGGCGCCGTATACGACCATGATGTGGCGCTCGCCAACCGCTTCCGTGCCGGGCTCGGCCTCGAGCCGTCCGACAGCGCGATCGTCTCCGTCGAGCTGGCGGGGGCGGCGGCGGCGCTCGAGGGCGCCGGGATCGTCGCGGCGCTGCGCGGCGGGCGGCTGCGGGCGTCGTGGCACGTCTACAACACCGACGCCGACGTCGACGCAGCGCTCGCGGCGCTGGCGGACTGCTCCGCGCTGGCGTAACGGCAGCCCCGCGCCGCGGTACGTGACGCCATGATTGGCGGCGAGAACGCTGGGTACGCTCAGCCTTCGATGGCGATCGCTGCCCATCCCGAGCTCGGCGACGCCCTGCGCCACGCCCGCGCACGGACCCTGGCCCTCGTCGCCGCGCTGCCGGCTGCCGAGCTCGAGCGCGTCCAGCACCCGCTCATGAGCCCGCTGGACTGGGACCTCGGTCACATCGCGGCCTACGAGGATCTCTGGATCGTGCACCGGCACGGCGGCGGCGAGCTGCTGCGGCCCGATCTGGCCGACCTGTACGACGCCTTCGAGACGCCGCGCGCGGTGCGCGGCGAGATCCCGATCCTGCGCGGACAGGACGTCTTGGACTACATCGCCGCCGTCCGCGCGCGCGGACTCGAGGTGCTCGATCAGGTCGGTCCCGGCGACGGCACGCTGTTCGAGCTCGTCGTGCGCCACGAGGCGCAGCACACCGAGACGATGCGCCAGACGCTGTTCCTGGCCGGCCTGCCGGGCGGCCGCCCCGCCGGGCCCGTGCCGCGCGGACGGGGCGCCCCGAGCCGCGGCGACGGCTGGATCGAGGTGCCCGGCGGGCCGTCCGAGATGGGCGCCGGGGCCGCGGGGTTCGCGTTCGACAACGAGCGCCCGCGCCACCGCGTCGAGCTGCCCGCCTTCCGCATCGCACGGCGTCCGGTCACGAACGCGACGTGGCTGCGCTTCTGCGAGGGCGGCGGCTACGAGCGGCGCGAGTGGTGGTCCGACGAGGGTTGGGCGTGGAAGGAGGAGTACGACATCACGCACCCCGAGGGCTGGACCGCGGGCGGGCCGATCCGCGCAGATCGACCCGTCATGCACGTCTCCTGGTTCGAGGCCGACGCCTTCGCCCGTTCGCAAGGCGCCCGCCTTCCCACCGAAGCCGAGTGGGAGAAGGCGTCGACCTGGACCCGGGAGCCGCTCGAGCAGATCGGCGAGGTGTGGGAGTGGACCGCCTCGCATTTCACGGGCTACCCCGGCTTCGCCGCGCACCCCTATCGCGAGTACTCCGAGGTCTTCTTCGGCGACCGCTATCGCGTCCTGCGTGGCTGGTCGTGGGCCACGGAGCGGCGCGTGCGCAGCACCACCTTCCGCAACTGGGACCTTCCCGAGCGCCGGCAGATCTTCGCCGGCGTGCGACTGGCAAAGGACGTGACGTGATGGAGCCGATCCTCGAAGCTGCCGTCGAGGTGCACTCGCATCTCGGTCCCGACGACGAACGCACGCTCGCCGACGACGTGCTCGACGGGCTCACCCGCCCGCTCAAGGAGCTGCCGCCCAAGCACTTCTACGACGCGCGCGGGTCGGAGCTCTTCGACGCGATCTGCGAGCTGCCCGAGTACTACCAGACGCGGACGGAGCGGCGGATCCTCGAGACCCATGCCGACGCCATCGTCGCGCGGACCGGCGCGGTCGAGCTCGTCGAGCTCGGCTCGGGCTCGGCGACGAAGACGCGCGTGCTGCTCGACGCGATGGCCGAGGCCGGGACGCTGGCGCGCTACGTGCCCGTGGACGTCAGCGCGACGACGGTCCACGCCGTCGCCGAGCTGTTCGCCGACGAGTACGCGGAGCTGTCGGTGGTCGGGCTCGTCGCGGACTTCGAGCGCCACCTCGCGCACCTGCCCGATCCGGTCGGCCCGCGCCTCGTGGCGTTTCTCGGCGGCACGATCGGCAACTTCCCGCCCGGCAGCCGCCGGCGCTTCCTGCGCTCGGTGGGCAAGGTGCTCGGGCCCGGCGGGCACCTGCTGCTCGGCACCGATCTCGTGAAGGAGCCGCGCGTCATCGAGGCCGCCTACAACGACGACGCCGGCGTCACCGCGCAGTTCAACCTCAACGTGCTGCACGTCGTCAACCGCGAGCTGGGCGCGGACTTCGACGTCGGCGCCTTCGAGCACGTCGCGTTCTTCGACCGCGAGCGGGAGTGGATCGAGATGCGCCTGCGCGCGCGCGAGGCGCAGCACGTCCGCGTCGAGGCGCTCGACCTCGAGGTCGACTTCGCCGCGCGTGAGGAGATGCGCACGGAGATCAGCGCGAAGTTCACGCTCGAGCGGCTGCGCGGCGACCTGGCCGCGGTGGGCATGGAGCTCGTCGAGCTGCTCACCGATCCCGACGAGCTGTTCGCCGTGTCGCTGGCGCG
This sequence comes from Solirubrobacteraceae bacterium, assembly GCA_030681525.1. Lineage (GTDB taxonomy): Bacteria > Actinomycetota > Thermoleophilia > Solirubrobacterales > Solirubrobacteraceae > CADCVQ01. Next base: position 6,554 of record JAUXSD010000309.1, read on the forward strand.
CGTGGCCTGACCCTGAACATGAGCTTGAGGTTTCCGGCGCCACCTCGCGCGCCGGTGCTCGCCTTTCAGGCGGCGTCGCCCTCCACGAGCTGCGCGGCCCAGCCGTCGAAGGCGCAGGGGCCCTCCGAGGCACCCGCGGCGATCATCCACTCACACCAGTCGTCGAGCAGCTCGAGCGACACCGGCGTCGGCTGGGTCGTGCCGATGACCACCCAGTCCGGGTCCTCCGCGTCGTCCTCGCCCGGCCGCTCGCGCGTGCTCACCTCGTAGTCGGTCTCCTGGCGCAGGAACGCGACGAGCTGGTCGGCCTCCGCCACCCCGGGCGCGATGTAGACGAACCCGAGCCGCAGCTCGCTCTCGTCCGCGAGGCCGCGCTCACGCAGGCCCGCCCAGATCTCCTGGTTGCGGCTCAGCTGCTGCTCGAGGAGCTCGTCGTACCACTCGGCCATGGCCGAGAAGGTAGGGCATGGAGCTAGGGTTCTCGCCGATGCGGATCGACCGATCAGGCGCGCTCGTCGTCGGCGGCGCCTCGGGCCTCGGCGAGGCCACCGCCCGCGCGCTGCATGCGCGCGGCGCCCACGTCGTCGTCGCCGATCTCGACGGCGACCGCGGGGAGGCGCTCGTCGCCGAGCTCGGCGAGCGCGCGCGCTTCGCCGCCGCCGACGTGACGCAGCCCCACCAGCTCGCGGCCACGGTCGCGCTCGCCGCACAGCAGCCCGGCGGCCTGCGCATCTCGATCCACTGCGCCGGCATCGGCCACGCCGAGCGGCTCGCGCGGCCGCGCGGCGCGCACGGCGCCCAGAGCTTCGAGCGCGTCGTCGCGGTCAACCTCGTCGGGACCTTCCACGCGCTGCGCCTGGCGAGCCACGCGATGCTCGAGAACGAGCCCGCCGGCGACAGCGGCGAGCGCGGGGTGATCGTCAACACGGCCTCGATCGCCGCCTACGACGGGCAGATCGGCCAGGTCGCCTATGCCGCATCGAAGGGCGGCGTCGTCGCGCTGACGCTGCCGGCGGCGCGCGACCTGGCGGCGAGCGGGATCCGCGTCTGCGCGATCGCGCCGGGGCTGTTCGACACGCCGCTGCTGGCGGGGCTGCCGGAGGAGGCGCGCACGCAGCTCGCCGCCTCGATGCCGTTTCCCCCGCGCCTGGGCCGGCCGGCCGAGTTCGCCGAGCTGGCCTGCCACATCGCCGAGAACGAGATGCTCAACGGCGAGATCATCCGGCTCGACGGAGCGCTGCGGATGGCGCCGCGCTGATGCGGCTGCGGGCCCCGCGGCGCGGCCACGGCCGCGCCCTGCTGCTGGCGCTGATCAACGCGTTTCGCGACGCGGGGCTGACGGGCGCAGCGCTAGGCGTACATCAGCGAGCCGGGCGTGGTGAGCGTCTCGCCGGTCTCCAGCAGCGTCTTCAGGCCGGAGAGGATCATCGGCCAGCCGCCGTAGATCTCGTTGTTGACGTCCTCGGGCAGCCGGTCGTGGATGACGGTCAGCCGGCATGAGTCGCCGACCGGCTCGATCTCGTAGGTGACGCGCGAGGTGCCAGCTTGCTTGACCTCGTCGCTCCACAGCGCCTGGAAGCTCTGCACGAGGCGGTGCGGTGGATCGACCTCGAGCACCTCGCCGTGCGAGATCGGGCCGGGCGCCTTCGGCGTGACGCCCTGCCAGCGCGAGCCGGGCTCCCAGTCGGTCTCGACGCCGACGCCGAAGCTGTACTTGGCGCGCATCTCGCTGTTCGTGAGCGCCTCCCACAGCCGCTCGGGTGTCGTCTTGATGTAGATCTCGAAGACCTTCTCCATCACTGCCTCCTCGATGCTGGTCTTGAGCTCGCTGAGCGTCGCGGCCCAGGGCTCGGCGAATTTGCTCACCCACCGGTCGTGGACGAGCCGGATCGGGACGGCGTTGAGGTAGTGGAGCTTCTCGCGCCCGCGCCTGCGCGCGACCACGAGCCCCGCCTCCTCGAGCACCTTGAGGTGCTTCATGACCCCGAAGCGCGTCATCGGCAGCCGCTGCTCGAGCTTGCCCAGCGTCTGCCCGTCCTGCTCGAAGAGCTCGTCGAGCAGGCTGCGGCGCGTCGGGTCGGCCAGGGCTTTGAACACGTCGTCCATGCCGCGCAGCATAGGTGACCGTTTGGTCACCTGTCAAGCTCCGCAGACATCCTGTTGCCGCCGCGACGTGCGGATAGGGTCGCGCTCATGTCCGCCTCATCGCTCTCACCCGCCGACCGCTCCTCGCTCGCCGCGGAGATCGGCACGGTCAACATGGCCGTCGGCGGGCTGCTCGTCTTCGACGACGGACCGGGCCTGGCGTACGACGCGGTGCTCGACCGCGTGGCCGAGCGGCTGCACCTCGTGCCCCGCTACCGCCAGCGCCTGCACAGCCCCGCCGCCGGGCTGGCCAACCCGGTGTGGGTCGACGACGACGGCTTCGACCTCGGCTGGCACGTGCGGGCAGCGACGCTGCCGCCCGGCAGCGGCGACGACGGGCTCGCTTCGCTCGTCGGCCGCGAGATGTCGCGCCGTCTGGACCGCTCGCGGCCGCTGTGGGAGCTGACGGTGATCGACGGGCTCGGCGGTGGCCGCCGCGCTCTGCTGGCCAAGATGCACCATGCGCTCGTCGACGGCGTCGCGGCGGTGGACATCGGCACGGTCCTGCTCGACCCGACGCCCGATCCGCTCGACATCCCCTCACCCGACGAGCCGTGGCAGCCGCGCGCGCACGACCGCACCCGGCACCTCGCCCGCCTCGCCGCCACCCCGGTGGTGCGCGCCCAGCGGCTCCTGCTCGAGAGCGCCACCCGCGCGCTGCAGCCCAGCCCGCGACGCGCCGCCGGCGACCTGCGCAGCGACACCGAGCTGCTCGTGCAGCTGGCCAGGACGCGCCCGTCGGCGCCGATGACGCCGCTGAACGCCGGCCAGGGCCCGAACCGCCGCTTTGCCTTCACCACTGCGCCGCTGGCCGACCTCAAACGGGCCGGCAAGGCCCACGGCGCGACGGTCAACGACGCGCTGCTGGCCGCCGTCGCCGGGATGCTGCGCCGCTACCTCGAGGCCGCCGGCGAGGCGACCGGCAGGCCGCTCGTGGCGCTCGTGCCGGTCAGCGTGCGCCGGCCCGGCGAGGCGGGCGGCAACGCGATCTCGACGGTCCTCGTCGACCTGCCCGTCGACGAGCCCGACCCGGTGCAGCGGATGCTCCGCGTCCACGCCGCGATGACCGAGATCAAGGGGTCGGCGGCGATCCGCGCCGGGGCGTTGCTGGTCGGGGCGGCCGGCTGGGCGCCGCCGCTCGTGTCCTCGACGCTGGCGCGCGCGACCGGCGGGCTTCGCGCGTTCAACCTCGTCGTCTCCAACGTGCCGGGGCCGCAGCAGCCGTTCTGGCTCAACGGCGGCCGGCTGCGCGCGGTCCACCCCGCGGTCCCCCTCAACCCCGCGACGCAGGGGCTCGCCGTCGGGATCATCAGCTATGACGGCACGGTCTGCTTCGGCCTGCTCGCCGACCGCGACCTCACCCCGCCGGTCGCGGTCGCCGCGGACGGGCTGCGGGCGGCGCTGACCGAGCTGTGCGAGATGTGACAGCCAACCCGCGACCACGGAGGGTGAGATGAGCCGCCACGAGGACCGGTCGGACTGGCTGCTGGCGATGATCCCGCGCTTCCTCGATGCGCCGATGGCGGCGGACGCGTCGACGTCAGAGCTCGTCCACCCAGGCCGCGATCTCCTCGGCGATCAGCTTCCCCGCCCGCGCGACGATGTCGTTGTGGCCGACGCCGCGCACGACGCGCAGCCGCTTCGGGCCGGGCGCCGCGTCGAACAGGGCGCGGCCGTGCTCGACGGGGACGATCATGTCGTCCTCGCCATGCACGACGAGCAGCGGCGAGCGCAGGCCGGCGATGCGGCGCAGGCTGGGGTAGGCGTCCGGGACCGCTGCCGACGGCAGCGTCCGGTAGTGCAGCCGGGCCATGTCGCGCACGCTGGTGAACGCCGACAGGAGCACGAGGCCGGCCGGCGGCGGCTCGGCGAGCGCCAGCTCGAGCGCCACGGCGCCGCCCAGCGACTCGCCGAGATACAGGACGCGGGCGGGATCGACGCCGGGCCGGTGGACGAGCCAGCGCCGCGCGGCGCGGGCGTCGCGGTAGGTGCCCCGCTCGTTCGGCCGGCCGCTGCTGGCGCCGTAGCCTCGGGGGTCGAAGAGCAGCACATCCAGGCCGACCGCGGTGAGGACCGCCGCGTGGGCGATGCGATCGCCGACGTTGCCCGCGTTGCCGTGACACAGCAGCACGTGGCCGCGTGCCGGCGCCTGGCGCTCGATCCACCAGCCGTGCAGGCGCTGTCCGTCGTCGGTCACGAGCGCGACGTCCTCGAACGTCAGCCCGGCATCCGCCGGCGTGCCGACGATCGTTCGCGACGGGAAGTACAGCAACGCGTTGAGAAGCGGGCGCATCGACATCGGTGTACCGCTGCGAGTATGGGGGCATCGTCGAGCTCCTTGGTGACCCCGTCCCTACGCCCCCGCCGTGCCCCGAGCGGCCGGCGCAAGCGTCTGAGCTCGGGTTCGTGCGCCGGCCCATGGTGCGCTGGTTCGACCCCCATCAGCTCGTCGACACCGCCGTCAGGGTGCTGCTGTCGGGGATGTTCAGCTCCTACGCCGACAGCCGCGAGCAGCAGGCGCGCGAGCCGGCCGAGGTGCCCGATCGCTCGCAACCGGCCGAGCTGTGGCTCGACTACGTGGCCGACCTCGGCGACGGCTGGAACTCGACGTACACCGTGGCCCGGCTGCTGGCCGCCGAGACGCTCGAGCTCGAGCACGGCGGCGAGACGCACCGCACGCAGCGCGGACGGCTGCTCGTCTTCGGCGGGGACGCCGTGTACCCGGTGCCGAAGGCCGTCGAGTACGAGAACCGGATGCTCGGCCCGTACCGGTCGGCGCTGCCGTGCTCGCGCGCGGAGGCGCCCGAGCTGTTCGCGATCCCGGGCAGCCACGACTGGTACGACGGCCTGGTCAACTTCACGAGCATCTTCTGCCGCAACCGCTGGATCGGCGGATGGCGCACCGCGCAGCGGCGCAGCTACTTCGCGCTCAAGCTGCCCAACGGCTGGTGGCTGTGGGGCATCGACATCCAGTTCGGCGCCAACATCGACGAGGTCCAGCTGCGCTACTTCGCGGAGGTCGCCGCCGAGCAGATGCAACCGGGCGACCGGGTCGTGCTGTGCATGTCCAAGGAGGTCGAGAGCGGCCGCAAGGAGACCGAGGTGCACTCCGACCGCGACGTCGCGTTCCTCGAGCGCGAGATCATCGCGCCGACCGGGGCCCAGCTCGTGCTGTACCTCAAGAGCGGAAAGCACTACTACTCGCGCTACGAGCAGGAGGCCGGCCCCCGCCACCACATCGAGTCCGGCGGCGGCGGCGCGTTCCTGCACCCCACCCACAACCTGCCCGAGCGCGCGAAACTGCCGGGGCCCGACGGACCGACCGCCTACCGCCGCGCCCGCACGTACCCGTCGGCCGCGTTCTCCAAGGGCCTGCGCAAGCGGATCTGGCTCATGCCCGCCTACAACATCCCGCTCGCCGCGGTGTTCGGCACGGTGCAGGTGCTGCTGGCCTTCATGCTCGGGCTGCATCTCGAGGACCGCTATGTCTCGCTCGGCGTCGTCGACCTGCTGCGGGCCATGTGGGAGAGTCCGACGGCGTTTCTGCTCAGCCTGCTCGTGCTGGCGTCGCTCGTCGGCATGGTGCGCTTCGCCCACGACCTCAGCGGGATCGGCCGGATCCTGCTCGGCCTCTCCCATTCGGCGCTGCAGGTCGCCAGCGTCGCCGGGATCATGATGGCCGCCTCGTGGCTGTCGTCGCGGTTCGGCTCGGAGGGCGTCTCGTCGCTGCTGACCTTCCTCGGGCTGGTCTGGCTGCTGGGCGGGATCTCGGGGATGATGGGAATGGCGGGCTACCTGTGGGCCACCGGCTTTCTCGGGCTGCACAACACCGAGGCGTATGCGCCCCTGCACCATCAGGACCAGAAGCACTTCCTGCGCCTGCACATCGGAGCCGACGGCACGCTGACGCTCTATCCGATCGGCGTCGAGCGCGTCGGCCGCAGGTGGGCGCTGCGCCCCGACGCGCCGCCCGACGCCCCGTGGTTCGCGCCGGACGGGCCGGAGCCCGCGCCGCATCTCATCGAACCGCCGATCAGGATCGGGCGGTCAGGGCCGGCGCGCGCACACGAGCGCCACGCCGTGGCGCTCGCACGAGGGGGCGCCGAGCTGCCACGTGAGCCGGTCGATGCGCCCGGCGCGTAGCGAGCGCTGCACCTCCCAGCCGCGCAGCAGCTCGCTCAGGCCGGCCTCGTCGTAGACGCGCTGGAAGTCGTCAACCGACGGCGGCTGCCCGAACGGCACCGTCAGCACGAGCAGCCCGCCGGGGGCGACGAGCTCGCGCAGCCGCGCCAGCGCGGCGAGATCGAGGCGCTCGTCGCGGGCGGCCAGCCCGTAGTGCTCGAGGCCGAAGTGCTCCACCGCCGACAGCGTCACCGCGGCATGAAACGGCTGTGCCGGATCCGGCAGCGCGTCGAGCCGGCACGCCGCGTGCTCGAGGTTCGGATGGCGCAGCGGGTGCGCGCGCGGGTCGACGACCGTGACGCGGTGGCCGAGCGTCGCGAGCGACAGGCCGACGGTGCTCTCTGCCCCACCGACGTCGAGGATCCGCGCGCCGTCGGGCAGCCCGGCGAGCGCGGCGAAGACGAACGGCTGCTCGACGATGCGCTCGTTGACGAGCAGGACCTCGACAGAGCCCGCTGCGTGGTGCACCGGGACCGGCGGGTTGAACCAGTGTCCCGCCTGCGAGGCGTAGCCGTCGGGCCCGGTCGCCCAGTTGAGGAACGCCGCGCGCGGCGCGTCGAGCTGCGCGAGCTCGCTGCCCGGCGCGGGGCCGTCACGCCAGCCGAGGCCGGCGAGCATGTCGCGGCCGGTGCGGTCGAGATCGTCGAGGCGGTCGTGGATCGTCGGGCGGACGAGGCCCTGGCTGCCGAGGCGGGCGTCGATCTCGTGCACGGTCATGTCGACGCGCGGATCCAGCGCGCGGCGCAGCGGCCACCCCAGCAGCCGCTTGATGTGATCGCGCACCGGCACCCCTCAGAGCATGCCAGCGGCGGCGGGTCGGGGTGAGACCGGTGCGAGACTGCCCGGGATGGCGCGCCCGAGCTTCCGGTATGACGCGGTGATCGTGGGCGGCGGCCACAACGGGCTGGTCGCCGCCGCCTACCTCGCCCGCGCCGGGCTGTCGTGCGTCGTGCTCGAGCGGCGCGCCTCGGTCGGCGGAGCGGCGGTGTCCGAGCGCGTCTTCGCCGGCTTCGACGTGCACGTCTCACGCTACGCCTACCTCGTCAGCCTGCTGCCGCAACGCATCGTCGACGACCTCGAGCTGCCCGTGCGGCTCGTGCGGCGCGCGGTCTCGTCGTACACGCCGGACCCGCGGGCGCGCGCGGCACGCGGGCTGCTCGTCGCGCCGGACGATCGCGCGGCGACGCGCGCCTCGTTTCAGGCGGTCACCGGCGACGGCGGGCAGTTCGCAGCATGGGAGCGCTTCTGCGCGATGGTGCGATCCGTCGCGCAGCGCGTGTTCCCGACGCTGCTCGAGCCGCTGCGCTCGCGCGCCGAGCTGCGGCGCATCGTGGCCGACGATGCCGCGTGGGAGGCGCTGTTCGAGACGCCACTGGAGACCGTGCTGCGCGACGCGCTCGGCGACGACCTCGTCCGCGGCGTCGTGCTCACCGACGCGCTGATCGGCACGTTCGCCGGCGGCGACGACCCCGCGCTGCGCCAGAACCGCTGCTTTCTGTACCACGCGATCGGCGGCGGCACCGGCGACTGGGACGTGCCGGTCGGCGGCATGGGTGCGCTGACGGCGGCGCTGCGCGATGCCGCGGTGGCGGCCGGCGCGGAGATCCGAACGGGTGTCGAGGTGACCGCGATCGGCGACGGCGAGGTGCGCTTCGCGACCGCCGGCGGCGCAGAGGGGTCGGTCGGCGCGCGCCGGATCCTGGCCAACGTCGCGCCCGCCGAGCTTCGCCGCCTGCGCGGCCGCCCGCCCGAGCATCCGGCCGCCGACGGATCGCAGCTCAAGCTCAACCTCCTGCTGGCCCGCCTGCCGCGCCTGCGCGATACGAGCGTCAGCGCCGAGCGCGCCTTCACCGGCACCTTCCACGTCAACGAGACCGCCGCGCAGCTCGCCAGCGCGTACGCCGAGGCCGCCGCCGGCCGGATCCCGGCCCTGCCGCCGTGCGAGGCGTACTGCCACACGCTGAGCGACCCGAGCATCCTCGGGCCCCAGCTCGCGGCGGCGGGCGCGCAGACGATGACGATCTTCACGCTGCACATGCCGGCGCGGCTCTTCGACGGCGACGCGGCCGAGCCGGCCCGCGACGCGGCGCTCGCGGCGACGCTGCGCTCGCTCGACACGGTGCTCGCCGAGCCGATCGCCGACTGCATCATGCGCACCGCCGGCGGCGCGCCGTGCCTCGACGTCGCCAGCCCGGCGGATCTCGCGCGCGAGCTGCGCATGCCGCGCGGCCACATCTTCCACGGCGATCTGGCCTGGCCGTTCGCCGAGGATCCCGGCGAGGCCGGCCGCTGGGGAGTGGAGACCGACGACCCGGCGATCCTGCTGTGCGGCGCCGGCGCGCGCCGCGGCGGCGGCGTCAGCGGCATCGCGGGACACAACGCGGCGATGGCCGTTCTCGGCTAGCGCCCGCCTTCACACGGGGCGCGTTGCTTCCGAACGAGATCCCCACGCGGAGCGGCTAGCGTCGCGCGGATGCGATCCGCTCCGGAGCTTCGTGCGGCGCTGCGACCGACGCGCGCCGGCGCGATCGCGCTCCTCGTCGCGACACCGTGGATCCTGTGGGCCGCGCTGCGCACGCTCGGCCTCGAGCGCGGCCATCCGCTCGTCGCGCTGGTCGCCTTCTCGCCGTACGCGGCCGCGCTGTCGCCCCTGCCGGTCGTCGTGGCGCTGCTGCTGCGCCGCCGGCTCGTGGCGGCGGTCGCCGCGGTCGCCGCCGTGGCGCTGCTGGCCGCGATGGCGCCGCGCGCGCTGCCGGGGCCGCAGCGGGCGGAGGCCGGCGCGGGCGGCCGGCCGCTCGTGGTGATGAGCGCGAACCTCCTGGTCGGCGGCGCCGACGCCACCGCGGTCGTGCGCCTCGTCCGCGAGCACGACGTCGATGTCCTCAGCCTGCAGGAGCTCACGCCCGACGCGCTGCGGCGTCTGGACGCCGCCGGCGTGGGCGACCTGCTGCCCGGGCGGGCGGTCCGCTCGGACCCGCGCTGGTCGGGCATCGGCCTGCTGGCCCGCGCGCCGCTGCGCGCCGTGCCGCCGCGGCGCGGGGGCGCGGCGACCCAGCTCGAGGCGGTGCTCGCACCGCGCGACGGCCCCGCGCTGCGACTGGTCGCGGTCCACCCGCTGCCGCCGGTCTCGCGCGCCAACACGCGCGCGTGGCAGCCGGCGCTGCGCCGGCTGCCCGGCCCGCGCGCGGGCGGCACGCCGCGGGTGCTGATCGGCGATTTCAACGCGACGCTCGACCACCGCGAGATGCGCCGCCTGCTCGCCCGCGGCTACGTCGACGCCGCGGACGCCACGGGCGACGGGCTGCGGCCGACCTGGCCGACGACCGGCCGCCGGCTGCCCCTGACGATCGACCACGTCCTGTTCCCCGCCCCGATCCGGGTCCGCCGGGTGAGCCTGCACACGGTCCGCGGCAGCGATCACCGCGCGCTGATCGCCGAGCTCGTGCTGCCGCGTTAGGCCGCTGTGCCGCCCGCCGGGGAGGCAGAAGCGCGTCAGCGCCTCCTACACAGATACTGCGCAAGCATGCCCGAGTCGTCGTAGGTCGCATCGGCGAGGTCGAACCCGGCGCGCTCGATCATCGGCTCGAGCAGCCAGGTGAACGTCGAGTGCTCGTCGCGCACGTGCTCGGCCAGCTCGGCGCGCGTCCACCCGCCGTCGACGTCGGCCGCCATCGTCTCGGCGATCCATGCCTCGATCCGGCGCTCGGCGTCCTCGGGCTCGAAGCTGTAGACGACGTCCGACAGGCGCAGCACACCGCCCGGCCGCAGCATCTCGGCCATGCGGCGCAGCGCGATCGCCTGCCAGAAGTCGGGCAGGTGATGCAGCGCGAAGCGGCTGTAGACGACGTCGGCCGGCCCGCCGACGTGCTCGTAGGTCAGAAAGCCGGCGCTGACGACCTCGACGTTGCTCAGCGTGCTGGAGTCGAGCTTCTCGCGCAGGCGCGCGAGCATGAGCGGCGCGACGTCCACCGCCACGACGCGAGCGCAGACGGCGGCGGCGGCCAGCGCGAACTGCCCGGTCCCGGTGCCGAGGTCGACCACGGTGCTGTCCGGTCCGAGCACGCCCGCCTCTTCCAGCAGCCGGATCTCGGCGGGCGCCCCGGCGTCCATCTTGGCGTCGTAGCGGCGCGTGTGCTGCTCGTCGGAATGCTCGCGGCCGGCGTACGCGCGCTCGTCGAGCCACCAGGAATCGGGATCGGTCATGCCTGCATCGTCGCGCGATCGGGGTCCCGGTGTGACGCATGCCGACCGCCGTTGGGGGAGCGGGTCGGTGTATTCATGCCCCACATGAACAACTCGACCAGACCTGCTCGCCAGCGCCTCATGAGCCCGAAGCATGGCGATATTCTGTTCGCTACGAACACCTACGCGCCACGTTCCCCCAAACGCACGCGAGCCCCGGCGAACCCGCCCCCAGCCGAACGAGCTCACCCTCAGCGATGCAGTTCGACCGCGCGATCGCAACCCGGCACGGCGCGAAGCGCACCCGCGCTCATCCGCGGGCGGCCCGCGTGGGCCGGCCGCTGGGTGCAGCTACGCCGTCCGGTGAAAGTTGCCCGCACACCGGCGGTGCACGCCGCGGCGCGCCGAGCGCGCCGACTTCTCGGCGCTGCGGTACGCGTTCACGCGCTGGAAGCGGACCCTGTAGACGTAGGTCGTCGCCCAGCCCGACGACACCATCGTGCGTCCGAAGTCCGTTCCGGACACCCCCACGTAGGCCAGCAGGCGTCCGTAGCGATCGGTCAGATCCTGCGTCGGGTCGGTCCTGATCGTCACGCTGCGGCCCCTGCCGTTGCGAAACGCCAGCCGCTTCATCCGCGTGGTCGCCGCCGCGCCGCCGCACTGCACCGGGGTGCCGGGCCGCTTGGTCTCCGGCGTGTCGATCCCGATCAGGCGCACGGTCGTCTTCACGCCGTTGGCGAAGCGCACCTTGAGCGTGTCGCCGTCGATCACCGACGTGACCCGCGCCCGGGTCTCCAGCACCTTGGCGGACGTCGGCGGCGCGGCCGGCGGGGGTGGCGGCGGCGGGGACGCCGCCGGCGGCCCGCCCGCGTCGGCGCACGGACACGGCAGCGCCTCGCAGGCCCTGCCGTCGGCGTCGCCGTCGAGCCCGTCCGGGTCGCCCGCGTAGGCGTGCAGCCACGCCTGAGCCGCTGCCTGGTTGGCGAAGTCCGAGCAGTTCTTCCCCGCCGCCGAGGCGGCGGACGGGAGCAGCGCGATGAGCGCGCACGCCAGCACGGCGAGCAGTAGGGCACGAAGCACGAAGGGCCTCCAGCGAAGCCGGTTGGGACGGTGCGCCTCGTGTCGGCCTCAGCGCCGGCGGGCTTGAGCGGCTGGACGAACGTTCGCGGGCGCGGGCGGCGCGCCCGCGATCAGGTGCCGCAGAAGGTGCAGTACTCGTCGGCGAACCCGGCCGGCGCCGGCTCAGCGTAGGCCTCGAGGCCGGGGCGCTCCTCCAACGGCCGGGCCAGCACGTCGACGAGCCGCTCGAACGGCGCGAGGTCGCCGTCGGTGGCGGCCTCGAGCGCCGCCTCGACGAGGTGGTTGCGGGGGATGTAGATCGGGTTGACGCCGTCCATCGCCTCCGCGACCGCCGCGGGATCCGATGCCTCGGAAGCAAGGCGCTCGCGCCAGCGCTGCGCCCACGCGTCGAACGCGGCGGGCTCGGAGAACAGCGCGTGGACCGGCGCCGCATCCCCGCGCACCGCCGCCGACAGGGACCGGAAAAACGACGTGAAGTCGACCCGCTGGGCCTGCAGCGTCAGGAGCAGGTCCGCGACCAGCTCGCCGTCCTCGGGCCGGGCGTCAGCCAGGCCGAGCTTCGTGCGCATCCCGGCCAGCCAGTAGCGGTCGTAGCGCTCGCGGAAGGACTCCAGCACGGCGGACGCCGCCGCGATGGCCGCATCCGGCTCCGCGTCGAGCAGCGCCAGCAGCGTCTCGGCCAGCCGCGCCAGGTTCCACTGCGCGACGCTCGGCTGGTTGGCGTACGCGTAGCGGCCGCCGTGGTCGATCGAGCTGAACACCGTGGCCGGGTCGTACGCGTCCATGAACGCGCAGGGGCCGTAGTCGATCGTCTCGCCGGAGATCGTCATGTTGTCGGTGTTCATGACGCCGTGGATGAAGCCGACGTGCATCCACCGCGCGACGAGCGACGCCTGGGAGTCGACGACGGCCTCGAAGAACGCGAGGTACGGGTGCTCGGCCTCCGCCGCCTGCGGGTGATGGCGGGCGATCGCGTGGTCGGCCAGGCGCTGCACGAGCGGCGGCCCGCCGCGAACGGCGTACTGGAACGTACCGACGCGGACGTGGCTCGCCGCGACACGGGTCAGCACCGCGCCGGGCAGCAGCGTCTCGCGCACGACGTCCTCGCCGGTCGCCACCACGGCGAGGGCGCGCGTGGTCGGGATCCCGAGCGCGTGCATCGCCTCGCCGACGACGTACTCGCGCAGCATCGGCCCGACGGCGGCCTTGCCGTCACCGCCGCGGGCGAATGGCGTGCGGCCCGAGCCCTTCAGGTGCAGGTCCCGGCGGCGTCCGTGGACGTCGACGACCTCGCCCAGCAGCAGCGCGCGCCCATCGCCGAGGCGCGGCCGGAAGCCGCCGAACTGATGGCCCGCGTAGGCCTGCGCGACCGGCGTCGCGCCGTCCGGCGTGGCGGAGCCCGCGAGGACGGCCACCCCATCCGGCGTGCGCAGCGCCGCGGGGTCGGCGCCGAGCTCGGCGGCCAGGTCGTCGTTGAGCGCCAGCAGGCGCGCGGCCGGCGCGGGCTCGCCCTGCCACGGCTCGTACAGGCCCTCGAGCTCGCGGACGTAGGAGTTGTCGAAGGCAAACAGCGGGCGGGCGGCAATGCTCATGCGGTCCAGCGTAACGACGCCCGATCGCGTCCTCGCGCCTACAGTTGGCCGCGATGGATCGACGCTCCGGCCCGGCCCGGGCATTCGCGACCGCCGTCTGCGCACTGCTGTTCGCCGCCGCCGGCTGCGCCGGCACCACGGGAGCGCCCGCCGCACAGCCACCCGCCCCTCGGCCCGCCGTGCCGATCCTCATGTACCACGTCATCGGCCCGGTCCCGGCCGGCGCGCGGCTGCCGGCGCTGTTCGTCGGCCCGGCCCGCTTCACGGCCCACGTGCGCGCCCTGCGCCGCGCCGGCTACACGGCGGTGACGCTGCAGCAGGTCTGGAACGCGTGGCGCCGCGGCGCCCGGCTGCCGCGACGGCCGATCGTCATCTCCTTCGACGACGGCACCGCCGGCCACGTGCGCCACGCGCTGCCGGTCCTGCGCAGCGCCGGCTGGCCCGGCGTGCTGAACCTCGCGTGGAGCTTCCTGCCGCAGATCGGCGGCACCGACGCGGTGCGCCGCCTGGCCCGCGCGGGCTGGGAGATCGACTCGCACTCGCTCACGCACCCCGACCTCACGCGGCTCTCCGACGCCGACCTGCGCCGCGAGCTGACCGGCTCGCGCACCCGCATCAGGCGGGCGTTCGGGCCGCGCGCGGCGAACTTCTTCGCCTACCCCTCCGGCCGCCACGACGCCCGCGTGCGGCGCGCGGTCCGCGCCGCCGGCTACCTCGCCGCCACCACCGTCCAGCGCGGGTTGGCCCGGCCCGCCGCCAACCGGCACGCGCTGTCGCGGGTCCAGGTCAGCGGGGGCACGAGCGCGGCGGCGCTGCTGCGCCGCCTGCGCGCGCTGCGTCCGTAGGGCTACGCGGCGAGCCGCTCGACGAGCATCGCCTGGCCCATCCCGCCCGCGACGCACATCGTCTCGATGCCGTAGCGGCCGTCGACGGCGTCGAGGCCGTTGAGCAGGGTGGTCATGATCCGCGCGCCGGTCATCCCGAACGGGTGGCCGAGGGCGATCGCGCCACCGAACGGGTTGAGCCTGTCCTCGGGGATCCCGAGCTCCTGCATGCACGGGACGATCTGCGCGGCGAACGCCTCGTTGATCTCGACGATGTCGATGTCGTCCATCGTCATCTGAGTCTGCGCGAGCAGCGCCTGGACCGCCGGGATCGGGCCGAGCCCCATCATCTCGGGGCGAATGGCGGCGACCGACGAGGCGATGATCCGCGCCCGCGGCTTGAGCCCCAGCGAGTCCGCGCGCTCGGCGGACATCACGAGCACCGCGGCGGCGCCGTCGTTGAGCGGGCAGGCGTTGCCGGCGGTGACCGTGCCGTTCTCGGGGTCGAACACGGGGTTCAGCGCGGCGAGCTTCTCCATCGTCGTGTTCGGCCGCGGGCCGTCGTCCTTGGACAGCGTGCCACCGTCGGGCAGCGTCACCGGCACGATCTCGCGGTCGAAGTGGCCGGACTCCTGGGCGGCGACCGCGCGCGTCTGCGACACGAGCGCCCACTCGTCCTGCGCCTCACGCGAGACCTGGCAGCGCGCCGCGACGTTCTCGGCGGTGATGCCCATCTGGATGTAGACGTCGTAGGCCGAGCCCTCCGAGCCGTCGAGCTGCGGGTGCTTGGCCTCGTCGGGGATGCCCGCGCCGAGACCCGCGCGCGAGACCGCCTCGACGCCGGCGGCGATGTACTGGTCGCCCTCGCCGGCCTTGATCGCGTGGAAGGCCATGCGCAGCGTCTGCAGCGACGAGGCGCAGAAGCGGTTCACCGTACAGGCCGGCACGTGGTAGTCGATGCCGGCCACGAGCGAGGCGTTGCGGCCGATGTTGTAGGCCTGCTCGCCGACGGCCGACGCGGCGCCCATCATCACGTCGTCGGTCTGCGCGAAGTCGACCTCGGGGTTGCGCTCCATGATCGCGCGCAACGGGGTGGCGGCGAGCTCGTCGGCGCGCACGCCCACGAGCGAGCCCTTGAACGCGCGGCCGATGGGGGTGCGGACGGCGTCCACGATCACTGCTTCGGGCATGTCACGACTCCTTGGTTGGTCGGTTGTGCCCCCGGCGGTCGCACTCCACGGGGACGTCTTTCACACCGGCGTCGCACTCGCCGGAGCCTTCCGTAGGAACGCAGTCTAGTCAGATGAACGCGTGCGGACGCCCAACCTGCTGACACGGTGTCGAGTACGCCATGCGTCCGCTGCGCCGGCAGGGCGCGGCGGGACCCGGGCGGCGCGCCGATGACCCATCGATGGCACGGTTCACGAGACGACTGCTGCGCCGCGCCGGCCTCACGTCGGCGCTCGCACTGGCTACCGCGGCGCCCGCCGCCCCGGCGGTCGAGCTGCCCAAGCTCCCGCTCGTCCCCGGCCTGCCCGCGATCTCGAACGTCGTCTCGGTCCCCGGCCTGCCCAACGCGCCCGCGATCGTCGCGCTGCCGAGCGGATCGCTGCCGGCGCTGCTGGGCCTGCCGGGCAGCGATCGCCTCACGGTCACGCGCGCCGCGGGTGGCGCGCTGCTCGGCCTGGAGGGCGCCGACCGCCTGATCGGCGGCCCCGGCCCCGACCGGCTCGACGGCGGAACCGGCCCCGACCGCGTCTTCGGCCACGGCGGCGCCGACCTGCTGAAGGGCGGCTCGGGCGGCGACTTCCTGTACGGCGGCGACGGCGGCGACCAGCTCCTCGCCGGCTACGGCGCCGACGTCCTCGACGGCGGACCCGGCAACGACGTCCTTGCCGGCGAGGCCGCGCCGGACCGGATCTCGGGCGGCGACGGCGACGACCTCATCCACGGCGGCGGCGGCGCGGACACGATCGACAGCGCCGCGGGCGACGACGTCGTCTACTCCGACTCCGGATCGGATGACATCGATGCCGGCGAGGGCAACGACACCGTGTACGTCAACAACGGCACCGCCAGCGGGCCGATCGACTGCGGCCCCGGCGTCGACGCGATCGTCATCAACCCCTACGAGATGCGCGGCGGCGTCTCGAACGCGCAGGACCTGCGCGCCGGCCGCATCCGCAACTGCGAGCACGTCGTCGAGGCCGATCCGGTGATCGACCCCAGCAAGGGGATCAAGGCGATCGTCGGCGACGGCGGCGGCCGGCGCACCGGCGGCGAGCGCAACGACAACCTGCTCGGCGGCCGCGGCTCCGACCGCCTCGACGGCGCGGCCGGCGACGACGTCATCTGGGGCGACCGCCACCTGCCCGAGGGCGGCCACGGCGCCACCGACGTGCTGCGCGGCGGCGCGGGCAACGACACGATCTATGGCGGGCGCGGCTTCAACCGGATCTCCGGCGGCGCCGGCGACGACTACCTGCAGGGCGGCGCGTTTCGCAACGTCATCCGCGGCGAGGCCGGCGACGACGAGATCCGCATGCGCGGAAAGGGTCGCACCCAGGTCTTCGGCGGCGCGGGCAACGACATCGTGCACGCGCTGACCAACGGCCGCGGCACGATCGACTGCGGCCGCGGCTACGACACGGTCTTCACGGGCCACAAGCGCCCGAAGCTGCGCGGCTGCGAGAACGTCGTCAACCGCTTCAAGGCCAAGCGGCGCGGGACGCTGCGCTGAACCGCGCGCCGGGTGGACAGGCGGGCCGGTCAGCGCCGGCCCACCCGGGCCTGCTTAGCCTCAGGCTTAGTCGAGGATGTTCGCGTAGTGGCCCGTGTCCGGCAGGAGCACGAACAGAGCGAGTATCACGAGCATGGCGATGAACGCCAGTATCGCGAGCATGAACTTGCCAGGGGTCACCATGAAAACTGCGCCTCCTCCAATTGGCCATCTACGAACGGGCGGCCCGAAATCCGCCCGGCGGCGACCCTACCGCGCGGCGGCGTCCGCTGCCACCCGACCCACCGCGCGCGTGAGGCGAAAGGCGCTCAGAGGCCGAGATCGCGGACGCCGAGCTCGTCGGCGCCGAGGTGGTGGGCGAGCTCGTGGCGGACGGTGCGGGTGACCTCGTCGCGCAGCATCTCCGGGTCGTGGCCGAAGTCGCGGCGCAGGGTGTCGCGGTAGATGACGATCCGGTCCGGGACGTCGTCGCGGGCCACGCCGTCGCCGTGGTAGAGGCCGTAGGCGCCGGCCTTGCGGCCGCCGTTGGAGATGACCACCGCGACGTTGCGCTCCAGGGCGCGCTGCAGGATGTCGGGCAGCTCGTCCATCGCCTCGCGCACGAGCTCGGCGAAGTCCTCGTCGTCCCACGGATCGAGCTCCATGAAGTGCATCTCGTCGGGCTCCGGTGAGACACCCTCGCGTGCGAGGCGCTCGCTCTCCTGCACGATGCGCTCGAACTCGGCCTCGGACTCGGGCTCGCTCCAGCCCGCGAGCCGCAGGCCCAGCGACATCATCAGCGCACCGACGACGAGGATCGCGAGCACGACGAGGACGCCGCCCTGCAACAGCCGCACGGGCGTCGACACGCTGAAGCCGCCGAACAGACCAACCGCGCCCAGCCCGACCGCCAGCGCGACGAGCGCCGCCAGCATGACCCGTCGCGGCGTCGGCGCGCGGCCCTCCGGCACCCGTTACACCCCTACCGCATCGAGCGGGCGATGACCACCCGCTGGATCTCGTTGGTGCCTTCGTAGATCTGCGTGATCTTCGCGTCGCGCATCATCCGCTCGACCGGATACTCGTTGACGTAGCCGTAGCCGCCGAGCACCTGGATGGCCTCGATCGTGACGGCCATCGCGGTGTCGGAGGCGAACAGCTTGGCCATCGAGGAGTACTTGCCCAGGTCCGGCTCGTTGCGGTCGGCCTTCGCGCAGGCCTTGTAGAGCAGCTCGCGCGCGGCGGCGGTCCGCGTCTCCATGTCGGCGAGCTTGAACTGGATGCCCTGCAGCTGGTTGATCGGCCGGCCGAACGCGATCCGCTCGCGCGCGTAGCCCGCGGCGTAGTCGGTCGCCCCCTGCGCGATGCCGACCGCCTGGGCCGCCGCTCCGAGCCGGGTGCGCTCGAGCGTCGCCAGCGCGATCGACAGCCCCTTGCCCTCCGTCCCGATGAGGTTGGCGGCGGGCACCCGCACATCGGTGAACGACGGCGAGCCGGTCGGCGAGCCCTTGATGCCGAGCTTGTGCTCCAGCGCGCCGGGATCGAAGCCCGCCCGGTCGGCCTCGACGATGAAGGCCGAGCTGCGGTTGCTCTCGCGGTCGGTCTTGGCGAACACGATGTAGAAGTCGGCGACGCCGGCGTTCGTGATCCAGTTCTTCTGGCCGTTGATGACCCACTCGTCGCCGGCTTCGCTGCGCACCGCGGACGTGCGCAGCGCGGCGGGATCGGAGCCGGCCTCGGGCTCGGAGAGCGCGAACGCCGGCGACCACTCGCCGCTGGCGCAGCGCGGCAGGAAGCGCTCCTTCTGCTCGTCGGTCCCGAAGAGCTGGATCGGCAGCGTGCCGAGCTCCTGGACCATGAGGATCAGCGCCGAGGAGGCGCAGGCCTTGGCGATCTCCTCGACCGCCATCTGCAGCATGAGCGTGCCGGTACCGGTCCCGCCGTACTGCTCCTCGAACGGCAGCCCGAGGACGTCGTGCTCGGCGAGCAGCTCGCGGATGTCGCGCGGATACTGGCCGGTCCGGTCGATCTCGGGCGCGCGGGGCGCGATCTTCTCCTGCGCGAGCCGGCGGATCATGTCGCGCAGATCGGCGAGCTCCGCAGGGATGGCGTAGGCGTCCGTCGTGGCGGTCGTCACAACCGATGATGGTACAAGCGGGCCGCGTGAGCTTACGAACCGTGGTGGAGGGGCATGATGAGCCCATGGGCATAGGCACCTCGATATTTCTCATCGCGCTCGGCGCGATCCTCAAGTTCGCCGTCACCGCGTCGGTCTCGGGCATCGAGCTCGCGACGGTCGGCGTGATCCTGATGATCGTCGGCGCGATCGGTCTCGCGATCTCGCTGATGTTCCTCTCGCAGGCCAGGCGCCCCGTCGTCGGCGATCGCGTCGTCGAGCGCGACCGCGTGGTCGAGCGCGACCCGTACGTGTAGTCCCCGGGGTTCGTTCTATACAGCTGCGCGGCGTTCCTCTGTTTTGCGCGCCTCGGCGCCGGGGAGTGGAGCATGGGTAGGGGAACTTCGATGGAAGGACGTGCATGGCCACGCTCGACACACAGCGACTCGAGCTGTACCTCCCGCCCCGCGCGGCCGGGGGCGGATTGGATCAGGACGAAGAGTGGTGTGAGGTCGAGCTCGACGGCGAGCGCCGGCGCATTCTCCTGCACGACTACGCCGCGATCTTCAACGTCCCCGGTCTGTACGAGCAGGTCTTCGCCGAGACGCTCGAGTGCGACTCGCCGCTGATCGTCGGCCAGCTGCTCGGCGCCGAGCTCAACGCCGCCGACGTCGACCCCGCCTCGCTGAAGGCCCTGGACTTCGGCGCCGGCAACGGCATGGTCGGCGAGCAGCTCGCCGCGGTCGGGATCGACTCGCTGATCGGCCTGGACCTGCTGACCGAGGCGCGCGATGCTGCGCTGCGCGACCGCCCGGGCCTGTACGAGGAGTACTACGCGGGCGACGTCACCGACCTCGACCCCGACGACCGGCGCGAGCTCGAGGCGCATGACTGCAACGCGATGACCTGCGTCGCCGCGCTCGGCTTCGGCGACATCCCGCCGGCGGCATTCGCCGCGGCGTTCAACCTCGTCGCCTCGCCGGGCTGGGTGGCCTTCAACCTGCGCGACCGCTTCATCGACGACGCCGACCCCGCCGGCTTCGGGGCGTTCATCGGCCGGATGCTCGAAGAGGACGTGCTCGAGGAGCAGGCGCGCGTCAGCTACACCCACCGCGTCTCGGTCGCCGGCGAGCCGCTGGAGTACCACGCGATCGTCGCGCGCAAGCGCGCCGACGTGCCGCTCGACTGGATGTAGGCCCGGTCAGCTTTCGACGTAGGCCGCGAGGTGCTCGCCGGTGAGCGTCGAGCGGGCGGCGACGAGGTCGGCGGGCGTGCCCTCGAAGACGATCCGGCCGCCGTCGTGGCCGGCGCCCGGGCCGAGGTCGATGATCCAGTCGGCGTGCGCCATGACCCCCTGGTGGTGCTCGATGACGATGACCGACTTGCCGGAGTCGACGAGCCGGTCGAGCAGGCCGAGCAGCTGCTCGACGTCGGCGAGGTGCAGGCCGGTGGTCGGCTCGTCGAGGATGTAGACGCCACCGTCCTCTCCCATGTGGGTGGCGAGCTTGAGCCGTTGGCGCTCGCCGCCGGAGAGCGTCGTGAGCGGCTGGCCGAGGCTGACGTAGCCCAGCCCGACGTCGGCCAGCCGGGCCAGGATCCTGTGGGCGGCGGGCACCTTGGCGTCACCGGAGTCGAAGAACCCCGTCGCCTCGGTGACCGGCATCGCCAGCACCTCGCTGATGTCCTTGCCGCCGAGCGTGTACTCCAGCACCTCGGCCTGGAAGCGCTTGCCCCCGCAGTCCTCGCAGGTGGAGGCGACGCCGGCCATCATCCCCAGGTCGGTGTAGATGACCCCGGCCCCGTTGCAGGTGGGGCAGGCGCCCTCGGAGTTGGCGCTGAACAGCGCCGGCTTGACGCCGTTGGCCTTCGCGAACGCCTTGCGGATCGGCTCGAGCAGACCGGTGTACGTCGCCGGATTGCTGCGTCGTGAGCCCTTGATCGCGCCCTGGTCGACCGACACCACGCCGTCGCGGCCGGCCACCGAGCCGTTGATCAGCGAGCTCTTGCCCGACCCGGCCACGCCGGTGACCACCACGAGCACGCCGAGCGGGATGTCGACGTCGACGTCCTGCAGGTTGTGGGTGGCGGCGCCGCGCACCGCGAGCCTCCCCGCCGGCGTCCGCATCGACGACTTCAGCGTCGCGCGGTCGCCCAGGTGGCGCCCGGTGAGCGTGTCGCTGTCGCGCAGCCCCTCGACCGTGCCCTCGAACACGATCTCGCCCCCCGCCGTGCCCGCGCGCGGGCCGAGGTCGACGACGTGGTCGGCGATCGCGATCGTGTCCGGCTCGTGCTCGACGACGAGCACCGTGTTGCCCTTGTCGCGCAGCCGCAGGAGCAGGTCGTTCATACGCTCGACGTCGTGCGGGTGCAGCCCGATCGTCGGCTCGTCGAAGACGTAGGTGACGTCGGTGAGCGACGAGCCGAGGTGGCGGATCATCTTCACGCGCTGCGCCTCGCCGCCCGACAGCGTGCCCGACGGCCTGTCGAGGCTGAGATAGCCCAGCCCGATCTCGACGAACGAGTCGAGCGTGTGCCCCAGCGCCGCCAGCAGCGGCGCGACCGACCGATCGTCGAGGTCGCGCACCCAGGCGGCGAGATCGCTGATCTGCATCGCGCAGGCGTCGGCGATGTTGATCTGCTCGATCTTCGACGAGCGGGCCGCCGGGGCCAGGCGGGTGCCGTCGCAGTCCGGACACGTGGCGAAGGTGATCGCCCGCTCCACGAAGGCGCGGATGTGCGGCTGCATCGCGTCGACGTCCTTGGCCAGAAACGACTTCTGGATCTGCGGGATCAGGCCCTGGTAGGTCAGGTTGATGCCGTCGACCTTGATCTTCGTCGGGTCCTTGTGGAGCAGGTCGTGCAGCTCGCGCTTGTTGAACTTGCGGATGGGCTTGTCGGGGTCGAAGAAGCCGCTGCCGCGGAAGATGCGCCCGTGCCAGCCCTCCATGCTGTAGCCGGGGATCGTGATGGCACCCTCGTTGATCGACTTGGCATCGTCGTACAGCGCGGTCAGGTCGAAGTCGGTGACCGCCCCGCGGCCCTCGCAGCGCGGGCACATGCCGCCGAGGCGGTTGAAGGTCGCCTTCTTGGTCTGCGTCTTGCCGCCGCGCTCCACCGTGATGCCACCGCTCGCCCGCACCGACGGAACGTTGAACGAGTAGGCGTTGGGCGGGCCGATGTGCGGCTCGCCGAGCCGGCTGAACAGGATGCGCAGCATCGCGTTGGCGTCGGTGACCGTGCCGACCGTGGAGCGCGGGTTGGAGCCCAGCCGCTCCTGGTCGACGATGATCGCGGTCGTCAGGCCGTCGAGCACGTCGACCTCGGGCCGTGCCAGCGTCGGCATGAAGCCCTGGACGAAGGCGCTGTAGGTCTCGTTGATCATCCGCTGGGACTCCGCGGCGACCGTCCCGAACACCAGCGAGCTCTTGCCCGAGCCCGAGACGCCGGTGAACACCGTCAGCCGGCGCTTGGGGATCTCGATGCTGACGTCCTTGAGGTTGTTCACGCGTGCGCCGTGCACGCGGATGAGATCGTGGCTGTCGGCCTGGTGCAGCCCCGGCGACGGCGTGTCGGCGGTCGTGGCCATGCTCAGCGCAGCTCCTGGATGCGGATCAGGTTGCCCGCGGGATCGCGGACGGCGCAGTCGCGGATGCCGTACGGCTGATCGATCGGCTCCTGGACGATCTCGGCGTTGGCCTGCAGCCGCTCGAAGGCACCGTCGAGGTCGCGCGTGGCCAGATTGATGCTGGCGTAGGTGCCCTTGGCCATCATCTCGGCGATCGTGCGCCGCTCGTCGTCGGTGATGCCGGGGCTCGCGCTCGGCGGGTACAGGACGATCGAGGTGCCGGGTTGGTCCGGGGGGCCGACCGTGATCCAGTGCATCCCGCCGTACTCGACATCGTTGCGGACCTCGAAGCCGAGCATGTCGCGGTAGAAGCCCAGCGAGGCCTCCGGGTCGTCGTGCGGGAGGAGAGCCTGATGAATGGTGATGTCCATGGCGGTCACGCTAGCTGCGGCTCGCGACCGGCGCTTCTCGATTCCTGATCGGTCGGGTCACCTGTTTGGCGACGCACGGCGCCATGCCCGCCGTCGCGCCCGCCGCGTCGCGCCGGTAGACGCTGGGTGGCATGCCGACCAGCTCGGTGAAGCGTGTGCTGAACGTGCCCAGCGACGAGCAGCCGACCGCGAAGCAGACCTCGGTCACGCTGAGGTCGCCGCGACGCAGCAGGGCCATCGCGCGCTCGATGCGCCGCGTCATGAGGTAGCTGTACGGCGCCTCGCCGTACGCCAGCCGGAACTGGCGGCTGAGGTGCCCGGCCGACATATGGGCGCCGCGGGCGAGCGCCTCGACGTCCAGCGGCTGGGCGTACTCGCGGTCGATCCGGTCGCGGACCCGGCGCAGCCACGCGAGGTCACGCAGATGCTGCTCCGTGGCGGCTCGGCCCTTCACCGGCGTGATCGTGCCAAACCGCGCCACCGGGTGCAGACGGTTCGCCGGCGGCGCGTCCGCTGCAGGCGCAGGCTCAGGTCGGCAGGATCTCCGTCGGCAGCCCGCCGCTGGCGCCCGATGCGACCAGCGCGCCGGCGAAGGCGCCCAGCAGCATGCCGTGCAGCTCTTCGCGGGTGAGGTCGCCGTGCGCGATCCAGTCGAGGATCGCGCCGTCGAGGAAGGCCAGCCAGCCGTGGACCGCGGCACGCGTCGCCGGTCGCCGGCCGTCGTCACCGAGCCCGGAGAGGATCCGCCCGGCGGTCGTCGCGCGGACCTCGGCCATGATCTCGCGCACCTCGCCCGAGCCGCTCTCGAGCAGGGTCGCGTAGGCGGTCGGCCGCTCCTGCACCCACTCCAGGAACGCATCGAGCGTCATCGCGAGCTGCTCGGCGGGCGGCCGCGACGGGTCGGGCTCGGTTCGCGCCCGCAGCTCCTCGGCGCCCTCCTCCAGCGCGGCCTCGAAGAGCCGGCGCTTGCTCGGGAAGTAGTGGTACAGCAGGGCCTTGGAGATCTGCGCCTCGCGCGCGAGCTGCGACATCGACAGCCCCTCGTAGCCGTGCTGGGCGAAGAGCTCGGTCGCGCGCGCCAAGAGCAACTCGCGGCGCTCGTCGCGCTGCAGGCGGCGGTAGGCGCGCTCGGACATGCGTCCGAGTGTAGCGCGGCTCTTGTCCGGCGGTTGACAAGCCTGTAGCTTAGTTGCTGACCGATGGTTGACAAAGGTGGTGACGTGATGGGCCCCATCAGCGAGGAGCGGCTGCAGATCCTCGAACGGCGGACGGCGGAGCTGCATCGGCGGCTGACCGCGATCGAGACCCAGAACGCGCCGGCCGCCGCGCCGGCGGGG
>JAUXSD010000312.1 GCA_030681525.1 Solirubrobacteraceae bacterium
TCCACCTGGCGCTCGGTGGGGGCGGCTTCGGCCCGCGCGAGGTCGCCGACCCCTGAGCGCCGCTCGAGCGTCCGGCCGGTGTCGAGCGCACCCAGCTCGCGGCGCTCGAGACGCTCGACGGCGCGCCCTGCAAGCTCGCGATGCCGCGCGAGGTTCTGCTGCGCGAGCTGCTCGGCGGCGAGCGACCCGCCGGCGTGTCGGAGGACGAGCTCGTCGACGCCTTCGGCGCCGGGATCGACCGCGCCCGCGACGAGCGCCACCTCAACGCGGTCCAGGCCGCCGCGCTGCGCGTGGGCCTGAAGACCGGCGGCCTGCTGGGAATCATCGGGCTGCTGCTGCCGGAGGAGTAGGCGCGGGGCGTCGGAGCACGGATCTCGCGACGGCCGCGAACCATTCGACACACCCCGTCTGGCCAGGGCATTGGCGCCAGCGCACGCACGTACACGGATCGGGTCTCCCCCGCCCGCGGGGTAGGGTGCCGCGCGTGGGCGCCGACATCGACGCACTTCTCGAGCCCTGGTTTCGGGCGATCATGGACGAAGCCGGTCGGCCGGCGCTGTTCGACGCGCACACGCACATCGGCCAGAACGACCCCGACACGTTTCGCCAGACGCCGGAGGAGCTGCTCGACTCGCTGCGCCGCGTCGACGCCCGCGCGCTCGTCTTCCCGATGCACGAGCCCGGCGGCTACGGCGCCGCCAACGACGCGGCGCTCGAGGCGGCGGCCGCGTCCGACGGCCGGCTGACCGCGCTGTGCCGCGTGCAGCCGCGCGCCGACGGCGCGGTCGACGAGGCGCGGCGCTGCCTCGACGCCGGCGCCGCCGGCATCAAGCTGCACCCGCGCGCCGAGGCCTTCGGGATGGAGGAGCCGGTCGTGCGCGACCTCGTCGCGCTGGCCCACGAGCGCCGGGCGGTCGTGCTCATGCACGCCGGGCGCGGCATCCCGGCGCTCGGCGCCAACACGATCCGCCTCTCCGAGGAGTTCCCCGACGCGCGGCTGATCCTGGCCCACTGCGCGATCTCGGACCTCGCCTGGCTGGCGCGCGAGCTGCCGGCGCATCCCAACGTCTACATCGACACCGCGTGGTGGCATCCCGCCGACGTCCTCGGCGTGTTCTGCCTCGTCGCGCCCGGCCAGATCCTGTGGGCCAGCGACTCGCCGTACGGGCGGCCGCTGGAGAGCGCGCTGCAGACGCTGCGCTGCGCGATCGAGGCGGGGCTGAGCCACGAGCAGATCGCCGGCGTCTACAGCGGGCAGCTCGAGCGCCTCGTGGCGGGCGCGGAGCCGCTCGACCTCGGCCCCGCGCCGGGGCCGAGCCCGCCGGTCGACCTGCTGCTCGAGCGCGTCGCGGCGCACCTCACCGCCGCGATGGGCCGCGCGTTCGCGGGCGGCGAGCCCGACGAGTCGCTCGGGCTCGCGCGGCTGGCCGCGGGCGTGGGCGATGCCCATCCGCACGCCGACGTCTTCGCGGCGATCCTCTGGCTGCTGGATCTCTACGAGGAGCACATCGCGCCGCCGGAGCCCGGCCGCGGGTTCCCTGAGGCGGGGCGGCTGCTCGTCCTCGCGCTCATCCTGGCCCGCACCCCGCGCGCGGTCCTGCCGCCCGAGGTCACCGAGCGCGGACTCGACGCGAGCCACGAGCACGCGGCGCGCGGCGAGGCCGCGAGCTGACGCCCTGCGCTCTACGCGAGCGCCCAGCGCTCCGTCTCGCCGTCCTCGATGGACACGACGGCGCCGGTCGCCGCGAGATGGTGCAGATAGCACAGCGTCTTGGGCAGCCTCCAGCCGGCCGTGAGCTGCGTGAGCTCCTCGCCGTAGATCAGCGGCACGATGTCGTACGCCGTGATCGGGCCGTGCTCGGCGACCCCGGCCCGCACGCGCTCGAGGCGTTCGGCGACGAGCGCGCGGTTGGCCTCGACGTGCGCCCGCACGTCGGTGAACGAGCGGCCGTGGCCGCTGAGGCACAGCCGCGCGTCGAGCGCGGCGACCGCGTCGAGCGACGAGAGGAACTCGCCGACCGGGTCCGGCGTCCAGCCGTAGTCGAAGTACAGCGAGACGCGGCCGAGCAGGTGGTCGCCGGAGACGAGCAGGCGGCGTTCGGGCTGGTGCAGGCAGACGTGCGAGGGCGCATGTCCGGGCGTCTCGACGACGGTCCACGGGCCGAGGTCGGTCGGCACGACGACGCCGGTGACGAGCGCGCGGTCGGGCTCGACGAGCCGCGCGATCTCACTGTCGCGAGCGCGCGCGCTCGCCAACCACGTGCGTAGCGGCTTTGCCGGCACCCCGCTCTGGCGCGCGATCTCGAAGCGCCGCGCCAGGCGCGCCTCGGGGTCCTCGAGGCTGCCGCGCATGTGCGCGTCCGCGGGATGCATCCACAGCTCGCAGCCGCTGGCGTCCACGACGCTCGCTGCCTGGCCGTAGTGGTCGGAGTGCGCGTGCGTGCAGACGAGCAGCCGCACGTCGCGGAGGTGCAGGCCGACCTGCTCCATCGCGCGCTCGAGCTGCGCCAGCGAGCCCGGCTCGTGCAGGCCGCAGTCGAAGAGCACGACGCCGTCGCCGGCCGCGACCGCGTAGGCGTTGCAGTGCGGCACGCCGGGCCACGGCAGCGGCAGGCGCAGGCGCCAGATCCCGGGCACGACGCGCTCGCCGCGGCCGAACTCGCGTCGGTGCGTCGCGAAGCTCATGGTGCGCACCATACGGTGGCGGCGCGCGACTTTCACGGCGACCGGAATGCGCGGCCTTCATCGCTACTGTTGAAATCCGGATGGGCAAGCGCAACCGCGGAGCAGGACGGATCACGGCCCCGAGCACGGACTACCGCGACGCCGACGGCAACGTCCTTGTGCTGCGCGGGTCGATGTCGCCGCTGACCCGCCGCAAGTACGCCTCGACGCTGCACAACCAGAAGGTCTCGACCGACGACTCCTGGCACCGCGCGGTCGAGTTCCTCTTCGAGCGGCTCGTGGAGCGCTGGGAGGTCTACGGCGTCCCGACCGAGGGGCAGGCCGAGCTGCTGGCGCGCTACCGCATCGCCACGCCGGACGAGCGTCGCTGGATCCGCGACGTCCTGCGTGAGCACCTTGCCGAGCACTTTCCCGACGTGGAGGCCCCATGAGCACCGAGACCCACGCCCCGCCGATCACCGACATCCCCGAGCGGCTGCTGCTCGGCTCGGGCCCCAGCCCGGTGCCGCCGCGCGTGCTCGCCGCGCTTGCGCAGCCGACGATCGGCCACATGGACCCGGCCTTCGCCGACATCATGGCCGAGACGATCACGCTCATGCGCGAGGCGTTCGGGACCGACAACCTCGCCACGCTGCCGATCTCCGGCACCGGCAGCGCCGGCATGGAGGCGATGGTGGCGAACTTCGTCGATCCCGGCGACCGGGTCGTCTGCGGCGTCAACGGCCTCTTCGGCGTGCGGATGGCCGACGAGCTGGCGCGGGCCGGCGCCGACGTCGTACAGGTCAAGGCCGAGTGGGGCCGCGCGGTCCCCGTCGAGCAGCTCATCGAGGCGGCGGACGGCGCTGACACCGCGGCGATCGTCGTCGTGCACGGCGAGACGTCGACCGGCGTCGCGCAGCCGCTGGACGGCCTCGCGGACGCCTGCCGCGAGCGCGACGCGCTGCTGCTCGTCGACTGCGTCACGTCGCTCGGCGGCCACCCGCTGCGCGTCGACGAGGCCGGCATCGACGCCGCGTTCTCCGGCACGCAGAAGTGCCTGAACTGCCCGCCCGGCCTGGCCCCCTTCACGGCCGGCGAGCGGGCGATCGCCAAGCTCAAGGCGCGCGAGAGCCCGGGCCGCTCGTGGTACTTCGACCTCGCGCTCGTGCTCGAGTACTGGAGCCCCGACGCGACGGCCGGCGGCAGCGCGCGCACGTACCACCACACCGCGCCGATCAACATGGTCTACGCGCTGCGCGAGGCGCTGCGCATTGCCGTCGGCGACGAGTGGCTGCCGACGACGTGGGAGCGCCACCGCCGCGCCCATCACGCGCTGCGCGACGCGCTCGGCGGGTTCGGCTGCGAGCGCCTGGCCCCCGACGGCGAGCAGCTGCATCCGCTGCTCGCGGTGTCGCCGCCGCCCGACGTCGACGAGGCCGCCATCCGCCAGGGCCTGCTGCTCGACCACGGCATCGAGATCTCCGGCGGGCTGGGCCCGCTGGCCGGCAAGCTGTGGCGGATCGGCGTCATGGGGATGGGCGCGCAGCGCGAGCCGCAGGAGCGTCTCGTGTCCGCGCTGGCCACGCTGCTGCACGCCGACCCGGCCGAGCCGCTCGCCGCGCTCGCCGACGGCTGGCGGGCGTAGGCCGGGCGGGCCGGGCGAGGACTCGGGCGCCGAATGCCCATCGACGCGGCGGCATTCGCCGACCTGCTGACGGACTACTGCCTGGAGGTGCAGCCCGGGCAGGAGGTCGTCGTGCGCTCGACGACGCTCGCCGCGCCGCTGCTGCTCGAGTGCCAGCGTGCGATCCTCGGGCGCGACGCCTGGCCGCTGCTGCGCGTCGAGCTGCCCGGCGCGACCCCGGACTTCTACCGCCACGCGCGCGACCGCCACCTCGACCTCTTCTCCGAGGTCTCCTTCGCCGAGGTGAAGAAGTCACACGCCCACCTCGGCATCCAGGCGCCGGAGAACACGCGCGCGCTCGCCGGGATAGACCCGGAGCGGCTTTCGCGCGCGGCGCGTGCGCGCAAGCCCGTGCGCGACCTCATGATGCGCAAGCGCTGGTGCGCGAGCCTGTGGCCGACGCAGGCCGGGGCACAGCAGGCCGGCATGAGCTTCGCGGACTTCGAGGCGTTCGTCGCCCGCGCGCTGTTTCTCGACCAGCCCGACCCGACACGCTCCTGGGGCGAGCTGCGGGCGTTTCAGGAGAGCCTGATCGAACGGCTCAAGCCGGCCCGCGAGCTGCGCATCGAGGCGCCGGGCACCGACGTGACGCTGACCGTCAAGGGGCGCACGTGGGTCAACTCCGACGGCAGGCGCAACATGCCCAGCGGCGAGGTCTTCACCGGCCCCCACGAGGCAAGCGCCAACGGCCGCATCCGCTTCGGCGTGCCGTCGTCGCCGGCCGGCGTCGACGTGGCGGGCGTCGACCTCGAGTTCCGCGACGGGCTCGTCGTCGCCGCCGCCGCCGAGCGCGGCGAGGACTACCTGCAGCGCGCGCTGGCCACCGACGAGGGCGCCCGGCGGCTCGGCGAGATCGGGATCGGGACGAACTTCGGCATCGACCGCGCGATCGGCGCGACGCTGTTCGACGAGAAGATCGGCGGCACCGTCCATCTCGCGCTCGGGCGCTCGTACACCGAGACCGGCGGCAAGAACGAGTCCGCCCTGCACTGGGACCTCATCTGCGACCTGCGCCGGGGCGGGCGGCTGACGGCGGACGGCGAGGTCGTCGTGCAGGACGGCCGGTTCGCGCTGTAGGCGTCAGGTCGCGTCCGCAGGACGAACTCGATCCAGCGGCGCCGGTCCTCGTCGAGCGAGGGCAGCCGCCGCTCGATCCGCGCGCGCAGCGCGGGGTCGGGGGCCCGCACGACGCGAGCGCCCGACCAGCCCAGGATCTCGGCTCGCAGGCGCCGCCGGAGGGCCGCGTCGGTCGCCTGCGCGTGCGCTTCGAGCAGCACCGCCAGGTGCAGCCGGCGCGCGCCCGGTCGTCGAACTGCACCAGCGCGCGCGGCGACAGTGCCGCGATGCCGGCGACGAGCTCGGCGACGCGGGCCGCGTCCGGGTCGCCGGCGGCGAGCTGCACGTCGGCGCGGTCGATGATCTGCTTGACCGCGTCGTCGCTCACCGGCCAGGTGGGATCGCCCACTCCCGGATCATCGCGCGCCGGCAGGCGGCGTGGGCGCGGCGCCCGCGCCGGTACGCTGGCGCGCTCTGGCGAACTTCGATC
>JAUXSD010000320.1 GCA_030681525.1 Solirubrobacteraceae bacterium
TCGGCACCGGCCTCGCCCGCGGCGGATGATGAGGCCGCGCGCGCGTACGCGATGTGCCGCAACCTGACGCTGACGCAACTTGCCTGGACCTTCCACACCAGTGCCGACGAGGCCGCGGTGACCTCTGCGCTGGCCTCGGGCACGGCCGACTCAGAGCGGGTGATCCGGGCGTGCCGGCTTGGGTTCGATGATCGCGCCGAGCAGGGCACCGTTCATCGAGAGGTCTAGGCTCCTCGCGTCGGATCGCGATCAGCCGCTCGCGTGAAACAACTACTCCACCGCACACCAGCCGCCGGCGCGTCCCGCAGCCGAACCCTTAGCGGGAACCGGCGGCCGGGCCCGGCGCTCGACAGACGGGACAGCGATCCCGCGTGGGCAGGACGCCGCAGACGCTTCGCCGATGTAGTCGACGCGACCGACCTTTGACGTCGCTCGTCGCTATCGCTTGCGCCTGGGAGCGGCTGTCGTTTCTTGCTGCGGCCGGTGCCACGCCGGACTGGCCTGCTCGCAGATCGCGGGCAGCCGAGACGACACGTAGCGCAGTGAGAGCGTCTGCCTTCCGCGATCTGAGGAGGCCACATGTCGCAGTTGTGCTGGACGCTGCCGGTCGTCCCGTTCGCCGGCGACGCTGCCGGAATTTCACGCCGGGCGCCCGCCTCGTAACAAGGGCCGGCGCTACCCAGCCGACCCGCCGAAGGTCGAGGAGATCGTCGCGGTCATGCGCCAGGCCGGCGACGACGTGCAGGGACGCCGGCTGCGGGGACTGATCGTCGTGCTGTGGCGCGCCGGACTGCGCATCCACGAAGCCCTCGCGTTAGGCGAGGCTGACCTTGACCGCCGCCGCGGCTCGCTGCTCGTGCGCCGCGGCAAGGGCGGTCGCCGCCGCGAAGTCGGGATGGACGCGTGGGCGTGGGAGCAACTGCAATCCTGGCTCGAGGTTCGTCCCGAGCTCCCAGTCGGACCGCTGTTCTGCATCCTCACCGGGCCGACGCGCGGGCGTGCGTGGTCACACGCCGCGGTGCGCGCGCAGCTGCGACGCACCGCTGCACAGGCGGGCGTACGCCGGCGATTTGCCCCGCATCAGCTCCGTCACGCGCACGCCGTCGAGATGGCCCGCGAGGGCGTTTCGCTGATCGTCATACAACGTCAGCTCGGCCATACCAGCCTCGGCGTCACGTCGATCTACATCTCCAAGGCATCGACAACGCCGAGATCATCGACGCCATCCACGCACGACGAGCCCCCATGATCCCCGTCGAGCTCGCTGCGCCTATCAGCGCAACTGCCGGTCGGCGGGCATAGCAGCAGTGGCCGAACTCAGGCTGCACTGCTGGAGTCAGGCGAAAGGAGCAGTGCTCGGACTACGTCGGCGCGTCCGCAGCACGCGAACCCCCCTGTCGTAGAGCTTGATTCGGCTGGATAGGTGCCCAGCGAGCAGAGCGAGCACCACGCGGAGTCCGGCACGCACGCATAATCCTCAGATGGCATGGCTGCTGATCGCGCTCCTAGCCGCAGTCGTCCTGCTCGCCGGGTGGAAAGGCGGGCGTGTCGCGATGGCAGCGGCGGCGGCGATCGTGCTCGGGTGGACGACCACGGCAGCCCTGGTCGCGAGCGACTACCGCGACGCCGAAGGGTTCTTCGATTGTGGCATTCACTGCACGTCCTTGCAGGACGCGGTCGGATTCGTGGCGTTCGCAGGTCCCGCCGCCTTCGTCGTCCTGCTGCTTGGCAGCTTGGCGGGCTATCTGACCCGCCGCATCAGGTCCTGAGCCCGCACCGGTCGACGCAGAAGCAGCAGGCGCTTCCAGGCGAAGGGGTAGCGGCGGATTTGAGGCTAGGATCGAGAGCATGGCTGAGCGGCTGTGCGAGTTTTGGGAGCATCCGGCCGGCCAGACCAGGTCGCTGACCGTGACATCCTCGATCGCGATCTGCAGCGAGTGCATCGTGCTCTGCCAAGGGGTCCTGGCAGACCGGTCGCCGCGACCGACGTTCGTCAAGGAGCTCGGCAAGCTCGCAGCGCTAACCGCGCAAGAGGAGGCTGACGTTGCAAAACGCATCGAACGCGGGGACCTGAGTGCCAAGATGAAGATGGTCGAGTCCAACCTGCGGCTGGTGTTTTCAGTCGCCGGGCACTACCGCGACCAGGAGTTGCCGTTTCTCAACATCTGCCAGGAGGGTGTATTGGGGCTTGTTCGCGCTACGGAGACGTTCGACTTCCGCAACGGCGTGGGGTTCTCGACGTACGCCACGCCGTGGGTCCGCCGGTCGATTGAGCACGCTCTTGACGCACAGCGATCCTGATCTGCGGTGCTCGTACTGTGACACGCCGGCCAGCGAAGTCGCGCGCCTGATCGCTGTATCGACGAGCTCGCCGCAGCCAACACCCGACCGACACGGCACCTCCCACAAGGCGGCTATCTGCGATGAACGTCGTTCTGTGCACAGCGATACTCGACGAGCAGCCGCCGGACATGCTCCCGGGCGACTTCTACGAGGACTGTCGCTCTGCCTGCCAGTGACGCACGCGCACTCCGCGCTTCTCTAGGACCTCGATTGACAGCTCCACGCACTGGTTGCAGATGTATATGCCCGGACCAGCAAGCAACGATCGGTCATCGCTCTCGTGTGCACCGCAGAAATCACATCGAAGATCTGTGGGCGGCTCACGATTCGGCATGCGTGAAGCGTAGCCTCGCCGGCCGCGCGCTCGCGTCGCCCGGTGCTGCTTAGAGACAGACGAGGCGCTCTCGCTCGTCGCGAGCGCGAGCCGCTGGTTTTCGCGCGAGCCGGCGCTCTGCTTGGGGTGCGTCCGGCGAGCGTGCAGACCGGGGTCATGCTGCGCGCGCTAGCGTCCGACTCGACGTGAGTGCTGGTCGCGACAGCGCTGGTCCTACATCTGAGCGCCTTCGGCGGCGTGAGGCTCGCGCAGTCATCGCCGCGTACCACGACGAGCAGCTGCGGACGCTGCTCGAGCACGTGCGGACAGGGTTTGAGCAGCTTGACGCCGGCGAACTCGATCCCTTCGAGCTGGACGATCTGATCCACCACTACAAGCGCTCGGCTCGCGAGCTTTGGAAGTTCTGCGGCTCGTCTGGATCTGAGTGGGAGCGAGCCGCGCGGACGCTGGCGTTACTGCGCGACAGCGGCGAGGAACCGGACTGGTGGCAAGCCGGCGCGCCCGGCGCTCGGCGCTGACGCACCACGACGGGCTCGCGCTCGCCAAGCCGCGGTCAGCGCTGTTCCTCCTCGCGCGATCCACAACCATCGACGTCCGCGCTGGGCGGCCGCGCGCCGGCTGTCGCTCGCAGGCGGAAGCAGTAGCCGTGAGCGGCTACCGCCCCGAGAGGGTGCTGCGTCATGTCTTCGGTACGTGCTTACCCTCGCAGCCGCCTGCTGGGCTTTCGACAGAGAGGACTTCGGACGAGGCGCGGATAGCGGTGGCATTGACTGTCTTGGCGACGACGCGCAGATGGGCACGGGTCTTGCGTTCTGTGCGCACCGCCAAGACGTTCGTCTGCGACGGACCTTCGGCGCGCGCGGAAACGCGGAAGCCCTTCTGGCGTAGGTCCCGGCTCACACCCTGGGTGCCCGACGAGGAATCCGTCGCCACCAACCACCGCACTTGAACTCTGGTCGCGCCCTTCGAGCGGTCTGACTGCACGAGGGCGTCAACGCCCCTGAGAATAGGGTCCCAGACGCAAACGCTGCCGGGGATGCGCGGCTCGAACCTCAGAAACTCGCCCTTGGGCGGACCGCTATCCCACTCTGCCCGCAGAAGTAGCGTCGCCGTCGCCGCCGCAACGAGCAGCACCGTCAGCGTCGCCGCGACGAGAACATGTCTATGCCTTACCAACCGAGCCACAGCCTGAGCATGTCATCCGACATGCCCCACAGGGTGCCGCATCGCGCGGCAGCCGCTTCCAGCGAAAGGGGAAGCGCGAGACTGTCGTTATGCCGGAGCAGTCGATCAACGCGCTGCACGTCGTTGCGGAGGCGGTCCGCGCCGTAGTCGAACGTGATGACGAGCGGCTGAGCGCTCTCGCGGCCGACGCGGCAGACCTCTATCTCTGGACGCGCGACCACGGCTTGTACGGCGAGGTCGAGCTCGTAATTCCGCCCGGTGCTCCGAGCGACTGGAACATCGACTGGATCGACAGGCACGACGGCAGCAAGCACGTCGCCGTCCCGATGTGGACGCAGCAGGAGGGCCGGTCGGACCTGACGTTGGAGCTCGAGCTGCATGTTGACGAGGCTGGGCGCTGGCAGGCGCGCGTTCTGGACCTTCACGTGCTCTGAGCTTCCGCATCGAGGCAGAGGCGGCAGCCGGTTCCAGGCGAGAGCAGCAGCCGCGTCCAGGCGATAGAGCAGCTCCGGCTATGCCTCGCGTGATGGGCGGTCGTAGTAGACGGTCATCATCAAGTCGTCTTCTCCGGCGGTGGCTTCCGAGTGGAAGGTGACGTCGTGGATGACGACGTCGCCGAGCTTGTCGATGGACTCTGCCACCCGTCGCAGCAGCGCGGGAACGCTCCCCTGCCCCGGCCCGTCTGGGTTCGACTGACTGAAGTGGAGGATCGACCACTCGTCATCACGTTCATCGGGCACCCACGGCATGATGGCAGCCGCCTCTCGCGTCGAGGGCACTGCCGCGTGCAGGCGAAAGCGGTAGCGCCCGGCCGCGGCCGCCGTCTCGGGTTGAGCGTTTGGCGGTCGGAAGAGTGCAGGCCTTCCG
>JAUXSD010000332.1 GCA_030681525.1 Solirubrobacteraceae bacterium
TCCAGGCCGACGGGAGAGCTTTCGACGGCGGTGCGGCGCGCGACCTCGAGCATGACCGCGATCGCCGCCTTGTTGTCGGCGCCGAGGATCGTGTCGCCGGCGCTGACCCAGGCGCCGTCGTCGACGATCGGCTCGATCGGGTTGGCCTCGGGCACGGTGTCGAGGTGGGCGCAGAGCAGGATCGTGCGGTCGCCGCGGCCGGGGATGCGCGCGAGCAGGTTGCCGCACTCCGCGCCGGCGACGGTCGCGGCATCGTCCTCCTCGACGCTCACGCCCATGCGCCGCAGGTCGTGCGCGACGGCCTCCGCGCAGGCGCGCTCGGAGCCGAACGGGCTCGGGATCGCGCAGAGCCGCGCGAACGTCTCGTTCAGGCGGCGGCGCTCGACGTCGGAGGCTGGGCGCATGGTCAGCAGTGTGCCAACTGCGAGCCGTCGGCCTCCGCGCGCGAGCCGGCGACAGCCGGCTGCTTGACCGGTCACCGAGCGCGCCGTACCCTCGCAGGAGGGAGATGCTCGCGGTCGGCGAAACGGAGCAGGTCCAGGCGACGCCGCCGAGCGCCAAGGGCGGCGACCGCGCCGCCCCCGAGCGCCGGCGTTCCGCGGCGCCGGGGACGCCGATGCGCGCCCTCGCCCGCTGTTCGATCGCGGGTTGCAGCTGTGGCGGGACCTGTGGCGGCCACACACCGCGCGACGTATCGAGCGCCGCGGCCGACCTCGTCGGCAAGCCCGTCGCCCGCCGCGGCGAGCTGCCCCTCGACGCGACGCTCGCGCGGGCGGTCCTCGCGCGGTCCTCCACGTCGAGCCGCAGCAGCGGGTCCGGCGGCGGCGGTAGCGGCGGCGGCCTGCCCGTCGCCGGCTCGGCGTGCAAGGTCGACGTCCGCGCCACGCATATCGGCGGCATCCTCAGCGGGATGCCGATCTGGCACCTCTTCGTCGTGACGACGGACGGCGCCGGCACCGAGCGCTACTACCGCGGCGGGCCCGGCGGCCCCGGCGGAGGTCCGACCTACGGCTCGATCCAGACGAACGACGGCTTGTATGTGGCCGGAACGGTCGACTGGTCGCCCGGCGCGCCCTCGACGACGGTGCTGTCGGGCGCTGCGGCATGCGGACACGACGCGTGCCTGGCAGCCGAGCTGCGCCGGATCGACGGGACCCGCACGGCGTACGCCCCGACGGGCCCGAACTCGAACACGGTGGCGGCGACCATCCTCGCCAACTGCAGCATCCCGCGCGGCAAGCCGGTCTGGGTCGCGCCGGGATGGAGCGACCCGGCGATCTAAGCCCATGGATCTGCGCTCCAAGAGCGAGCCGGCGGAGGTCGAGCGCGCCGTTCGCGCGGCGCTTCCGGACCCGGCGACCCCGGCCGACGTCCACAGCCTCGCGCGGTCGAGCGGCTTCGAGTGCTCCGACCTCGTCGAGGGAGGGGTCATCCACTGCTCGGCGAAGGCGCGCAGCCGCATGCCGTTCGTGTCGGGGAAGTGGCTCCTGCGCTTCTTCTTCGAGGACGAGAAGCTCGCCCGGATCGAGGTCGAGAAGGGTTTGACGGGTCCCTGAGCGGCGGTCGCGCGAGTGTCCGCCGACCCGCGACGGCCGGCGCGGGGCCCGCGGCGGCTACGCGCGAGAGGCGCGGAACTCGGGCGCGCCGGCCTGATCGCGGGCGCGATCCAGCGCGGCGCCGACGAAGTCCCGGAACAGCGGCGCGGGTCGCTCGGGGCGCGACTTGAACTCCGGATGGAACTGCGATGCGACGAAGAACGGGTGGTCGTCGAGCTCGATCATCTCGACGAGGCGCTCGTCGGGCGAGGTGCCGCTGACGATGAGGCCGGCCGCCTCCAGGCGCTTGCGCAGGAAGAGGTTGACCTCGTAGCGGTGGCGGTGGCGCTCGTAGATGACCGCCTCGCCGTAGAGGTCGCGGGCGCGGGTGGCGCCGTGGATCTTCACCGGGTCGGCGCCGAGGCGCATCGTGCCGCCGAGGTCCGTGACCTCCTTCTGCTCGGGCAGCAGGTCGATGACCGGATGCGGCGTCTCGGGGTCGAACTCCGTCGAGTTCGCGCCGTCCATGCCGGCGACGTGGCGCGCGAACTCCGCGACGGCGATCTGCATGCCGAGGCAGATGCCGAGGTACGGGATCCGCAGCTCGCGGGCGACGCGCGCCGCGCAGATCTTGCCCTCGATCCCGCGGCCGC
>JAUXSD010000336.1 GCA_030681525.1 Solirubrobacteraceae bacterium
GAATCGCTGCGCGAGTTTCACGTTAAAGCGGGATGAGCCGGAAGCAAACGCAAGCCGGGCTATGCCTGCCGATTTCAATACCCCGCGATAAAACCTTCAACGCTCAGCAATTCCTGCTCGAACTTGGGCAATAGCGCCGCCAGGGTTACAGTATCGCCAGCCTTGCCTGCCTGCTCCATCCCGGCGCACAAATCACCCAGCGCCAGCGCGCCCACCGAGCGGGCCGATGACTTGAGCTTGTGTGCCAGCGCACCGGCAGCCGTTGGCTGGCCCGCCGCACAGGCAGCGCGCAACTCTACTGCTATTTTGGCCGCGCTGAAGCGGAAGTCGTGCAGAAACTCGCGGACCATCGCCTCGTCATCGCCGATCAACGCCTTGAGCGCATTCACGTCAACCGGCGCGGATACCCCAGCGCCTTGGGTCAGGTTAGCACAGCGCAACCCGGCATCCGCCGCAGCCACCTCTACCGTAGGCAGCCATTTTTCCAGCATCGCTTTCAGCTTGACCATTTGCACCGGCTTGCTCAGGTAATCGTCCATGCCAAGGGCGAGACAACGCTCGGCCTCACCCATGATGGCATTGGCGGTAAAGGCGATGATCGGCATGCGGGGCTTGCCGGTTTTTTCGGCGGCGCGGATGGCGGCGGTCAGCTCGTAGCCGTCCATCGCCGGCATGTGCAGATCGGTGAACAGGATAGCGTAATCGCCGCTCAGCCAGCGCTCCAGCGCCTCGCAGCCATTGTTGGCGATGTCGGCGGTTTGCCCGAGCAACATGAGCTGCTGCAGGATGACTTTCTGGTTGATCTCGTTGTCTTCGGCGACCAGGATCAGGCTGCCCTGCCGGCGCGCATCCTCGCGGGACAGCGCAGATTTCGCTTTGACATCGCCTTGTTTATCTTCCTGAACGGATTGTTTAGCTCGCCCGGCGGCAATCGCCACCGCATCCAGAAACGCGCGGCGATGCATCACTTCGGCGTCCAGACAAACCAGATCGGCTGCCACGACCCGGCACTGCCTGCGTCCGCCGCGCTTGATGGCGACGAAGCGAACATCCAGGTTTGGCCGGGCATGGGCGGCGGCGCGCAATTCATCCAGAGGCGGATT
>JAUXSD010000339.1 GCA_030681525.1 Solirubrobacteraceae bacterium
TGAGGTGCAGCACGATATGCTCGAACTGCGCGTCGGCAAACGGCAGCGCCATGCTGTCGCCCAGCACCCAGTCGATCTGCAGGTTCGCGCCGCGCGGCCGGGCGCGGGACAGCATCGCGGCACTGAAGTCGAGCGCGGTATAGCGGTGCATTGCCGGCAACAGCGGCAAGTCCAGCCCCGTCCCGGCACCGCTTAACAATACCCTGGTGGCCTCATTAGCCGGCATGGCGCGAAGTGACCGGGTGCGCGCCTTCAGCAGCGGTCGCTCGATGGATTTATCGTAGAGCGGCGCAATCAGGTTATAGCTTCGTCTGAGCAGCGGGTTTTCACGGTAGGGTTGCTGGATATTCGCCATGACGCGAGTGTAGCGGAAACTTCGAACTACGGGATTTCCCGGGCAAAACGCCTGGATGCCGTATACCCAGCCGTAAAGGGCAGGTTACCGGCTGTTTACCAGATAATCCAGTGCGATGCCCGCGAACACCGCCGCACCAAACCAGTTGTTATGCAGGAATGCCTTGAAACATTCATCGCGGCTTCTGTCCTTGATGAGGGTGTAGTGGTACAGCGCGACCCCTGCCGCAACCAGCAGCGCGGCATAAAATATCCAGCCCAGGCCGGCCATCTGACCCGCCAGCGCCAGCAACCCCAGCGTGATGACATAGCAGCCCATCACCGCCGCCACGTCGTATTTGCCGAAAAACAGCGCCGAGGAGTGGATGCCGAGATGGATGTCGTCGTCGCGGTCCACCATCGCGTATTCGGTGTCGTAGGCGATCGCCCAGAATACGTTGGCGAGCAGCAGCAGCCATGCCACCGGCGGCACATCGCCGAGCTGCGCGGCAAACGCCATCGGGATGCCGAAGCCGAAGGCGATGCCGAGATAGGCTTGCGGGATACCGAGGAAGCGTTTGGTGAACGGATAGCTGGCGGCAAGAAACACGGCGGGAAAGGACAGCAGCCAGGTCAGCGGGTTAAGCGGCAGTATCAGCAGGAAGGCGGCAAACGCCAGCCCGGCGGCCAGCCACACCGTTTCGCGCTCACTGACCTTGCCGCTGGTGAGCGGACGCTCCTTGGTACGTTCAACATGCTTGTCGATGTGGC
>JAUXSD010000001.1 GCA_030681525.1 Solirubrobacteraceae bacterium
CCGATGCCAAGCCGGCGGCCGACGCCGACGCCGACGCCGCCGCCGGGGCGCCCGCCGCGGGCGCGACGTCCCCGCCCACGGCTCCCGTGCAGGGCGTGACCGAGACGACGACGCTCAGCCACGCGGCCGGTCCGCCCGCGCAGACCGGTGGCGCGGCGGCGCCCGCGCAGTCCCTCCCGGCGCCGGTCCCGGCACAGCCCGTCGCGCCGGTGGCTCCCGCCGCACCGCCCCCCGCGGTCGAGCCCAACCCGGACGACGTGGTCGCCGCTCCGGGCACGGGCGGCATCACCGCCGCGCCGTAGTCGCGCGTCAAGCGATCCGGTCGCCCGGCTGCGAGCCCGCGTCGGGCTCGAGCAGCAGGACCGGGTGGTCGGCGGCGACGGCCCCGAGCACCAGCACCTCCGAGCGCACCGGGCCGATCTGCCGCGGCGGGAAGTTCACGACCGCGACGACGAGCCGGCCCTCAAGCTCCTCGCGCGTGTAGTTCGTGATCTGCGCCGACGAGCGCTTCTCGCCGATCTGCGCGCCGAAGTCGATGCGCAGCTTCCAGGCCGGCTTGCGAGCCTCCGGGAAGTCCTCCACCGCGACGATCCGCCCCACGCGCATGTCGACCTTCTCGAAGTCCTCCCAGTCGATCACGCCGTGCCGCCCTTGCGGTCCTCGCCGAACCGGAACGAGCGCAGCGGCATCTTCAGCGCGCCGTGATTGCCGATCGTGGCCGCGTTCGGCGTTCCCGCCGCGGGGGTCGACTCGATCTCCAGGATGACCCCGTGGCGGCCGCCCTCGGGCTCCTCCTCGACGAGTAGGTAGTGGCGGCCGTAGAGCCGCCGTGGGCCGAGGCGAGCGCGGAACGTCAGCGCGTAGCCGATCGCGTTGTTGAGGCGCGCCCGGCCCTCGCCGACGAGCTCGAAGGAGCGGTAGCGCCGCTCGAGGGCGCGGATGTACGCGTCGGCGTAGACGGGCAGCATCCCGCCCACCGCGCCGCGATACGGCGGCAGCCTCAGCTCGCGGATCGCGTAGGCGTCGAGAAACAGCCCGGCCGGCGACTCGTTGCGCAGGGCCACGAGCGTGCCCCGGCGTTCGACGGGCTCCCATTGCGGCCCGTGGATGAGGTTCAGCGTGATCGGCTCGCGGACGAGCACGGCGCTCTCGTCGGGGCGTGAGGTGAGCGCGATGACGACCGCGACGACGAGGATCGCGACGGCGAGCACGGCGGCGGCGACCCGCACCGCGAGCGAGCGAGGAGCCAGCAGCTGCACGATCGTCGGTCCGTACTCGGGCTTCATCACGGGCACCCGCTCATTCTGACGACTGGACGCCTGATCGAGTCCGCGCCACGAATGTGCCGGTCATCACAATGCGCGAGCCGATAACGCTCCCAGCGAGCATCACATGGCGATCACGACCTCCCCAAACGAACGCAAGCCGATCTACTACGACCGCGTCCGCCGTCGCCTGTGGATCTGCGGCCAGCGCTGCCACCACGGCGCGACCGGAATGATCCTCACGTTCTGGGGCGCGGTCGGCATCGCGCTGATGGCGCACGACTGGAAGGATCGCTCCGTCTGGTTCGCGCG
This sequence comes from Solirubrobacteraceae bacterium, assembly GCA_030681525.1. Classification (GTDB taxonomy): domain Bacteria; phylum Actinomycetota; class Thermoleophilia; order Solirubrobacterales; family Solirubrobacteraceae; genus CADCVQ01. The sequence continues at coordinate 1,578 of JAUXSD010000001.1, forward strand.
CGGCTGGCAGGACGACTGACGTGAGGCCGGCGCGTGCTGCGCCGCCTCGTGAGCCGCGTGATCGTTGCCGGCCCTGACGGGGCCCGGGTGGCGGCCAAGGCGAGACCGACACGATCGGGGCTTGCGTCGCCGGGTGTTCGACGAGCAAGATCCTTGGATGATGGCTTCAGGTGAGTGGCGCCGCGAGGGTGCGCAGCGATGAGCGTCGTCGTCGCAGCGGACGTCGCACGCGCGCGTGACGCGGTTTGTGACGTGGCACGGCGTACGCCGGTGCTGGAGTCCGAGGCGCTGTCGGAGCGCTGCGGCGCGCGGGTGGTGTTGAAGGCTGAGAATCTGCAGCGCACGGGCTCGTTCAAGTTGCGCGGCACGCTCAACAAGCTGGCGTCGCTGGGAGCGGCCTGTGAGCGCGGTGTCGTGGCCGGTAGCGCCGGCAACCACGCCTGGGCTCTCGCCGATGCCGCGCGGGCGCTTGGCGTGCCGTGCGAGGTGTTCATGCCGGCTCAGGCGCCGCTCGCCAAGATCGAGGGCTGCGCGGCGCTCGGCGCGGTGGTGCACCTCGGCGGCGACTCGCTGGAGGACTGCTTCGAGGCGGCGACGGCGCGGGCGCAGGAGGGTGGGCTGGCGTTCGTGCATCCCTTCGACGATCCCGACGTCGTGGCCGGCCAGGGCACGATCGGGCTCGAGCTGCTCGAGGATGTCGAGGACCTGGCGAAGGTCGTCGTTCCCGTCGGCGGCGGAGGATTGGCAAGCGGGCTCGCGATCGCCGTGAAGTCGGCCCGTCCGGGGGTCGAGGTCGTCGGCGTGCAGGCCAAGGCCTGTGCGCCGTTCGCCGATTCGCTGCGGCGCGGCCGGCCGATCGCGGTGTCATCGGCGCTGTCGATCGCCGACGGGATCGCGGTCAAGCGGCCGGGCGAGCTGACGCTCGCGCTCGTGGCGCACTGGCTCGACGATGTGGTGGCCGTCGGCGAGGACGAGATCGCCGAGGCGATGGTGCTGCTGATGGAACGCAGCAAGCTGGTGGTCGAGGGGGCAGGAGCCGTGGGCGCGGCAGCACTGCTGGAGGGTCTTGTCGCGCCCGCGCCAAGCGGGACCACGGTGGTGGTGCTGTCCGGTGGCAACGTCGACGCCGGGCTGCTCGCCGCGGTCACCCGCCGCCACGAGACGCAGGTCGGGCGGCGGCTGGCGCTCTTCACCCGCGTGCCGGACCGGCCCGGGTCGCTGGCCGGCCTGCTCGCGTGCGTCGCCGGCGCCGGTGCCAACCTCGTCGAGGTCGAGCATGTCCGCGAAGGCGTCGACCTGCACGTCCGCGAGACGGCCGTGCAGCTTGTGCTGGAGACCCGTGGGCGCGAGCACGCCGAGCAGGTACTCAAGGCGGTCGCCGACGACGGCTACGTGGCGCGGAGGCTCGACTGACACGCCGCCGCGTGCACGGCGCCGGGAGCGCTAGGCGCCTGTCGGGAAAGTCGTCGGAGGTCGGGGTGGTTCAGCCGTGGTTGTGGGCGCCGCGCAATTTCGAAGGCGATGCTGGTTGCATCGGCGAGGAATTGTGTGGCGATCCACAGCCGCGGATGAGCCGCATCCGGCCCCGAGGACTTATTCGACAGGCTCCTAGGCGCCGATCGAGAACATCGTCTCGAGGTCGTGCCGGGAGAACGCCTCGAAGGCGACCATCGTGTGTGTCCGAGCGACGCCGGGCATCGACGAGATCTGGCTCGTGACGACGTTGGCAAGATCCTCGTGCTGCTTGACGTGGACGATGCAGACGAAGTCCCATTCGCCGGTGACCGAGTAGGCCTCCCGCACGCCCTGGACCTCGGCCAGCGACCCGCCGAGCGTCGACATGACGTCGCGCTCGGCCTCGACGAGCACGATCGCGTGCGTCATCCCTCGCCCCTCTGTGCGTGGTCGTTGCGCCGCGCCGCGAGCTCCCGCGCGAGCTCGAAGCCGACCGACACGCCGACGAGCATCCCCAGCCGCGTCTCCTCCTCCACGAGCGTCTGGATCGCGGCGACGCGCGCGTCCGGATCCTCGGTGCCGGCCGCGCTGGCGAGCTGCGCCTCGTGCGCCTGATCGAACCAGCCGCCCTGCGCGAGCGCGCTGCCCAGCACCGCCTGCAGGCCCGGCGCGGCGTGCGTCACGATCTCCTGGGCGTGGCCGAAGCGGTCGGGTTGCGCCAGCGCCGCGACCGCGGCATCGACCTCCTCGGCGCTGTAGCGCTCCTGCGTCATCCGCTCGACCGCCGCGCGGCGGCGAAGCCGAGGCCGACGACCGCGCCGAACGCTCCGCCGAACAGCCCGGCGAGCGCGCTGCCCTGTGACAGCAGCGGCACGAGCAGCAGCACGGCGGCGATGACGAGCACGCCGAGCAGGTCGGCGTCGTCCTCCTCGCCACGGCTGCGGGCGATCAGCACCGGCACGAGCCAGGCGCACAGCAGGCCGAGGGCGGCGCCGTGCGTGCCGAACACGACCGCGTTGGGATCGACGGCGGCGGCGGCCGCCAGACCGCCCGGACCGCACAGCAAGAAGAGCAGCACGACGGCGATCGCGCCCCGGCGGCGCTCGATGAGCCAGCCGAAGAGGCCGAGGCCGACGACCGCCGCGAACTGCGCCGCGGTGCCCTCGTTGATCAGCGACGCGGTGAAGAAGCGCCACGGGTCGCCGTCGAAGGCGAGGATCGCGAAGTCCGCACGCACGTAGAAGGCGAGCGACAGCCACAGGCCGAAGGACAGCGCGACGAGCATCATCGTCGCGTAGGGGCGTCCGTGCTCGTCGCCGCGGATGCCGGGGATCTCGCCGCTGCGCAGCTTGCCCAGGCGCTGCGCCGCCGCGCTCTCGCGCTTGGCGCGCACCTTCGGCGCCCGCGCCGGCCGCCTGCCGGCGTCGCGCCCCGGGCGCCGTACGCCGCTCCGCCGCTCCGGCTCGGGCGCCTTGGCCGGGGCGTCGGGACGGTCGATCTTCGGCGCGCGCTTGCGCAGCCGCGTACCGCAGTACGGGCACTCGGTGATGTACGGGCTGACCTCCGCCTGGCAGTTCTTGCAGACCACGAAGAGGTCGGGAGACGACATACGTCGATTCTAGGGACCGGCGGCAAGCAACTGCGGACGTTGTTGCGCCGTCACAGCGCAGTCGCGGCGACGATCTCGGCCATGACCTCGTTGAGGTCCCCGTTGGCCTCGTAGACGACGATCTGCCGAGAGGCGCCGTTGCCACGCTCCAGCAGGTCGCGGATGCCGCCGAGCGCGTCGTCGCCGCCGAGCTGCTGGGCGTGCGGCGTCAGGCGCTCGAGCAGGCGCTTCGTGAGCGCCTTCGTCGTGACGCGCTCGTTGGAGGGCAGATCGACGATCTCGCCTTCGAGGCCGTGGCGCGCGGCCAGCCACTTGTTCTCGTCGAGCATCTGCCAGGGGTAGTCGGCGAGCTCCGTACCGGCCTCGTAGTGCTCGGCGAGCTCGTGCACCATCGCCTGGATGAGCGCGGTGAGCGCGGCGGTGTGCTCCAGGCGTGTCTGCGAGTCGCACACCCGGATCTCGACCGTGCCGAGGTTGGGGTGCGGCCGCACGTCGTACCAGAGGTACGTGTAGTCCTCCATGACGCCGCTGTCGACCATGAAGGCGACCGTCCGCTCCCAGTGCTCCCAGTCGTCGTAGCTGGGCGGCATGCCGACGCGGGGGAACTGGCGGAAGATCGGCGTGCGCGTCGACAGCAGGCCCGTGCGGTCGCCGCGCCAGAACGGCGAGTTGGCGCTCAGCGCGAGCAGCACCGGGACGTGCACGCGCATGCCGTTGGCGACGTGGATCGCCTTGTCGGCGTCGTCGAGGCCGACGTGGACGTGCATGCCGAAGATGAGCTCCTGCCGCGCGACGAAGCGCAGCGCCGAGATGAGGTCGCGGTAGCGCGGGCGGGCGACGATGCGTTGGTCCTCCCACATCGCGAAGGGGTGCGTGCCCGCCGAGCCGATCGTCAGGCCGCGGGCGGCGGCCGTCTCGCGGACGTTGTGGCGCAGCGAGCGCAGCTGCTCGCCGGCCTCCTCGACGTTCGCGCACGGCTTCGTGGCGATCTCGAGCACCGACTCCATGAGCTCGGGCTTGATCTCGCCGTCCCTGCGCTCGACGTTGGCCGCCCCGGCGTCCTCGAGCAGCGACTCGATCGCGTTGACGAGCGCGTAGCTCGACGCGTCGACGATCATGAGCTCTTCCTCGACGCCGACCGTGTAGCTCGGCCCGGTGAAGTTATCGCGCATCGCGCGGGAGCGTACCCGTCGTCCCCCCGCGGTGACGACCCGCGCCGGCATCCGCGCGGCTGTGTGCCGATTCTGCAACGGGGAGTTCACCGCGCCGCGGCGGCGCCTACGGTGTGGCGCATGTCCGCTCGCCGCCTCGTCCTCGTCGTCCTGGCGCTCGCCGCCGCAGCGGCCGGCGGCGCGGGCGCCGGCGGCGTGCTCGAGGGCGAGGACGACGGAGCCGCGACGGCACCCGGCGCCGGCGACGTCGGGCGCGTGGTGAAGGTCGTCGACGGCGACACGATCCACGTGCAGCTCGGCGCCGTGCGCGAGAAGGTGCGCTACATCGGCGTCGACACGCCGGAGACGAAGGACCCGCGCCGGCCGGTGCAGTGCTTCGGGGAGCAGGCGTCGCAGTTCAACGCGCGGCTCGTGGGCGACGAGCGCGTCCGCCTGCACCGCGACGTCGAGGAGCGCGACCGCTATGGGCGCCTGCTGGCCTACGTCCATCGCGTGCGCGACGGGCTCTTCGTCAACGCCGAGCTCGCCCGCCTCGGCTACGCGCAGCCGCTGACGATCGCCCCGAACGTCCGCTACGCCGATCGCTTCGCGGCGCTCGCCCGCGAGGCGCGCGCGGCGGGGCGCGGCCTGTGGGCGGCATGCTGAGGTCCGCCGTGTCGGCTAACCTCCCGTAACGGATGGCAACCAAGATGCGCCAGTCCATCGACGAGTTCGAGCGGGCCTTCGTCGAGGAGACCCAGGTCGATCGCGTGCGCCGTGAGTCGCTGCGCCGCAAGGCCGTCCTGCGGTCGCGTCAGCGCCACATCGAGAAGATCCACAAGCGCGGCACGGCGCGCTTCATCATGCTGGTGCTCGTGCTCATCGCGACGGCCGTCATCGTGACGATCGCGATGTTCCAGACGCTGGCCTACGTGATGGGCTAGAAGCCGGCGCCGCGGGCCGGCGCTCCCGCGCCCGCGCCCCCGGCGTCCCTACGAGCTCAGCTTGCGCAGCGCGGCCTCGACGTCGCCACCTGCGGTCACCTGGCCGCGCTCGGCCTGGATCTCGAGATAGACCTCCTTGCGGAACACCGGGATCTCCCGGGGCGCCTGGATGCCGATCCGGACCTTCTCACCCATGATCGACAGAACTGAGATCTCGATCTCGTCCCCGATCATGATGCTCTGGTTGGACTTACGTGTCAGGACCAGCATTGAACGGCCACCCTCCTTGTCGCCGCGACAACTCAAGCAGGTCCGATAGGCAAAGGCAACAAGATGCAGGCGCGATCGCCACCCGTCCGCGGCGCGCCAGATCGGCGGCGCGCCCTCTTCTTGTAAGGTCAGCGGCCATGGCACGACGCTCATTGCGCCCTCATCTCAACCAGATTCGCGGCTGGGTCCGCCAGGGTCGCACCGACGCCTGGATCGCCCACCAGCTCGAAGCCACGGTTCAGCAGATAGAGACCTTCAAGAAGGACAACGACCTTGCGCCCGCCGAACCGGATTCCGGTGAGGCCGTAGGTGCTGACTTCGACGACGAGATCGATCTGCGCGCCGAAGACGACGCGCTCGTCGCCGCCGAGCTCGAGGCCGCCGAGGCGCGCCGACTCGAGGAGGAGGCCGCGCGCGCGCTCGAGGAGGCCGAGGAGGCCGCCCGCAGGGCCGCGGCGGGCGAGGACGAACCCGAGGCCGACGCGGATGCCAAGCCGGCGCCCCGGCGGCGTGGGCGCCGCGGTGGGCGCGGGCGAGCCCGCCCCGCGACGGGTGCTCTCGAGGGCACGTTCGACCACGGCGAGGAGGGCTACGGCCTGTGGCTCGACCCCGCGGTCACCGACAACCCGATCTACGCCGAGCACTGGGCGGGCCACCGGCCCGTCGAGGTCACGGTCGAGGAAGACCAGATCGTGATCCGTCGTGCCGGCGCAGAAGGCGACGACTGACGAACGCTTCGCGCGCGCCCTGGCCTTCGAGCTTGGCGCGCACACGCGGGCCGCGGCCCGCAGCGAGACGCTGCGCTACGGACAGGCGTTCCTCCAGGAGCGCCTGCCACACGTCTACTGGGCGAACATGCTCTGGGTCTCCGCCCGCGACGGCGTGGGCGCCGAGGAGCTGATCGCCGACGCCGACCGCATCCTGAGCGGATTCGCACACCGCCAGGTCGTCGTCGAGCACGAGTCGCTGTGGCGCACCCTCGAGGACGACTTCGTGGCGGCCGGCTGGATCCGCGATGCGGTCCTCTACATGACCCACGAGCGAGCGGCGGACCGCATGGTGGAGATCGCCGCCGTCCGTGCGGTCACCCACGACGAGGTCCTTGCCGCGGAGGAGCGCTTCCTGCGCGACGAGCCCGGCACGACCACACCCGAGGCGCGCCGACAGGTCATGCAGCACAACCGGCACATCGGAGAGCTGCTCGGCGAGCGCTGCTTCGCCGCATACGATGGCGACGCGGTCTGCGCGTACGCCAAGCTGCGCCATCGCGACGGTGTCGCGCAGGTCGAGGACGTGGCGGTGTCCCCGGAGCATCGCGGCGCCGGGCTGGGCCGCCTCGTGACGTCGGCCGCGCTCGCCGCCGGCCTCGCGCTCGAGCCGGAGCTGCTGTTCATCGTCGCCGACGAGGAGGACTGGCCGAAGGACCTCTACGGCCGCCTCGGCTTCGAGCCGGCGGGCCGCATCCGCGGCTTTTTGCGCCCGCCGCCGGAGGACCCGCGCGCCGCCCCACGGGCCTGAGCCCTACGCCTCGGTACGGCGCCCGCCGGCGAAATCGCGGGCGTCGCGCAGATAGCGCAGGAACGCGGCGTCGGCGACCGTGCGCGCGTCCCAGGCCCACGGCGCGTCGGGTGCCACCGCGGCGGCGAGGTCGGTGCACCAGTCGGTGCCCTCCGCGTAGAGCTCGGTCAGCTCGTCGGTCGTGAACGTGCCGCCCAGCCGACGGCGCAGCTCGGCCTCGATCCGGCTCACGACGAGCTCCAGCGCGCGGCGCTGCTCGGGCGGGGCGCCCGCCATCCGCCGCTCGCCCTCGCGCCACTGGCCCAGCGCGATCTCGAAGTCCGTCGTCATCGCCGCGGCAGGGTACCCGCCCGCGGGACCGGCTTCACCGGTTGTCGAGGCCCCGGACGACGTAGGCGCGCTCGTCGGCTCGAACCATCCCCAGCCGGCGCGCCTCGACCTCG
>JAUXSD010000004.1 GCA_030681525.1 Solirubrobacteraceae bacterium
CGTGCCATTGACGCCGGCGCGGCCGTACTCGGCGGGGCCGGCGCTGTCGAGCGCCGACTTCACGAAGGAACGGACGCGCGGGCACTTGATGCCGAGCGACTCCGCCTCCGGGAAGTTAAAGAAGTTGGCGAACCAGCGCGAGCGCACCAGCTTGAACAGCTTGGTGTACCAGGGCATCGCCCAGCCGTTGATCCAGAGGGTCGGGGAGAAGAGCGACACGCCCTGCACCTTGCCCGGGTTACGGGCGGCGAGGTGCAGGCCGAGGATGGCGCCCATGCACAGGCCGCCGACGATGACCGTGTCGCACTCCTTGCGGATCTCGTTGAGGGCGGCGCGGGCCGAAAGGTACCAGTCCTGCCAGCGGCCGGAGTTCTCGGCGCCGTGGCCGGCGAGCTGGGGGGTGTGAACGGTGTAGCCGGCGCGGGCGAGGCCCATGGCCACGAAGCGCATCTCGGCGGGGGTACCGCACAGACCGTGCAGAAGCAGGACGCCAACCTTGCCACCGGCGATGCGGTGGGTGGTGTCTGCCTTGGCGGTGTTGGTCTGGGCGGTCATCACTGGGTGCTCCTTGTTCCTGGAGCCCAACCTAGGTTTCAGACCGAATGGACGCTGTTCCGCGTGGGACAAGCACGAGAAGGAACTGAAAGAATTTCGCGACGCACCAATAAGTCTTTGAATTAACTGAACATTATTCCAAATAAAAAGGGCGCCGCCGTTTCCGGCAAGCACCCTTTTTCAGGTCGTCTAGAACGCCGCGGGCCTTACTCGGCCGCGTCGGTCGGCGTGATCTTGGAGTGAGCCGCCCAGATGAGGCGGCGAATGACCTCGACGCGCGAGGGCACGTTGGGGTGCGCGCGGCGCAGGTTGTCCAGCTGCTTGAGGGTCTCGACGTCCATCCCGACGCTGACGATGTGTTCCATGGCGAAATGCTCCTGGCTCTGTCTGACTAGAATTGTGGCGTCGACATACGCCAGGGATGTGGCGGCGGCTGTTCCCTCCGTGACCGGACGTGCGCGCAAGCTCAGGTGAGGCGGTTCTGCCGGTTGTCGATCAAGTCCTGTACGACGGCCGGGTCGGCCAGCGTCGAGATATCGCCGAGGTTGGAGAACTCGTCCTCGGCAATCTTGCGCAGGATACGCCGCATGATCTTGCCCGAGCGCGTCTTGGGCAGCCCGGGCGCGAACTGGATGAGGTCGGGCGAGGCGATCGGCCCGATCTCCTTCCTGACGTGCGCCGTCAGCTCCTTTACCAGCTCATTGCTCCACGTCTCGCCGGAGATCAGCGTCACGTAGCAGTAGATGCCCTGCCCCTTGAGGCTGTGCGGGTAGCCGACGACAGCCGCCTCGGCGACTTTCGGGT
>JAUXSD010000011.1 GCA_030681525.1 Solirubrobacteraceae bacterium
GCTCGAGCAGCTCCAGCGAGCACTCCATGACCTTCTTCTCCGCGAACGGGTCGCCGTCCTGGACGGTCGGCCGCTTCGCGGCGTCCTCCTCGCCGAGCTCGGCCGAGGCCAGCACCGAGGCGCCGCCGATCCCGTCGCGCCCGGTCGACGCGCCGAAGAGGATCAGCGCGTTGCCGACGCCGGTCGCCGCGCTGCGGATGAGGCCATCGGAGCGCGCGAGGCCCAACGCCATCGCGTTCACCAAGCAGTTCTGCTCGTACGGACCCTCGAAGTAGACCTCGCCGCCGATCGTCGGCACGCCGATCGAGTTGCCGTACTGGCCGATCCCGCCGACCGCGGGGTCCAGGAGGTAGCGCGTGCGGGCCGACGTCGGCTCGCCGAAGCGCAGCGAGTCCAGCACGGCGATCGGCCGCGCGCCGATCGCGAAGATGTCGCGCAGGATCCCGCCGACGCCGGTCGCCGCGCCCTGAAACGGCTCGACCGCCGACGGGTGGTTGTGCGACTCGACCTTGAAGGCGACGACCCAGCCGTCGCCGACGTCGACCGCGCCGGCGTTCTCGCCGGGACCCAGCGCCAGCCGCGGCCCCTCCGTCGGCAGCGAGCGCAGCAGCTTCTTCGAATGCTTGTAGGCGCAGTGCTCGCTCCACATGAGCGAGAACACGGCGAGCTCCACCTCGTTGGGCTCGCGCCCGATCTGCTCGCAGATCAGGCCGTACTCGTCGGGCGTCAGCCCGAGCGCTACGGCCTGGTCAACCGTGGGCATGGGCCATCGAGGTGAAGATCTTCAGCCCGTCGTCCGACCCGCTCAGCGGGTCGACGGCGTGCTCGGGGTGGGGCATGAGGCCGAAGACGTTGCCCGCGGCGTTGCTCACGCCGGCGATGTCGTTCGAAGAGCCGTTCGGATTTCCGTCGTGGGCGTAGCGCAGCAGCACCTGGCCGCCGGCCTCGAGCGCCGCGAGGTCCTGCGGCGGCGCGTAGTAGCGGCCGGTCGTGTGCTTGACCGGGATCGACAGCAGCTCGCCGGCGGCCGAGTCGGCGGTGAACGGGAACGTCGAGCGGACGACCTCGACGTTGACCTGGCGGCAGATGAAGCGCCGCTCGAGGTTGGGCAGCAGCGCGCCCGGCAGCAGGCCCGCCTCGCACAGGACCTGAAAGCCGTTGCAGATTCCGAGCACGAGCCCGCCGTCGCGCGCGAAGCGGATGACCGACTCCATGACCGGCGAGAAGCGCGCGATCGCGCCGACGCGCAGGTAGTCGCCGTAGGAGAACCCGCCCGGCACGACGACCGCGTCGACCCCGCCGAGGTCCGCGTCGCGGTGCCACAGCAGCTGCGCGGACGCGCCCGGGACGCGCTCGCAGGCCAGCACGGCGTCGACCTCGTCGCACGAGCCGGGGAAGCGAATGACCCCAAACCGCACGGCTATGCGGAAGATGCGTCTTCGAGGATCTCGTAATCCTCGATCAGCGGGTTCGCGAGCAGCATCTCGCACATCGACTCGAGCTGGCTGGGGTCCTCGATCTCGAGCTCGATCAGCCGCCCGACGTGGACGTTGGAGACGCCCTCGAAGCCCAGCGCCGGCAGCGCGCGCTCGACCGCGACCCCCTGCGGGTCGAGGATCCCGACCTTCGGGCGCACGAGCACGCGGGCGTGGACGGTCATGGCGCCACGCGCTCGAGCCAGCCGTCGAAGCCGTCGCCGGTGATGATCTCGTAGGCCTCGATGTAGCGCGCTCGCGTGCCCGCGACGACGTCGTCGGGAATCGCCGGCGCCGGCGGCTTCTTGTCCCAGCCGGTGCCGGCCGCCCAGTCGCGCACGTACTGCTTGTCGAAGCTCGGCTGCGGGCGGCCGACCTCGTACGTGTCGGCGGGCCAGAAGCGCGAGGAGTCGGGCGTGAGCACCTCGTCGCCGACGCGGATCACGCCGTCGGCGTCGCGGCCGAACTCGAACTTCGTGTCGGCGAGGATGACCCCGCGCGAGCGCGCGTGCTCGGCGGCTGTCGAGTACAGCGTGATCGACAGCTCGCGCAGCTGCTCCATCACGGCGCGGTCGCCGACGATCTCGGCGGCGCGGTCGAAGTCGATCGTCTCGTCGTGGCCGACATCGGCCTTCGTGGACGGGGTGAAGATCGGCTCGGGCAGCTGCGCGGACTCCTGCAGGCCCTCGGGCAGCGTGATCCCCGCCACGGCGCCGGTCGCCAGGTAGTCCTTCCAGCCCGACCCGGTGAGATAGCCGCGCACGACGCACTCGACCGGCAGCATGTCGAGCTTCATGACGTTCAGCGCGCGGCCGCGCGCCTCGTCGGGCACGTCCTCGATCGCCGAGATGACGTGGTGCGGCACGAGGTCGCCGGTCAGCTCGAACCAGAACACCGACAGCGCGGTGAGCACCTTGCCCTTGTCGGGGATCGGCGTGGGATGCACGACGTCGTACGTCGAGATCCGATCCGAGGCGACCATGAGCAGCCCGTCGCCGAGGTCGTACATGTCGCGGACCTTGCCGGAGGCGACGAGCGGCAGGTCGGCGAGGGTGGTCGTCACCGGGCGCAGGCTAGCAACGCGGACGGCGGGTTCCGGCCCCGAGGCGGGCGGCCCCCGGATCTCCGCGAGCGGTCAGTTCAACGGCACCCGGACGCGCGGTCCGCGGGGGCTCGGATCGAACTCCAGCGCGAGCCCGCGCTGCGCGCGCGGCACCTGGAAGCCGAGGTGCACGCTGGAGCGCTGCCCGGCCGGCAGGCGGCCGCGGTCCGCCGTGATGTCGCTTGGCACCTGAGCGGTGTCGGGGCCGATGACGATCCCGCTGGGCGTGCGCAGGCGGTAGCCGAGGCTGCGCGGCAGGAAGTTCGGGCGATCGATGTTGCGCGTCTGCGCGGCGAGCGTCAGCCACGTGCGACCCTCGCGCAGCGGTCGGCGCCGGATCTCGAGCGCCCACATCGCCTGATTGGTGCGCGCGACGTTGAACACCGCGCCGTCGACGGTGAACGGCGTGTCGAGCGGGCGCACGAGCGTGGGGTCCGGCTCGACCTCCTTCTCGGGCATCGCGACCGCGACGATGCCGGCGCCGACCGCGAGCCCGGCAACGGCCGCGAGGACGACGTTGCGCGTGCGAGCGGCCGGCCCGCCGCCGGCACGGGGCGCCTTGCGCGGACGCCGCTTGAACGGCCAATGTCCGCCGCGCTTGATGACGAGCGCGTGCGGCGGCGGTGCCACCGACGGGGCGTCCGGCGGCGTTGCGTGCGCCGGGAGCTCGATCGGCTCCGCGGCCGGCGCCGCTGCCGGGGCGGGAGGCTCCGTGGGCACGTTCCACTGTCCGGCCGGCGTGAGGGCTTGCGCGTTGAGCGTCTCGGCGTCGAGCCCGGCCAGCTCCGGCGGGACCCAGGCGGCCTCGCCGGCGGCGGTGGCCGGGCGCGGTGCGGCCGGCGGTCGGGCGGCGGCGCGGTGGGCCGGAGCCGCGGCGGCCTGGCCGTCGAACATCCGGATGTAGTGCTGCTCGGCCGACCGCCGCACCGCGGCCGCGTCGCCGCCGAGCGCCGTGACCGGCGCGGCCTCCACGAGCGCGCGGATGATCCGCGGCGCGAGGCCCGGCGTGAGCGGGGCGGTCACCGCGCCTTCGAGCGCCACGACCGCGGCGGCCTGCTGCACGGGCGCGGGGTCGACGCCGGCGACCTGGCGCGCTGCGCTGGCGGTCGCCGAGACGAGCAGCTTCTCGAGCTGCGACGGGCTCTGGTCGGCGTGCTCGACGACGGCCCGGCGGAAGGTCGACAGGGCGGCGACGACGGTCTCCGCCACGTAGGCGCTGGCGCCGACGGCCGAGCAGTAGGCGATGACGGCCGAGCCGCCCGCGGCGCAGACGGCGGCGAGCGCTTCGGGTTCGCCTTCGATGATCCCTTCGATAGGGACGGGATCGTCCATGGCGCCGGCGCTAGCTCTCGCCGTAGTAGGCGTACGAGTAATAGCCGTAGTCGTGCTCGCGGCCCGGCTTCAGGCCGGTGACCACGATCCCGCTCGTCCGCTCGGGCAGATGGGCCAGCGCGTCCTTGACTGCGCGCGCCTGATCGCGCGTCGTCTGGTCGGCGCGGATGCACAGCAGGACGCTGTCGACGAGCGGCACGATCTCCAGGGTGTCGGAGACCGACAGCAGCGGCGGCGAGTCCAGGACGACCGTGTCGTAGGCCGCGACGACCTGCTCGAGGAAGTCGCGAAAGCGCCGCGAGCCGAGCAGCTCGGCGGGCCGGACCGACTGCGAGCCGGCGGCGATGACGACGAGCTTGCCCGCGGCGACCGTCGCCTGCGGCGTCTCCGACGCTCGCCCGTTGGAGGGCATCTCGCCTTCGGACAGCGCGACGATCTGCAGGATCTCCGACGCGCTGGCCTGGCCGGCCAGGTAGTCGCTGAGGCCCGGGCTGCGGTTGATCGACAGCCGCTCGGGCAGCGACGGCCGGCGCAGGTCGCACTCGACGAGCAGCGTGCGCTTGCCCGACGCGGCGTTCGCAGCGGCCAGCGACGCCGCGACCGTCGACTTGCCCTCCTCCGGCAGCGGGCTCGTCACCAGCACGGACTTGATCGGGTTGTCGACGTCGAGGAACTCGAGGTTCGTACGCAGGATCCGGAAGCTCTCGACGTCCTGGTCGGTCATCGGGCCGCGGCCGTTGGGCACGTACGCCGCGTTGCCGAGCGCCTCGATGCGGACCATGCCGACGACCGGCAGGTCGAGGGTCTCCTGGATCTCCGTGGAGTCGCGCAGGCGGCGGTCCAGCGAGTCACGCACGAAAGCAAGGCCGATCCCGAGCATCAGGCCGATCAGCCCGCCGAAGATCGTGCTGCGCAGGGGCTTGGGGGAGGCGGGTGACTCGGGCACCGACGCCGTCTCCGCCATGCGCGACGGCGTGGCGTTGACGCTGAGCGTGCGCAGCGTGGCGATGCGATCCAGCAGCGTGGCCAGCGCGACGTCGGTGCGGGTGTCGCTCTTGCCCGACGAGCGAAGATCCTCGTACTGACGCTCCACGCGCTCGGCGGTCTTGGCGTAGCGCTCGCGCTCGGTGTTCTTCTGGATCGTCACGGCACCGCGGGCGACCTCGTTGGCAAGCGCGGCGGCGAACGTCTTCTCGTTCGCCGTCGCCTGCACGGTGACCAGGGTGCTCGACGGGTCGACGCTCGTCGCGAGCATCGCGCGCAGCTCCGAGATCGGGAGGTCGCTCTGCAGGCGCCGCTTGGCCCGGTTGAGGACGTCGTTGGAGAGCATCGTGGAGGCGCCCTCGGCCGCCAGCTGGGCCGCCGTCTGCGTCGACAGCGCGGCAAGGCCGGCCTCGGCGTTGCTGCGGTTTTCCTCCTGGAAGGTCACCCGCGCCGCCGCGACGTACGTCGTCTCCTGCGAGAGCGACATCCCCGCGGCGATTCCGGCGCAGACCAGCGTCACCGCGATGATCGCGGTGCGGCCACTGCGCAGGACGCGCAGGTAGTCGCGTAGGGTTCCTTGGCGGGTATCGCTCATCCGGGGTTCAGCCGGCGGTTCGTATTGCCGAGAAAGAGTGTGACGGGACTGCGCCGACATGTTCCGTCCGCCAGCCTGCGCGTCACGGACGCGATTGTCCCAACCGCAGATGCCGGCCGAGGATAGCAGTGGACCAACCCGTTTCAGATCACCCTCCAATCCCCGATCGCGCGCCTCTCGACGGCCTTCCGGCCGATGTCGCGCTCGTCCACGACTACCTCAACCAGCGCGGTGGCGCCGAGCGCGTCGTCCTCGAGATGGCGGCGATGTTCCCGAGCGCGCCGCTCTACACGTCGCTGTACCGGCCCAGCTCGACCTTCCCGCAATACGCGCACCTCGATGTGCGCACGTCGTTTCTCGATCGCCTGCCGGTCGACCGCCACTTCCGCGCGCTGTTCGCGCTGTACCCGGCGGCCTTTCGCTCGCTGGGCCCGATCGACGCCGAGCTCGTGATCTCGAGCTCGAGCGGCTGGGCGCACACCGTGCACACGGTCCCAGGCGCGTTCCACGCGGTGTACTGCTACACGCCGGCGCGATGGCTGTACGGCGACTACCTCACGCATGAATCGACGCAGCGTGCGCTGGAGCCACTCGCCGCACGTTTTCGCCGCATGGATCTCGCAGCCGCACGACGAGCGCATCTCTATATCGCGATCAGCGAGCACGTCCGCGACCGGATCCGCCTGCGCTATGAGCGCGACGCCGCGGTGGTGTATCCGCCCGTGGACATCGCGCGGTTCACGCCGCGGCCGCGCGGCGAACGGCTGCTTGTCGTGTCCCGTCTGCTGCCCTACAAACGTGTCGACCTCGTCGTGGACGCCGCCACGCAGGCCGGCTTGGAGCTTGACATCGTGGGCACCGGCCCGGCGATGGCCGACTTGCGCCGCCGGGCGGGCCCGACCGTACGCTTCCTCGGCAACCTCCCAGACACACAGATCACCGCGCTCTTCGAGAATTGCCGAGCTGTGCTTCTGCCAGGAGTCGAGGACTTCGGCATCGTTCCGGTGGAGGCCAACGCCGCGGGGAAGCCGGTGGTGGCGTTTGCCGCGGGTGGCGTGCTCGAAACGATCGAGGAGGGGGTTGGCGGCGTGTTC
>JAUXSD010000017.1 GCA_030681525.1 Solirubrobacteraceae bacterium
CGAGGGCACGATCGTCGACCCCGACGAGATCCTGGTGACGACCGGCGGGCAGCAGGTGATCGACCTCGTCTGCAAGACGCTCGTCGATCCGGGCGACGTGATCATCGCCGAGGCGCCGACGTATCCCGGCGCGGTGCCCACGTTCTGCTCCTACCAGGCCGAGGTCATCCAGATCAGCCTCGACGAGGACGGCATGCGCATCGACGAGCTCGAGGCGACGCTCGAGCGCCTCGACGCCGAGGGCCGCCGGCCGAAGTTCATCTACACCGTGCCGACCTTCCAGAACCCGGGCGGCACGACGATGTCGCTGCCGCGCCGGCGGCGCCTCGTCGAGGTCATCCGCGAGCGCGAGCTGCTGGTGCTCGAGGACAACCCCTACGGCCTGCTGCGCTACGAGGGCGACCCGCTGCCGACGCTCTACTCGCTGGAGGGCGGCGACTTCGTCATCTACCTCGGCACGTTCTCGAAGATCCTCTCGCCCGGCGTGCGCCTGGGCTGGAGCGTCGGCCCGCGGCCGGTGCTCGAGAAGATGAACATCGGCAAGCAGGCCTCGGACCTGTGCTCGTCGTCGCTGACCCAGCTCTTCGTCGCGGCGTACTTCGAGAGCGGGCGCTGGCAGGACTACGTGCACTCGCTCAAGGAGATCTACCGCCGCCGGCGCGACGTCATGCTCGACTCGCTGGCCGAGTGCCTCGGGCCGGAGTCGTCGTGGACGCACCCGCAGGGCGGGCTGTTCATCTGGGTCACGCTGCCCGACTACATCGACACGACCGACCTGCTGGCGCGCGCGCTCGACGAGCACGTCGCGTTCGTGCCGGGCCGCTCGGCGTTTCTCGACGGCCGCGGCGCCAACTCGATGCGGCTGAACTTCTCGGGCGTCGGCGAGGGCGAGATCCGCGAGGGCGTGCGGCGCATCGGCGAGGTCGTGCGCGAGCAGGTCGAGCTCTACGGCACGCTGACCGGGTCGCTGCGGGCGATCGAGCCGGCCGCCGAGCCCGTGCCCGCCGAGTACGACTCGGAGCTGGCCGACGTGCTGCACCTGCCCGCGCCCGAGCGCCGCCGGGAGGGCGGGCGCGGGTTCCGCGAGGGATGACCCGCGTCGCCGTCCTGAAGGGCGGCCGCTCGCTGGAGCGCCAGGTCTCGCTGAAGTCCGGCGCGCGCGTGCAGGACGCGCTGGAGCGGCTCGGCCACGACGTCATCGGCATCGACGTCGGGCACGACCTCGTCACGCGCCTGCGCGAGGTCGCCCCGGAGGTCGCGTTCGTCGCGCTGCACGGCCGCGACGGCGAGGACGGCACCGTCCAGGAGCTGCTCGAGGCGCTCGGGATCGCCTACACCGGCAGCGGCGTGTCGGCCTGCATCCGCTGCGCCGACAAGGTCATCGCCAAGCACCACATGCGCGACGCGGCGATCCCGACGCCGGACTTCTTCGCGTTCAACGAGACGGCCTTCAAGGAGCTCGGCGCGGCCGACGCGCTGCCGGCCATCGAGGAGCGCCTGGGATTCCCGATCGTCGTCAAGCCGGCCGGCCAGGGGTCGGCGCTGGGGATCAAGTTCGCGGCCGCGGCGAAGGACGTGCCGGGCGCGCTGGTGGCGGCGTTCTCCTACGGCGACAAGGTCCTGCTCGAGCGCCACGTCGACGGGCGCGACCTGGCGGTGTCGGTGCTTGACCGCGAGGTGCTGCCGGTCGTCGAGGCGGTCCCGCGCGAGGAGAACTTCTACGACTTCGAGTCGCGCTACGAGATCGGCCGCACGGACTTCGTCTGCCCGGCCGAGCTGCCCGAGGAGATCACGGAGCGGGCGCAGGAGCTCGCGCTGGAGGTCTGGGACGTGCTGGGCTGCCGCGGCTTTGCCCGCATCGACCTCATGTACTGCGAGGGCGACGGCGAGCTGACGGTGCTCGAGGCCAACGCGATACCGGGGATGACCGAGACGTCGCTGCTGCCGATGGCGGCCGATGCGGCGGGCCTGGACTTCGATCGGCTCATCGAGCGGATCGTGGACCTCGCGCACCTCTGAGACCCCGTCGCAGCCGACTGGCGCAGGCGCCGAGCAGGTACCCGCCGACCGTCGGGGGTCGGCGATCAGGACTTCGCACGGGCGACGGCCTGCTTGAGCTCGTCCTTGCCCATCTTCGAGCGTCCTTCGATGTTCAGGCGGCGGGCATCGGCTTCGAGCTCCTTGCGCGTCGGCGAGTCGCCGCGGCGCACCGCCGCCGCCTCCTTGCCGAGCGCCGAGCGGGTCTCGTCGGGGAGGTTCTTGAGCGTCTGCTTGCCGCGGGCCGCAGACTGGGCCTTGCGAACGTTGCGCTTGGCCGCGGCCCTCTGCTTCTCGGTCGCCATCGGATCAGCTCCTTTCATGCCGGGTCGCCCTCGCGATACCCGCGCCGGCACGAGTTCATCAGGACCATGCCGGCCTGGCGGGGACGCGACCCGGGTGACGTGGGTGGTCGCGCGCCGGCGGCAGGAGGAGGAAGCGGTGCGGGCCTACTCCTCGCCGGCGAAGTCCTCCGGCGAGACCTGGTCGAGGAAGTCCTTGAACTTCTCGACGACCTCCTCGGTGTCCTCGACGTCGTGCTCGAACTCGATCGCGGACTCGGCGATGACCTCCTCGGCGGCGAAGATCGGGGCGCCGGAGCGGACGGCGAGGGCGAGGGCGTCGCTGGGCCGCGAGTCGATCTCCAGCTCCTTGCCGTCGACGGCGAGCGTGATCGACGCGAAGAACGTGTTGTCGCGCAGCTCGGTGACCGAAACCTGCGTGCAGCGGACGTCGAGCTCGCCGAGCATGTCGCAGAGCAGATCGTGCGTCATCGGGCGCGGCGTGCTGGCTCCCTGGAGCTTCATGAGGATCGCCGCCGCCTCCGGATGGCCGATCCAGATCGGAAGGAACTTGTTGCTGTCGACGGTCTTCAGCAGCACGATCGGCTGCTTGCCGACCATGTCGAAGCTGACACCGTAGATGACCATCTCCTGCATGGCAGGGAGCATAGCTGCGGGCCCGGAGCGGCCCGAACTTCGACCGCCGGCACGGCGCGCCCGGCGCGGGCGCCGTCAGGCGGTGAGGATCAGCGGGGCGCCGTCGCGCACGACGATCGTGTGTTCGGTGTGGGCGGCCAGCGAGCCGTCGAGGGTGCTGACGGTCCAGCCGTCGCGGTGCATCCGCACCTGCGGCCCGCCCGCGGACACGAGCGGCTCGATTGTGATGACCAGGCCCTCGCTCAGCCGCTGCGTCAGCGCCGGGTCGAACACGTTGGGCACGTCGGGCTTCTCGTGGATGCGCCGGCCGATCCCGTGGCCCATAAGCCCGTCGCAGACCGAGAAGCCGCGGGCGCGCACGAGGCGCTGCACGGTGGCGCCGATCTCGTTGAGCGCGACGCCGCTGCGCACGACCTTCAGCGCGGCGTCGAGCGCCTGCTCGGAGGCGCGGATGAGCTTGAGCGCCTGCGGCCGCGCGTCGCCGACGACGACCGTGCGGCAGGCGTCGGCGTAGAAGCCGTCGAGCTCGGCGGTGACGTCGAGCTTGACGAGGTCACCGCGCCGCAGGCGCCGCCGGCCCGGAATCCCGTGCACCGCCTCATCGTTGACGCTGATGCAGGTCGTGCCGGGAAAGCCGTAGTCGATCTGCGGGCCGGAGCGGGCGCCCGCGCGCGCGAACTCGTTGCGCGCGATCGCGTCGAGCTCGGCGGTGGTGATTCCGGGCCGCACGCCTCGCCGCATCGCGCGGATCGTCTGCGCGACGACCTGGCCGGCCGCGCGCAGGCCGCGGAGGTCGTCGGGGGTGTCGACGGACATGGTGCGATGAGGGTACGGCGGCGCGATCAGTCCGGCAACGTGTGAGAGCGCGACGGCGAGAACAGGCGCTTGAAGAACGAACGTGACGCGGGTTGCGCGGAAGCGGCCGGCCGCGCCGTGGCCACGTCGCCGCGCTTGTCTGGGCGACGACCGGGCCGGCCGAATTGCTTGTGGTGAACCAGGTGGCACGCGTGGCAGAGCACGACGAGATCGCTCGCCAGCTCGCGCCCGCGGCGCTCGTAGGTGCGATGGTGCACCTCCAGGGCGTCGGTGTGGGTGACGTCGAGCGAGCAGCTGTGGCCGGCTCGCTCCAGCGTCGCGGCACGCGTCACCCGCCATTCGGGTGTCCTGAGATAGTCGCGGTACGGCATGCGCCGCAGCTCGTCGAGCCGGTCGACGAAGACCGACTCCTCACAGGCCGGCGACGGTGCTTCGCGCGCGGCGCCGGCGAGCCGCCACACCGACCGGCACGGGTTTTCGACGAGGCCGTCGCGCTTGAGGTTCGTCAGGGCCCAGGCGAGCTGGTGGTCGATGAGCCGCGCGAACTTGTCACCGGCCGACGCGGGCGGCGGCGCCGTGAGCTGACGGGGGGTGAAGCCGCCGTCGGCGAGGGCTCGCTGGTGGATGTCCGATCGGCGCGCCTCGCCGCCCAGCGCGCGGAGCGCGTCCAGCGTGGCGGCGTTGACCTTGTGGCGGAGCTCGCGCCGCTCGCGCTCATCGAGATCGGTGCTCACCGGGCCGCTGTCGGCTGGCGCCGGCGGGCGCCTGAGCCGCCCGCGCGGCGCTGGACGATCGGGTGACCGACGCGTAGCGGCCGCGATGAGCGGCGGCTATGGTGAACCCGGCGGCGTCGCGCGACCGAGACGGGAAGCCGCGCCCCCGGGCGCGGTCCCTCTCCGGGGACACCCCGGGGACACCCCATCACCTCGCCAGCGCATCGCGAGCCCGCGACTGCGCCCTCCGGGAGCAACGCCGGGCGCGCACGACGAAGAGCAGTCGGTACGCGGCGCCGCCATGATCTGCCTCGGTGTACCACCGGGGAACACGCCGGGTCCTCGCCCGCTGCCTGGCCCACGCGTTTCTGGCGGGCGCATGGAACGAGGCTGCGCTGGTGCGGCGCGGCCGCGGCGCGCTCGACACCCGGCCGCCGTGGCTGCTGCCCGTGGCGCGGCAGGTGCTCGAGGCCTACCACCGTCCGCCGCTGGACCGGCCGCGCGAGCTGGCGGCGTACATCGAGCTCGCGATCGATCGTCTGCCGCGCCCCGCCGCGCTCCCCGCCGCGCCGCAGGTCCGGCGCTGGTTCGTCCCCGAACCGGCGATGGGGCGCATGCCGTGGCCGGTCCCGGGCCTGCCGTCGGTGCGCGATCTGGCGGATTTTCTGCAACTCGGCCAGGGCGACCTCGCGTGGCTCGCCGACGCGCGACACCTGGAACGTTCGGTGCCGGACGAGCGGTTGCGCAATTACCGTTACGCCTGGCTTCCGCGCGGCGACAGGCCGGCGCGGGTGATCGAGTCTCCCAAGCAACGCCTCAAGGCGGCCCAGCGGCGTGTGTTGCACGAGATCCTCGACCGCATCCCCGCCCATACGAGCGCGCACGGATTCACCCGCGGGCGCTCGGCGCTGACCAACGCCGCCGAGCACGTGTCACAGCGGGTGGTGGTGCGGCTCGACCTCGAGGACTTCTTCGCGTCGATCGCCGCACGCCGCGTCTACGGGATCTTCCGCACCGCCGGCTACCCGGAGGCCGTCGCCCATGTGCTGACGGCGCTCACGACGAACGTCATACCGACCACGACGTGGGCCGCGCTCCCGCGCCCGCGCGAGCAGCCGCAGATCGTCGCCCACCACCGCCTCGGCCGCCGCCTGGCCACGCCGCATCTGCCGCAGGGGGCGCCGACGTCGCCGGCGCTCGCCAACCTCGCCGCGTTCGGCCTCGATCGCCGCCTCGGCGGGCTCGCCACCGCGCTCGGCGCGACCTACACGCGCTACGCCGACGACCTGACCTTCTCCGGCGGGGGCCTGCTCCACGCGCGCGCCGGCGAGATCCGCGCCCTCGTCACGACGATCGCCGGCGAGGAGGGCTTCACCGTCAACGACCGCAAATCGGCGCTGATGACGCGCGCCGGCCGCCAGCGAGTGTGCGGCATCGTCGTCAACGAGCGCCCCAACGTGCCCCGCGACGAGTACGACCGGCTGCGGGCGATCCTGCACAACGCGGCCCGCCACGGCCCGGCCGCCGAGAACCGTGCCGGGGCGGCGGACTTCCGCGCGCACCTGCTCGGGCGGATCGGCTGGGTCGAGTCGGTCAACCCGGCGCGCGGCGCGAAGCTGCGCGCGCGCTTCGCCCGGATCGCGTGGGACTAGGTGGCGACGGTGCGGCAAGCCGTGGCGAACGACGACTGCCGATCCCGCGGCGCTGCGTAGCCCCGATCTCGTCAACCGCGACTTCAGCGCCGACCGGCCATACGCGCTGTGCGTGGCGGACTTCACGTACGTGCGCTGGCGACTTCCTTGACCCGTCGGATCCACAATACGCCGAGCGCCATTCCCATGCGCCAGCGGAACAGTCGATCCTGGTAAACCAGCTCGGTCATTTGATTCGGCGGCTACGACCAGCCCATGTTGCGCGGTGGCTGGGTGGGCGCCGTCGCGATCTTGCGCGAGGCCGCCTTCCACGTTTCGGCTTCCGCGCTACCAATCTCAGCAATCTCGATCCTGTACCGATCTGGCACGTCGGTTCGCGAGAACCGCATCGCGACGCCACCGTCCTGGTAGCCGGAGAGTCCCTCGTGCTGGGTGGGGAGTCGCACCCGCCACATCGCGTTTCCCTTTGGCATCATCGGCGGACCGTTGTAGTGGACGATTCGGTCGGGGTTGTCGAAGAGATTGCCGCC
>JAUXSD010000029.1 GCA_030681525.1 Solirubrobacteraceae bacterium
CTGCTGTGGACCGTGGCGCTCGGCGCGGTGCTGACAGCGGTGGTGTGAGGGGCGCCGACCCGGGCGATGGGGTCAGGAGCGCGCACAAATGCGGTCAGCGCCGGATGGCCGCCGGCGCCGGTGTGACGGATGCTCGATACATGCACTTCCTCTGTGGCATCGATACGTCGGACCACGCCCCTGCCGTCGCGTACGCCGCTGCGCACGTGGCCGAGCGGATGGGTGCCGAGCTCACGCTGGCTCACGTCGCGCCGACGACCGGCCAGACGGTCTCGGCACGTGAGCTCGACGCTCTCGCCGACGACGTCGCCGCAGGGTTCGGCACGCGACCGGATGTGTGCGTCGCGCGGGACGCCGATCCGGCCGCCGGGCTGACGACCATCGCCCGGGAACTCGCGTCTGACCTCATCGTCGTCGGCGCCACCGCTCGAGGGCGTGTCGCCGATGCTCTGCGGCCCGGCCTGCGGGACGCGCTCGTCGAGCAGGCCGGCTGTCCCGTCATGGTCGTGCCACCCGGCGCGGCGTCGCCGACCGGCGACGGCGTGGCCGTGGCGTACGACAGCCTCGCCGCCTCCGGAAGCGCGGCGGCCGTCGCCGCGCACTTGGCGTCCGCGCTCGAAGAGCCCCTCACCGTCGTCCACGTGCTACCGGACCCGCGTTCCTCCACGCGTCCCGTGCTGCCCATGCACGACGACGTGCGCCGCGTCGTCGACGACGCGCTCGACGGCGAGGAGCTCGATCTGCGGCACGTCTTCGCGTACCGGCTGCCGGCCGCCCACCTCGCCCAGACAGTCGCACAGGTTCAGCCCGCGCTGCTCGCCGTCGCTGCGCCGAGGCGCGGTTGGCGGAGCCTGGTTCGGCCGTCGGCCGGCGCGCGGCTGCTGCGCAGAGCATCGTCTCCCGTCGTCGTCGTCGCGGAGGGAGCCGCCGTCCGGTCCCGGCGGACGGCGCTCGTGGCGTCGTCCTGAGGGCGGGTAAGACGCGCTGCGCGCGGCGCGCCAACATCTGCATGAGGCGACACCGGCACCCGCACGGACCGTGACGTGAACGGCAACGAGCATCGTGCCGTCGGCGATGCGGCATCCGGCGGCGCTCTGGTCAACGTGGGCGGGACGACCGCGCAGGCGCAGTTCTGGCTGGGCTTCGGCGATGTCATGGCGCTCAGCGGGGACTACTTCAGGCCGGGTCCGAGCGCTGGCCGCCGCGACGACAGCCACGCCGACGGCGGTGAGCACATCGCCACGCTGTTCAGCCTGGCGCGCGTCCCGGGCGAGCGGGGCACGAAGCCGGGGACCCGTGACGAGATCGTCTGCGCGCTGAGGGTGATGACCGTCGACGAGGCCTGCGTCGACGCGCGCTTTGCGCCCGGCGGGGAGTTCGCCGACTTCACCCGCGGTGCCCAGCGGTCCCGACGGGACGTGGAGCGGCGCGTGCGCGATCGCCACCTGATCCTCGCGGCGACCAACGACGACCACTTCGTCGACCCGGGCGGGACGACCCACCCCGGCCGGGCCGGGTCGGCCGCGTTCGGATCCGCGCCTGTCGCCTACCGCCGCCTGCACGAGGTGGCGCTGGAGCAGGCGTGCCGGCTCGGGCGCGTCCACGGCGACGCAGCTCAGGCGCTCGCCCGCGAGGCGGCGGCCCAGCATTTCCTGACCGACGCCTTCACGGCTGGTCACATGCGCACGCCGGTCGCGCAGATCCGCCGCTTCTGGCGTGCGCGCTACCCGACGTTCTGGCAGGACCTGCAGGGCCGGGTCGCCGCGGACACGGCCGCGACGCTGCGCGAGCTGACGCGGGCGGCTCGGCTTGCGCCCGAGCGCTTCCTGCACGACGCGACGCTGGCCGCGGTGCGGCGGCGCACCGAGCCGTACCCGCAGTTGTCGGTGGGAGATTTCCTGGCGCGCCTGTTTCACGACTGGGACAACGCCCACGGCCTTGAGATCGAAGGCGGCGACCTCGTGTTCGGCGACGGTCACGTCCATGAGGGCGCGACGCGCGGCCTCGCCGTGGCCGCCGCCCGCGCGGGGATCGACGACGTCGCGGTCGCCTTCGGGCTCGGGGAGGCCGGCAGCCGCCTCACCGGCGAGCCGCTGTACCGCGCGGTGCGCGCGGCCACGGGCGCGTGCGATCGTCTGTTTCGCCCCGAGAGCATGATCCCGCGGACGTCCGCCCGCAACCCGCCCCAGAACTGGCGCGCGCCCGACTTCGAGAGCCTGTGGGACGGCCCGATCGTCGGGAGCTGCGCAACCACCGTGGGCGAGGCCCTGACCGAGATGATGGACCCCGACGGCCTCTTCATCCGCCAGCTGGACCGCCTCGGCCGGAGCCTGGTGGATGCCCGCGGCCTGCTCGCCGTTCCGCTGCTCGGCGGCTGGCTGGCCCGCAACGGCGCTGCGGCCTATCACCGCGGCTTCGTCGAGCGGCTGGCCGCGCAGCCGCGGCAGGCGATCCTGTCCGTGATCCACGCGGACGCCGGCGGCGAGGGTGTCGCCGGCGACGCGCGAGCGGCCCCCGCGCCCTTCGTCATCCCGAGAACCCGCGAGCTCTGACGCGGCCTCGCGCCCGGGTCAGTCGCGCGCGCAGGCGAGCGCCTCCATCGTGTGCGCGGTCCATTCGGCGGCGTCGAGCCCGGCGATGACGAGCCACTCCTCGTGCGTCCGGCCGTCGCGGGCGAAGAGCCGGCCCTTGCCGGTGTCGACGAGCTCGGCACAGCGCGCGGGGTGCAGGCGCACGACGAGCTCGGCGTCGTGCAGCATCGCGAAGCTCCGGCCGGAGGCCTTCAGCAGCGGGGCATCGTCGGGACCGGTCGTCAGCTTGACGTCGAGGCGGCCGCCGAACCGGCTCGTGAGCGACCGGAAGATGCTGGCGGGGTCGTGACCGTTGGAGGCCGGTGCGGCGGCGCCGTGCGCCACGGCGTCGTCAGCGCGGTCGGGGGCGACCACGATCGGTTCCGCGTCGGGCTCGGGATCGTCGCTCGGGCGCGCGGGCGCACGCTCGAGCAACGCCTTGCCGATGTTGGCGGAGAACGCCTTGACGAGGTCGGTCAGCACGTTGACGATGACGCCCTCGCCCATCCCGGCGGCCTTGCCGCCGACGTTGGCGATCGCGTCGACGGTGCCGTCGCCGTCGGCGAGGCGGATCGTGATGTCGCCGGTCGCATAGCTCTGGCCCAGGGTCTCGCGCGTGTTGGCCTTGATCGTGACGGTGCGCGTGCCGGCATCGGTCGACGCGATCGTGACGGGGC
>JAUXSD010000050.1 GCA_030681525.1 Solirubrobacteraceae bacterium
ACGACTTACATCGCACCGCGCGGCATCATTGCCGACCCCGCTCCTGCTCACGTCGGCGCCTTTGCTCGAGTGCCCGGAGGCGATGGGCCTCGTCGCGGCACGTATCGCTGCAGTACTTGCGCTGGCGGTAGTCCTGGCCCACGGCGACGTATGAGCAAAACCATGCCCCGCACGTGGGGCATTCCTCGCCGGGCCGGAAAGCTCGTTGAGCTCGTGACCGAGCTAGCTTGTGAGCGGCGTCGCGCTCGGGGTCTTGCTGCGTTGCCTGCAGCCACCGCCGCGCCGCTTCGATGGCGTCTGGTCGCACGCTGTTGAGGTGTTCGACGCGCCGCCGGCGTTGTTCCTCGTCGTACTGTGCCTCGCGGGTAACGGCCGACGCCGCAATACCTCGGGGCGATGCAGCCACTGCGTCGGATCTTGCTCGCGGGTGAGCTGACGGTGACGCTCGCTCAAATCCGATGAACACAGCGGCGCATCCGTGGGCAGCCCGGCGAGCTCGCGCAGCTCGTCGGCATAGATCTGATGTGCTCGCACGGTGTGGTTGGCCAGCGAGCGCAGCCCCTGCCGGCCGCACCAGGGGCAGCGCTGGGCCGCGATGCTTGCAAGCAGCTCGTCTCGGTCGACGACCGTAGATATGCGATCGGATCCGCTCATCACCGAGCTCCCCGGTCGACATCCCCCCGCCGGTGTGGCCCGCTCGCGAGTAACCTGTCACGAGCGCGCGAGCCAAGCCCGAGGCTGGCTGATGGCGGCGCAGTCGGCCGAGGGATGCGACCCAGTGTCTCCGCCGGCTCGGCCGCCCACGGCTCCCGCGCCGGCGCCGGCGACCCTGGTGTTGCCCTCGCGAAGGCAGGCATCGACGACATAGCGTAGTAGAGCATCGCGCGGTGCCGCTCCGCGCGACGTGGGGCAGCAGGTCGCGGCCCGCGCGTCGCGCCTGTCGGCGCCTCGCGAGAGCGGCCGGTAGCACGCGTAGTCACTGGGCGCTCGCTCAAGGGCGAAATGACTCTCCCACGTTCGCCCGGCGATCTTCCGTGCGCATGATCGTGCCGACATTCTGACGGCGCGGTGCGCGTTGCTCTAGCAACCAGACGCCCCGTACCGGCTGCGTTGGTCAGCAGAAAGTCGTGCAACCCGGCGGGCGAGAGTCCCTGCGCGGCATCGACACCCTCAAGCAGCGCGGACAGCGCCCCCGCTCCGACCGCGTACACGCCAAGGTCAGCGACGATCGCGCGCTCGCGCCTGCCGACCGCTTCAAGGCTCACCCCGCTCACGCGATCCGCAACACCAGCAGTCAGCCACGAGTCCCACGGGCGCCCGAGCACAACGGCCAGCACCAGCGCACCGGTGAACAGCAGCAGCGCCACGTACAGCAGCAGCCGTGCGCCCACGCGCAGCCAGCCGCCGCGGGCAAGTGGACTCTGCTGCAAGCTGTGCCC
Source organism: Solirubrobacteraceae bacterium (assembly GCA_030681525.1). GTDB lineage: Bacteria > Actinomycetota > Thermoleophilia > Solirubrobacterales > Solirubrobacteraceae > CADCVQ01. Next base: position 1,440 of record JAUXSD010000050.1, read on the forward strand.
CGCGCCCGCAGCCGCCGTGCGCACACCAAATGAGAAGGAGCCCTCCAACGCGTGCCCGTCCTCGGTCGAGACGCTGTGCCACTGCACGCGATACGCGCCCCGCCCGCGCTCCTCCGCCGGGCGCAGCACCAGGCGCCGCGCCGAGCTTGACACCGTCCGCGCGGCCATCGTGTCGCCACCGACACGCATGATCTTCGCCTGCGCAAGCATGCGGTTCAGCGGCTCGGTGAACTCCAACGTCACCCGCGCCGGCGCTGCAGTCAGACGCACTCCGGGTCGCGGATCAGACTGCAGAAACGCCGCGTGCCCGTAGGCCGTCTGGGGCCCGCAGAGCACCAGCAGCAACCCTGCCACGATCGCGCAGCACGAAGGCAGGCAACCGGATGGCGCCCGCTCACGGCGGCCGACCCTGGCGCTTGGTGGGCACAACGACGCAGTGTAGTATTGCCCGCCTGACGAAGGGCCACCCACGACGCGACTGCGATCATCACGCTCGCGCGGGTCCGCAGCCGTCGTCGTTGCGACAGGGCGGGCGTCGGCCTCTCACACAGCTACGATGACGCCAGTGACCGAGCAGAACGCCGAACCGCCGCCGCCGCCGCCGCTGCACGAGCTCGAGGCCAAGGTGATGGCCGCGATATGGGCACACACGTCGACGACGGTGACGGTGCGCGACATCCTCGACATCGTCAATGCGCGCGAGAACAAACCGCTGGCCTACACGACGATCATGACGATCATGGTCCGCCTGCACCGCAAGGGCATCCTCGCGCGCGAGCTCGACGGCCGCACCAACGTCTACCACGCCCGCTACAGCCGCGAGCAGTACATGGAGGCCCGCGCCGCCGGCGAAGTACAGGCGCTCGTCAACGAGTTCGGCGAGACAGCGCTGCTGCATTTCACACGTCAGGTGCAGAACCTCGACCCCAAGCGCCGCGAAGCGCTGCGGCGCATCGCGCGACGTGACTAGCGCCCGCTGTTACTACCGGTTCTCGCTCGGGCTTGGTGCGGCCGGCCTGCTCACACTCCTGACCGCCCTCGCCGCCGTGCCATACGCGATTACGCCCGTGCTGCCGACGACTGGCGAGATCGCCGTCGCGTGCCGGCAGTTCATGCTGGCCGCCTCCGGTCCGGCGATCCTCGTGACCGTCCTGGCCAGCATCGGCGCGTCCTCCGGCGTCTGCGCGCTGCGCACCCTCGTTCGCCACCACCGCTCGCAGCGCAGGCTCCTGCGACGCGTTGACGTGCGCGATCAACTGCGCGTCGCCGCCGGGACCGCGCACATCTATATCGACGAGCGCCCGCAGGCATTCTGTTCCGGCCTGCTACGCCCACGCATCTACGTGTCCACCGGCGCCGTGCGCATCCTGAGCGCCCGCGAGCTCGACGCGGTCGTGGCGCACGAGGCACACCACGCCGCGCAACACGACCCGCTGCGCATCCTGCTCGCCCGGGTCCTACGCGACGCGCTGTTCTTCCTGCCGCTCATGCGGCACGTCACCGATCGCTACGGCGCCCTCGCGGAAATGGCCGCCGACGAAGCCGCCGTTCAGCACTGCGGCGACCGCGCCGCGCTCGCCTCGGCAATGCTCACCTTCGACGAACGAGCACCGGCCGGCACCGTCGGCATCGCGCCCGAGCGCGTCGACCACCTCCTCGGTCAGCCCCCGCAATGGCAACTCTCGCTATCGCTGCTGGCCGCCGGCATCGCCACGCTCGCCGCGCTTGCGGCACTCGGGGCGGCGACCGCGGCCGCCGTGCCCGCCGGAGGAATCGCGACCGCGGTGCTCATTGGACAACTCTGCATGGTCGTGATGGCGCTAGCCCCCGTGCTCGGCGGCGCCGCCCTCATCCTGACGATCAAACGCGCCGTCAGGCATCTACGACGCGGCTGACCCTGTTCGACGTGCCGACGCGGCCGACGTCCCGGCCACCGACGCGCGCGGGGTGATCAACTGGGGCGATGTCCCCGGATCCCGTCACTGAGGAGCGGCCGCGAGTGCCTCGAGGAGCTCCGGGGATAGGACTGGGGAGAGCATGGACGCGACCGCGACGCACGCGTCGATCAACTACTAGTGTGCGTCGTAGATGGCACGCCGATGGAAACCCGCCGACGACACGACCCTGCGCGCGCTGTACGCCGAGGGCGCGTCGCTGCGCACCATCGGCGAGCGACTCGCCCGCTCCGAGCAAGCGGTCGACGAACGCCGGCGCGTTCTCGGCGTCGCACCCCGCCGCCACGTACGCCCGTGGACCAGGACGCAGGATGCACTGCTACACGCGGCCGCCGCCGCGGCCATCTCAGACCACGCGGTCGCCGAGCAACTCGGGCGACCCGTCGAGCAGGTCCGCCTGCGACGGCGCCAGATCATCGGGCCACGCTCACCGTCGCGCCCGTACAGTGCAGGCGAGGACGAGCGCCTGCGGTCGCGCTGGCCCGATGGCGACATCACCGTGCTGGCTGACGAGCTCGGACGCTCGGTCGGGTCGATACGGCTGCGCGCCCAACCACTCGGACTTCACCACCCGCGGCCACGGCGCCGCTGGGCGGCCCAGGAGGACGTGGTCGTCCGCGACGGCTACGAGCAGGCACTGAGCTGCACGCAGATCGCCGACGTGCTCGCCGGCCGCACCCCGGGGGCCGTCGCCGCACGCGCCGCGAAGCTCGGAGTCGCGACCTACGCCCGCGCCTGGACGCAGCTCGACGACCGCCGGCTGCGGCTGCTCAGCGCCGAAGGCATGGCCGTCGAGTCGATCGCCCAAGCGCTCGGCCGCACGCCGCAGGCCCTGTTGCTACGCGCCCGCCGGACCGGCGTGTCGCTGCCAGCATCGAACGCGTCGCGCTCGGGTCGGCGTTGGACCGCGGCCGAGGACGATGTGCTGCGCCTCAACGTCGCGCTGAACCCGGCTGTGCTGGCCGGGCTGCTGGGCCGCTCCTCTCACGCCGTGACGCAGCGGATGTGCCGCCTGGAGTTGCGTAACGGGCGTTCTCCGCATCATCCGGCGGCGCGCCGCGGCCCGCTCACTCCCGGGGAGCGGGTGACCGCCGTCCGCGAGCTGCGGTCCGGCGGTCCCGGCCGAGCGCTCGCGGTGGCGCGACGCCTCGACGTACCGGCTGCCGTGATCAGGGCGGCGGCGGCCGACGATCCCCTGGGCAGCCGCGAGGCGCGAGGCGCGGGGGGTGTTGCTGCATCCGCTGGCTGAGCAGCGGGCTCGCGGATCTGACCACTGACGCGGTCGCGCATTGGAGCGCGCAGCCTCGATCTGCTGGACTGCTGGCCCGGCTGGCTGGTGCAAGCGCCGTGGCAATGACCACATTCAGGTGCGTGTTTTCCATAGGGCACCGGGCGCGTTGGCGCGCCCGAGGTCTCGCGCGGCGTCGGCCAACGGCGCCCACGGGTGTGGCGCCGCCCTCTGGCGATCCGACAATCCGTAGGAACCCGCAGGCATCTGCGCCTTGCCGCGGAGGCCAGGCGATCGGCCGGCTCGTACAGTCCGCAGGAGCAAACCTGCACACGGACGAGAGGTCGAGCCATGAAAGCCATGAAGTCCAGTCACATGCTGAGCTGCGCCTCGCTGTTGATCGTCGCTGTCGTCCTGGTCGCCACCGGGGTGGGTTCCTACGTGTTTCTCCCGCTGGTCCTGTGCATGGCGATGATGGGCGCGATGATGTGGATGATGATGCGGCCGCGGGATGGGAACCGTGGCGACAGCTGAGGTCGCTGCCGCCCCAACGAGCCCGGTCAGGTCACGACGGTCCTGCATGTCGGTGGGCTGAACTACGCGAGCGAGAAGGCGGTGGTGGAGGGCGTGCTCTCCCACCGTCCCGGCGTGCTCAAGGTCGACGCCAACCCGGTCGCGCAGACCGCGAGCGT
>JAUXSD010000051.1 GCA_030681525.1 Solirubrobacteraceae bacterium
GAGGTGCTCGAGAAGCGCGAGTCGAAGACCAAGCCCGACCGCGGGACGGTGCGCGTGCACACGCGCGTGCTCAACCAGGACGGGGTGCTGGTGGCGGAGTTCAAGCGGCTCGTGCTGGTGCCGCGGCGGGAGCACGGGGCGAGCTGAAGCTGAAAACTTCGCAAATTGCGCAGATTCCTCAAGTTCTGCTGGGGCGAACCTCTTCTGCTACGGGCCTAGACACTGAAAGGCTTCGCGACAAGGAGCGGTGGTGCCGAAGAGGGCAGAAAACAAGAGTCGGGACTGCGTTGATCCCAAGCGGAGTCTCGGGCAGCGCGATACCAAGCGGCTTCTACCTTCCGCACGCCCGCTCGGCCTCACGCACACGACGACTGTCTTGCGAGCGCCGAGAGTCCTGGGCCTCGCTGCAGGACTCCTCCTATTAGCTCTGATGAGCGTCCAGTCCGCGCGCGCTGGCACGTACATCATGCGGAATTGCAACGTACCGGGCCACGGGCACTCTCTGATGGCTCCCTGGAGTCCGCATGAGCCGGACCCGACCATCTCGATAGTAGATGGCTGCGCGAGTGGTGGTGGTATCGCGTTCGCCCTCGATGAGTCGCAACAACTACCGTGGCAACACGACGGACTGATTTTGATTCGACGACCGCCGAGTCCGCGTAACGACATCGAGTTCGTCAAGGTCGTTGTCTGGTACGCCGCTAGGCTTGGCGGGTCCGGCCATCCACTCGGAGTTTGGTCACGCGGTCGTACGCTAGATGGATCTGCCATACCGGGGATATCCAACTCTCCGCCAGGGTCAGAGTACCTGGTGGCTGAGCAACAGTTCCCTCCTAACACCGACTACTACATGCTCGGCCTCACGTGTGCACTCGGTGTTACCGGTGCGCCAGGGCCCTGCCTCGCCGCGAACCGCGTGCCTCTGCTCATCCGCGGGATGGAGTTCACCTTAGGTGAAGACGTTGCGCCGATCGTCTTGAATCCGACGGGCACCCTGCTCGAGGGGCGGACGCAGAAGGGGATTGGCACGTTGCAGGTTGCGGCTTCTGACGCGCAATCGGGACTCAGCCGCGTCGATGTGCTGCTTGGTGAGACCCAGGTGGCCAGCCGGGACCTTACGGCACGGTGCCACTACTCCGATTTTACTGTGTGCCCGACATCGCTGGACGAGACCTTTAGTGTCGATACTCGCGCGGTTCGCAATGGGACCTACCAATTGAGGGTCCGCGTTACCGACGCTGCGGGAAACGTGCAAGAGGTTCGCGGTGAACCGGCGGTCGAGGTAGGCAATGACGCCCCTGTTGCGGCGAGCCAAGCAGTGGCATACACGCTAAGTGCGCGATTCAAGGGCCCTTCAGGTTCAACGCTGACAGCGCCGTACGGCCGACGGGTCTTCGTCACCGGCCGACTGACCGACGGATCCGCGCCGATCGGCGCCGGTGCGGCGATCGAGGTCCTTGAGAAGCATGATCGACGCGGGGCTAGAGAGCTCTCTCGCTCGCGCATCGAAACGAAGCCCGACGGTTCGTTCTCCACTCGTGTCGCGACCACTCGGCCGTCGCGGCGGATACGTCTGCTGTATCGGCCCGCCGGGAGCAGCCAGGTCTTCTCACGAACGCTGAGGCTGCGCGTTCGCGCAGCATCGCGCGTTCGCGCAAAATTGCGCGGGCGTATCCTTCGCTTTAGCGGCCAGGTTCTCAGTAGTCCTATTCCGAAGCGCGGCAAGACCGTCCTCATGGAGGGAAGGTCGCCAGGGGCGGCTTGGACGAAGTTCGTGAGGCTGCGCACTGACCGGAAAGGACGATTCTCCGGTGCCTACCGGTTGCGCGTCCGTCGACCGGGGGTGACGCTCAAGGTCCGCGCTCTGGTACCAAGCGAGGGCGGTTACGGATATCTGCTATCGCGAAGTCGAGCCGTAGCGCTGCGCGTGCGATGAGCTAGGTATCGAGCAAGCGCAGTCGCTATGGCAGAACGAGGGGGCGCCGAAGCGCCCCCTCGGTACGTCACATGTGGCTCGATATCAGCAGTGTGCGCTGAGGTGGAACGGGCGATCGTTGACCGCACCAGCGGACGTGAACGTCCGGACTGTCACGGTGGTGATGCCGTCAGCAACCGCGGCAGGGGTCGCCGTGATCTCACCCGGGGTGGCTCCGGTGATCGTCGCCGCGAGCGCACAGTTGGCGAGGTTGCCCGTAAACGCAACGGTGTAAACGCCTGTGCCGACAGCGCCAGGATGCGCCACGCCGTTGTTCGGCACGCCGCGCGTGTCTCCCTCGCCCACTGTTCCGTCCTCCGCGACCTGCGCGAACAGCGCGAGGAAGTCGCCCGAGTCGCGGCCATCCAACGTGTCGGCGTCCAGCGCGGTCTTCACGCGGGCCGCGGTGATGATCTGGGCGGCGTCGAGGTTGTCGAGCCGGTCAGCGTTCAGGCCCGTCGCGACGCCGGTGGCGTTCGTGACGAACGGCTTCTTCGAGTCGCCGCCGGCACCAGCCGAGATCAGGCCGGTGATCGGGCCGTTCGAGGCATGAAACTCGAACGCGTAGCCGGTGTTGAGGTTGTTCGCGCGCAGACACGGGTTCTGCGGGCGCGGCTTGGCGGCCGATCCGCCGACCGCAGAGCGGCAGCCATAGACGGCACCGCCGCCGGAGCCCGAGAGGTTGGACTGGCGCGTCGAGTAGCCCCCGGTCGGGGTCAGGGTCGAGCCGATGTTGGAGATGATCTGGGTCTCGGCGGTGGTCGTCCCGTTGCGCAGGCCCTCACGCAGGTTGTCGCCGGTACGCGCGCTGGCGAACGGCACGGCGCAGATGACCAGCACTCCGGTTGCGGCGACGACCGAGCGCGTGCGCGGCGCCCGCCCGAGCAGGCGTCGGGTCTTCGAGGTGTGCGGTTCGTGCATGGATTCCTCCAATGTCGTGCGGACGCGCGAGGGCAACCCGCGCCCCCGCGCGTAGGCGGGGGACTGGCCGATCTCGACTGGTCCGCTGATATGCGGTTTCGCGCGGGCGGATCGCCCGCGGCGCCGGTTGCGCGGCGCACTCCGTGCGATGGATGCACTGTCCGTTACGTGTCTCGACCCGCCACTCCCGGCGAAGTTGCGCCACAATCGGGGAAGAGAGACAAGCGAACAGGCGAGGAACCACGCGTGAGCGACACGACGACCGTGCCGACCAAGAACCAGAAGCTCGTCGACTGGGTCGACGAGATTGCCGCATTGACGAAGCCCCGTGACGTGCATTGGTGCGACGGCTCCGCGGAGGAGTACGACCGCCTGACCCAGCTGCTCGTCGACGCGGGAACGTTCACGAAGCTGGCCGACGCCAAGCGGCCCAACTCGTTCCTAGCGCGCTCGGACCCCGGTGATGTCGCGCGAGTCGAGGACCGCACGTTCATCTGCACGGAGACGCCCGCAGGCGCCGGCCCGACGAACAACTGGACCGATCCCGAGGAGATGCGCGAGAAGCTCAAGGGCCTCTTCGACGGCTGCATGGAGGGGCGCACGATGTACGTGGTGCCGTTCTCGATGGGCCCGCTCGGCTCGCCGATCGCCCACATAGGCGTCGAGCTGACCGACTCCGCCTGCGTCGCGGTGAACATGATGATCATGACCCGCGTCGGGGCCAAGACGCTCGACGTGCTCGGCGAGAACGGCGAGTTCGTTCCCTGCGTGCATTCCGTCGGCGCCCCGCTGGCCGACGGCGAGACCGACGTCGCCTGGCCGTGCAACGCCGAGAACAAGTACATCGTCCATTACCCCGAGACGCGGGAGATCTGGTCCTTCGGCTCGGGCTACGGCGGCAACGCCCTGCTCGGCAAGAAGTGCTTCGCGCTGCGGATCGCCTCCAAGATGGCGCGCGACGAGGGCTGGATGGCCGAGCACATGCTCATCCTCAAGCTCACCTCGCCCGAGGGCGAGGTCAAGGTCGTCACGGGCGCGTTTCCGAGCGCCTGCGGCAAGACGAACCTCGCCATGCTCATCCCGACGCTCGAGGGCTGGACGGTCGAGACGATCGGCGACGACATCGCCTGGATGAAGTTCGGCGACGACGGCAAGCTCTACGCGATCAATCCCGAGTCGGGCTTCTTCGGCGTCGCGCCGGGCACGAGCGACAAGACGAACTACAACGCCATGCGGACGGTCGAGCGCAACACGCTGTTCGCCAACTGCGGCCTGACCGACGACGGCGACGTGTGGTGGGAGGGCATGACCGACGACAAGCCCGATCACCTCATCGACTGGAAGGGCAACGACTGGACGCCCGACTCCGAGACGCCGGCCGCGCACCCCAACGGGCGCTTCACGGCCCCCGCGGCGCAGGATCCGGCGATCGCGCCCGAGTGGGAGGACCCCAAGGGCGTGGCGGTCGACGCGATGATCTTCGGTGGACGCCGCGCGACCGTCGTGCCGCTCGTCACCGAGGCGTTCGACTGGAACCACGGCGTCTTCCTGGGCTCGACGATGAGCTCGGAGATGACCGCGGCCGCGGCCGGCGGCGTCGGCCAGCTGCGCTTCGACCCGTTCGCGATGCTGCCGTTCTGTGGCTACAACATGGCCGAGTACTTCCAGAACTGGCTCGACATCGGCGCGCGCGAGGGTGCCCAGCTGCCCAAGCTGTTCTACGTCAACTGGTTTCGCAAGGACCCCGAGACCGGCCGCTTCCTGTGGCCGGGCTTCGGCGAGAACTCGCGCGTGCTGGCGTGGATCTTCGGGCGCTGCGCGGGCACCGCGCAGGGCACCGAGACTGCCGTCGGCATCGTGCCGGCGCCGGGCGAGCTGAACGTCGAGGGCTTGGACATCTCCGACGAGGACCTCGAGCAGGTGGTCACCGTCGACCCCGAGGCGTTCAAGGCGCAGCTGCCGCAGGTGCACGAGTTCCTCGCGAAGTTCGGCGACGACCTGCCCGCCGAGATCTCACATCAGCTCAAGGCATTCGAAGAGCGACTGGAGGCTGCCTAGATGGTTGCGCTCATCAAGCGCTGGCTGCGCATCCGCAAGCGCAAGAAGACACGCGGCGGGCGCTGAGCCCGTCCGCGTGAAGCGCGCCCGTGGCGTTCACGCCGCGGGCGCGAGCCTGTGCGCGAACCGGTGCCCTACTTCCAGAGGCGGATCAGGCCGTGGAAGTCGCGGGGGTCCTTGCCGTTCGCGGAGAACATGAGGTCGGCCGGTCGCGCACGCAGCATCGGGCGCGCCCAGATCGGCACCAGGAACTGGGCCCATCCCGTCTCGGTCGCGCCCGGGGCGATCGGAGCCTGCTGGCCCAGCGAGGGCCCCTTGTAGTAGTACAGCGCGCGCGTCTGGAAGACCTTCAGCTGCTCGCCCGATCCCGCCGAGAGGGGAACGATCAGGCTGATGTCCTTCGCGTCGGTGTCGAACCGCAGCGGCTTGTCGCTGCGGTTGGTCACCGAGACCACGTACGACGCCAGCCAGCCGCGACCGCCTGGGTAGTCGTCGTCGCCGCCGCCCTTGACCCGCGTGGGCTCGACCGTCGACTTCACCAGGCGAGCGTCGTAGCCGGGCATCCGCAGGGTGTTCGCGCGGTTGACGACGACCGAGACGACGGACGAGCCGAACAGCCCGCGACGGTCGGCGCAGGTGCCCTCGCGGGCCGCGGGCTTCGTGATGCCGGCCGCCCGGCAGGTGGGGTGGCTCGCGGCGAACCCGAGCGCCCCCGGGACGGTCTGAAACAGCAGCGAGAGGATCCCCAGCTTCACGGCGACGCCGACGACGAGTACGACGATCGCGCTGCCGATGCCGTGGCCTCGCCGATTCGGGGGTCGGGGCGGGACCTTCCGTGGCGGCAAGGTCGGCGAGCGGGGCCAGCCGCCCGGCGGGGGCGAGATCGCGCGATCGGCCGGCGTGACGCTCATCGGGACCCCTACGGCGCCCGCCCCCCGGCGCACGACGCCGGGGCGCGCGGCTCGACGAATCGACGATCACGCGACGGCGCGCGGTGCGCCCCGGCGGCGTGGCCTGGTTCAGCGTGCGCCGGGCGAAGGCCCCTGCGTCGCCACCGCCGCGCCGAGCGCGGCCAGCCGCTCGTCCCACCGCGCGCCGACGGCGGTCATCCACGCGATCGCGTCGCCCAGCGGCGCGGGGGTCGCGGCGAAGCGCGTCTCGCGCCCGACGCGCTCGCCGTCGACGAGCCGCGCGTCCTCGAGCTGGGCGAGGTGCTTCTGGACGGCCTGCCGGCTGACCGGCAGCCGCGCGGCGAGCTCGGTCGCGGTCACCGCCTCGCCGCTGGCGATCGTGCGCAGCACCGCGCGTCGCGTCGGATCGGCCAGCGCGGCGAAGATCGCCTGCTCGCGGTCGGCGGCGCCCGGCACTCCCTACGCCTCGACGAGGTCGCCGGCGCGGCGCAGGCGCGCCAGCGCGGGCTCCCACTCCAGCGTCGTGAGCACGTGCGCGCGGCCGAGCGGGAAGCTCGGCGACGCCGTCGCCGCGGCGGCGCTGCGCGCCCGCGGGCCGGCGCTCGCGCCGCCCGCCCACGGTGAGCCGCAGACCGGCTGACCGGCGTAGCCGCTCTCGACGACGACGACCCGCGTGCCGTCGGCGACGGCCACGAGGTCGAGCTCGACCAGCGTGGCGAGGGCGTCGGGCGCGTGCCACCAGAACGACAGGTGCTCGCCGGGGCGCACGGCCGCGACCGTGGCCCAGCGCGTCTCGCCGTCGCGCAGCGTCAGCTCGCCCTCCGCGCCGGGCTCGAGCTCCAGCGAACCGGCGTCGGTGAGCCAGCGCTCGAGGTCGGTGACGGCCTCCCAGGCGTCGTCGGGCTCGAGCGGCAGGGTGATCTCGCGGGTGACGTCCATCCGAACGGCTCCTTCGTCGTGCAACTGATGGGTTGCATGCTACCGTGCCGGCAACCTCACATGCAACCGCTTGGTTGCACGACAACGCGGAAGGAAGGAGCCGGTCACCATGCCCCTGGTCCCGATGGTCGTCCAGCAGGACGGACGCGGCGAGCGCTCGTTCGACATCTACAGCCGCCTGCTCAACGAGCGGATCGTTTTCCTCGGCCAGCCGATCGACGACGAGATCGCCAACCTCGTCGTCGCCCAGCTGCTGCACCTCGAGGCCGCCGAGCCCGATCGCGACATCGCGCTCTACGTCAACTCGCCCGGCGGCCAGGTCTACGCGGGCCTGGCGATCTACGACACGATGCAGTCGATCGCCTGCGACGTGCAGACGATCTGCTGCGGGGTCGCGATGTCGATGGCGGCGCTCATCCTCACGGCAGGGGCGCGCGGGAAGCGTCTGACGTTGCCCAACGGCCGGATGCTCATCCACCAGCCGACCGGCGGCTACCAGGGCCAGAGCTCGGACATCGCGATCCACGCGCGCGAGACGATCGCGCTGCGCGCCCAGCTCGACGCGCTGTACGCCCGGCACACCGGCCAGAGCGCCGAGCAGATCAATGCCGACTCCGAGCGCGACCGCTACATGACGCCGGAGGAGGGGGTGGCCTACGGGCTCGTCGACCGGATCGTCAGGCCGCGATGAGCCGCGCCTCGAGGGCGGGGTCGAGGCCGGGCCCGTCCTCGGCGCGCAGCGCCGCGTGCGTGTCGCGCGCGGTCTGCTCGATCGGCCGGTGAAGCAGGCCGGCCGCGCGGGCGCGCGTGCCGTCGATGCGCATGAAGCCGACGCTCGCGGGATCGTCGGCGCGGATCCACAGCGGAAGCTGCGCCTCGTCGATCCCGGCGGCGAGCAGCGTCGCGTCGGGCACCCAGACCGGCGTCGCGTCCGGGCCGAGCGCGCAGCAGGCCGCGAGCATCTCGCCCCACGTCAGGTCGTCGCCGACGGCGTTGAAGGTGCCGGTCGTGCCCGCCGCGGTCAGCTCCACGACGAAGGCGGCGAGGTCGCGGGCGTCGATGAGCTGCAGCGGGCGCTGCGGCGCGCCGGGAGCGAGCAGGCGGCCGCCGCGCGCGCCGCGCGCCACCCACCAGGCGAAGCGGTTCGTCGGATCGTGCGGGCCCGCGACGATCCCAGGCCGCACGATCAGCGCCCGGCCGGGCAGCGCCGCCCCGACCTCCTGCTCGCACAGCACCTTCAACGGCCCGTAGTCCTCCCAGCCACCGCTCCCGCTCAGGGCGGCGAGCGGGGCGTCCTCCGTGATCCCGGACCGCGACGGGGCGTCGTAGACGGAGATCGTCGAGATGAACGTGAGCCGCTCGACGCGCTCGGCGAGCAGTCGCGAGCTGGCCCCGACGTCCTGCGGCCGGTAGCCGGTGACGTCGATCGCCGCATCCCACGGCCCGCCGCCCGCGAGCGCCCGCAGATCGCCGCCGCGGTCGCCGCGCAGCAGCTCGACGTCCGCGAACAGCCCCGGCGCGCTGCGCCCGCGGTTGAAGAGCGTGATGTCGTCGCCGCGCGCCAGCGCGTGCTCGACGATGTGGCGGCCGACGAAGCCGGTTCCGCCGAGCACGAGCAGCCGCATGCGCAGATCTTTGCACCGCGCGCATCCCCGGCCGCCGCGCGGTACGTTCCCCGTGATGGCGACCGACGTCCAGGCGCAGGAAGGCGACCAGGTCGGCCCCGGCGACGAGTGGGGCTCGGAGCTCTACCGGATCGCCTCCAACCAGTTCGACCGCGCCGGTGCGCTGCTCGAGCTCGAGCCGGAGTTCGTCACGCGGCTGAGCCAGCCGCGGCGTGCGCTCGTCGTGAACTTCCCGGTCCGGCGCGACTCCGGCGAGGTGCTCGGCCTGACCGGCTACCGCGTGCAGCACACGCTGACGATGGGCCCGACGAAGGGCGGCTTTCGCTACGGCGCCGACGTGTCGCTCGGCGAGTGCGCGGCGCTCGCGATGTGGATGACCTGGAAGTGCGCGCTGCTCGGCCTGCCCTACGGCGGCGCGAAGGGCGGGGTGCGCTGCACGCCGAGCACGCTGAGCGCCGGCGAGCTCGAGCGGCTCACGCGCCGCTACGCCGCCGAGCTGATCCCGGTCATCGGCCCCGACCGCGACATCCCGGCGCCGGACATGGGCACCGGCGAGCGCGAGATGGCGTGGTTCATGGACACGTACTCGCAGATGATGGGCCACTCGGTCTTCGAGATCGTCACCGGCAAGCCGGTCGTGCTCGGCGGCACGACGGGGCGGCGGGAGGCGACCGGCCTGGGCGTCGTCTACGTCACCGAGGCCGTCTGCGAGCGCATCGGCCTCGACATCCGCGAGGCGCGCGTCGCGATCCAGGGCTTCGGCAACGTCGGCGCGGTCGCCGCCGCCGAGCTCTACGCGATCGGCGCGCGGGTGGTGGCGGTCTCCGACGCGACCGGCGGGATCGTCGATCAGGACGGCCTGGACATCCCCGCGGTCGCGCGCTGGGTGGCCGACCACGGGACGCTGGTGGGCTATCCGGAGGCCGAGCACGTCGGCCCGGCCGACGTCCTGGAGGTGCCGTGCGAGATCGTCATCCCGGCGGCCCGCGAGCAGCAGGTCACGGTCGAGAACGCCCCTCGCCTGCGCTGCGAGCTCGTCGTCGAGGCCGCCAACGGACCGACGACGCCGGAGGCCGAGACGATCCTGCGCGAGCGCGGCATCCTCGTCGTCCCCGACGTCCTCGCCAACGCCGGCGGCGTGACCGTGTCGTACTTCGAGTGGGTCCAGGACCACCAGCGCTACACGTGGGACGAGCTCGACATCCAGGAGCGCCTGCGCCGCCAGCTGCGCGCGGCGTTCGGACGGGTCACCGACGCCGCCGACCGGCTGGCCTGCGACTGGCGCCTGGCGGCGCTGTCGGTCGCGATCGAGCGGGTCGCGCTGGCCGCGCAGATGCGCGGCATCTATCCGTAGGCGCGCGCCGTAACGCCGTGGCGGCCAGCGCGACAACGTGACGATGCCACGCCTTCTCATCGCCGCCGCCCTAGCCGTCGCCGGGCTGCTCGCCGCGCCGGCCGCCGAGGGCTGGGCCGCCAACGTGCAGCTGCTGCACGGCAAGGTCCGCGCGGTCGGCCACGACGCCCGCGGCAACGCCGCCGTCGTGCGCACGGGCGACGGGCGCCGCGTGCTCACGCTGCGTGCCTTCCGCATCGATCCCGGCCCGCAGGTCCGCGTCTGGCTCGTGCCGCGCGCCGCCAAGGGCGACCGCCGGATCGACGACGACTACATCGACCTCGGCCGGCTGAAGGGCAACCGCGGCAACCAGCAGTACCGGATCCCCAACCGCGTCGACCTGCGCCGCTACCGCAGCGTGATCTTCTGGTGCGTGCCGTTCACGCAGACGCTCGCGCGGGCGAACCTCGTGCGCTCGTGAGCCTGGCCGCGAAGCTCCTGGCGGTGCCGGTGGTCGTGCTGACGATCGCCGCCGGCCTGTGGTTCTGGTCGGGCGTGGTGGCCCCGGGCTACTGGAGCACGATCGTGCTCGGCGTCCTGTGGTTCGTCGCCTGCAGCGTGCTGTTCGGGCGCATCGGCCAGCGCCGGCCGGAGTTGCGGCCGTGGGTGCGCGGGACGTTCCTGGCGTGCTCGGTCGCCGCGGCGTTCGCCTTCTACTGGACCTCGGTGCGCGACACGGTCGTCGACGAGGAGATCGTGACCGGGGTGCCGGCCAGCCGGGGCGGGCTGCCCGCCGGCGGCGATCCGCTCGCCCCGCAGCCCGAGCCCGTCGAGATGACGCGCCAGAACGTCGTCGAGCTGACCGGTCCCGTGCGGCCCGAGGGACACGACGCCGACGGCACCGCCCGCGTCGTGCGGCTCGCCGCCGGCGGCCGGCGCCTGACGCTCTCCGACGGCTTCGAGATCGACCCCGGCCCGCAGGTGCGCGTCTACCTCGCCACCGACGCCGGCGGCGAGACCTTCAAGGACATCGGCGCGCTGAAGGGCAGCAAGGGCACGCAGCAGTACGCGATCCCGGCCGGCGTCGACCTGGCGCGCTACGACACCGTCGTGTTCTGGTGCGTGCCGTTCTCGCAGTCGCTGGCGAGCGCGGCGCTGATGCCCGCCTGACCGCGAACGCCAACTAGTGGCGTTCCTCGCCGGTCGCCGCGGGCGGCCGCGACTCCTCGGCGAGGGAGGTGATGGCGAGGGCGCCGCGAGCGGCCTCCTCGAGCACCCCGGTGGCTTCGTCGAGCGAGCGCGCGTACAGCTCGACGAGCAGGTGGACGACGATCTTGTCGCCGTCGTGCTTGTGGAAGCGCACGTGGGTGAAGAACTCGCGCGTGCCGTAGTCGCCGAACGCGGCGTAGGAGAGGGCGTCGCCGGCCTCCGGGCCCGAGCACGTCTCGACCTCGTCGGCGTCGACCGTCACGGTGCACGACGCGACCCACGGCGTGCCGGCGATCATCCGCTCCCAGCGGTCCTCGATCGGCTCGACGCGGCCGTTGTGAAAGCCGAGATGCGGCTGGTCGTGCATGCACTCGAGGCACTGGACGACGGCCTCCTGCAGCTCGTCCACGGGCTCGGCACGCTCGCCGGTCTCGGGATCGATCTTGTGGATTCCCTCGTAGTGGACCTGCACCTCGAGGTCGGTCGACCAGCAGCGATAGCAGCGCAGCCACGAGCGGGCTTCGTTTGCTTCCATGCGCGGCCATGGTAGTAGCCCCGCTGACCCCGCCGGGATCGCCCGGGGCACCTAGCCGAAGGTGAACGCGAAGCCGCTCACGCCCCGGTCGAAGCGCAGCGCCAGGACGTGCTCGCCGGGCGAATCGAGCCTGACGAGGTTGTAGAGGCGCTGCCCGCGGACGGTGACCGTGGCGTCGCGGACGTCGTCGCCGGCGGCGTCGGCGCGGATCGGCCGGCCGTCGAGCTCGACGCGCACGCGCCGTGGCCGATCGCCCGCGGAGGCGAGCACGAGGTAGACGGCGCCGCCGAAGACGCGCGCCGTGATGGTCGCCGCGCGCACGGCGCGGGCCGACTCGCGGTCCACGCGCCAGCGCCCGCCGAGGCTGAAGACGTTCAGCGGCAGCCCCGCCGGCCTCGCCGCCGTGTAGTCGTGCGTTCCGTCCTGCGGTCCGACGGGGGAGAAGCCCTTCGCGCGGGCGCTGCCGAGGTAGGTCTCGGGGGTCGCGCGGTGGCCGACGGTCTCGATCTGTCCGCGCGGCCGGGCGGTCGCGCCGAGCCGGCCTCTGCCCGCCTCGCGCAGCAGCGCGCGGATCGCCGCCTCGGTCTCCTCGTATTCCCCCTCGCCGAAGTGGACGTAGCGCACCCGCCCGCGGGCGTCGACGAGGTACTTCGCGGGCCAGTACTGGTTGCCGAACGCGTTCCAGGTGCCGTACTCGTTGTCCTGCACGACGGGGTAGCGGATCGCCTGGCGGCCGATCGCGGCGCCGACGTTGGACGGCCTGCGCTCGAAGGCGAACTCCGGGGTGTGGACGCCGACGATCGTCAGTCCCTGCGTGCGGTAGCGCGCGTCCCACGCCTTGAGGTATGGCAGCGTGCGCAGGCAGTTGATGCAGGTGTAGGTCCAGAAGTCGACGAGCACGACGCGGCCCCGCAGCCCGGCGCGCGTCAGCGGCGCGGAGTTCCACCAGCGCGGCGCGGCGGGCGCGAACTCGGGCGCGCGGCCGAGCACCGGCAGCGCCGACGTCCCCGTGCCGGATGCGGTGGCGTGGCCCTGGGCCGCCACGCGGGCGATCGCGTCGACGACCGCGTCGTCGAACTTCGGCCTGCCGCGCAGCTCGGCGAGCTCGTCCTGCACCGCGGCGGACTTCTCCAGGCCGCCCGTCGGGTTGGTCAGAAACGACGGGAAGCGGCTGGCGAGCGCCTCCTGGAAGCGCAGGTCGACGCTCGTGAACATGAGCACCGCGGTGAGCACCATGACCGCGCCGAAGCCGCGCTGCAGAACCGCGCCGCGCCCGCGCCGGCGCACGCGGTCGATGAGCCGGCGCCCGCCGAGCGCGAGACCGAGCAGCACGACGGCCGAGCCCAGGCCGTAGGCGGTCGCGACCGCGACGATCTTCGCCGTCGTGCCCGACGAGGCGCTGACCGAGATCACCGCGGCGAGGATCGGACCGGCGCAGGGTGCGTAGACGAAGCCCAGCGCGCCGCCGACGGGCAGGCCCGACCAGAACCCGTCCGCGTTGCGTCGCGGACGGATTGCAGCCAGGCGCGCCAGGAAGGAGAGGCGCAGCGTGATCCACTCCGCCGCGCCCGGCACGAGCAGCGCGACGCCGAACAGGGCGAGGAAGGCGATCGCGACCGTCCGCAGCGTCCCGTCGCCCACGCCGACGCCGTCGACGACCGAGGCGACGCCGACGATCGTGATGACGTGCGTGATCGTCAGCCCGGCGACGATCCCGGCCGGCCGGCGGCGCCCGCCGGTGCCGCTGGCCGACAGCAGCGCGGGCAGCACCGGCAGCACGCAGGGCGTGATCGCGGTGGCCGCGCCGGCGAGGAACGCGAAGGTGAGCAGCAGGATCATGGTCTAGGGGGTCTGTACTAGGCTGCCGCGCCAATGAAGAAGGTCGTCTCCGCGGTCGGCAAGCCGTTTCGCTTCATCGGCAGGTTTCTGTTGCGGCTCCTGCGGTCGCTGCGCTTCCTGGGCAAGCCATTGGCGAGGCTCGGCAAGCTGCGCGGCCGCGCTCGCATCATCGCGTTTGCCGTTCTGGCGGTGATCGTCGTCGGCGCGGTGCTGGTGCTCAAGCCGGGCCCGGACGACAACGAGGCGGTCGCCGAGACGCTCGACGACTACGCGGCGGCGACGCGCGACAAGGACTACCAGACGATCTGCGACGACCTCTACGCCAAGGACCTCGTCGAGCGCGTCCGGGCGGCCGGCCTGCCCTGCGAGGTCGCGCTGCGCACGGGCCTGGAGGACCGCCAGAACCCGCGCCTGCAGGTGCTCGGCGTCGAGGTCAACGGCGACCAGGCGCTGGCCCGCGTGCGCTCCACGGCCGGCGGCGAGGTGCCCTCGACCGACCTCGTGCGGCTCATCAAGGAAGACGGCGACTGGCGCGTCATCTCGCTGTCGGAGCCGGGCGCCACGCTGCAGTCGCAGCCGTGAGCATCAGCGCCTGAACACGACGTAGAACGCGGCGATCGCGAAGCCGATCTGGCCGAAGGAGATCGCGGTGCCGAGGTTCGCGGCCCCCGCCGCCTCGGCCACGAGCGTGGCGGCGACGAACGCGGCGACCATGATCAGCAGGTCGACGAGCAGCCGGCGGCGGGCGGCGCTCATGCCGCCGCCCGCGCCTCGAGCGCGCGCTGCAGCGCCGGCACGTCGAGCGCCGCGTCCTGCTCGCCGAGCAGCTTGAGCGCCGACCGCCGCCCGCCGATCGCGCGCAGCCCGCGCTCGCCGTGCTCGGCGACGAAGTCCGCCAGCGCGCTGGCGCGGCGCGCGGCGAGCCGGCGCGCCGCGACGTCGAGCCGGCCGCGGTGCTCGTCGAGCGCCGCGACGAGCTCGTCGAAGCCGGCCGGTGGAGACAGCGAGCTGACCGCGACGACCTTCGTCTCCGTGGCGCCCAGCGAGCGCAGCGCGGCGTTGAGGTCGCGCCGCGAGCGCAGCGCGACCGGCCCGAGATCGGCCTTCGTGACGACGAGCACGTCGGGGATCTCCATGATCCCGGACTTGAGGAACTGCAGGACGTCGCCGCCGGCGGGCTGCACCACGACGGCGACGGTGTCGGCGACCTCGGCGACCTCGGTCTCGGACTGACCGACGCCGACCGTCTCGATGACGACGACGTCGAACGCCGCGGCGAGCGCGTGGGCGGCGGCGCGGGTGGCGGGCGCGAGGCCGCCGAGCCGGCCCCCGGCGGCCATCGAGCGGATGAAGACCTGCTCGTCACGGGGGTCGACGAGGATCCGCGCGCGGTCGCCGAGCAGCGCGCCGCCGGAGCGCTTGGAGGACGGGTCGACGGCGAGCACCGCAGCGCTGCGCTCGCGCGCCCGCCAGGCCGCGACGAGGTGCGACAGCAGCGACGACTTGCCGGAGCCGGGCGGACCCGTCACGCCCACGAGGTGGGCCCGCGCCTCGCCGCCGAGCGCGGCGGGGGAGACGGCGCGCAGCAGGGCGTCGATCTCGTCGCGGTGGGCGGGCGCGCGGCTCTCGACGAGGTTGAGCACCGCGGGCGCGGCGGACAGGTCGCCCTCGCGCAGGCGACGCCCGAGATCTTCGCCGGTGGCGGGCATCGCGCCGGACGCTAGTACACCCGGCGTTGCGGCTGGATGGACCACCGCACGGAGTGCAGCGGCCGAGGCGGTCGCCGCGCTCACGCCGCGGCTTCGAGGCACAGCACGCCCTCGCCACCGACCGTGGCGGCGTGCTCGGTGCCGGGATCGACCTCGAGCCGGTCGCCCGGCTCGAGCGCGAGATCGCCGTCGCGGGTGTGGAAGACGATGCTGCCCGTCACGCAGTAGAGGACCTTCGTGTAGCCGTGCGCGTGCCAGTCGTAGCGGTCGCCGGGGGCGTTGCCCCACGCGTACGGACGCAACCCCTCCGCGGCGTAGCGCGCCTCGATCCGCTCGCGGTCGGGCGGCGAGACGTCGGCCTTCACGATGCGCGCTGCCATCGCGCGCAGCGTACCCGCGCGCAGGAATCGAGGCGCGGCGCGGGAACCTGGCACCGTGAGTGCCGAGGAGCAGCCGGACGAGCCGGACGAGCCCGACCCGAACGGCAACGATGACGAGCCGCCGGCCGTCCTGCTCATCGGCGACGGCGACCTGAGCAACGAGACGGCGCGGGCGCTCGAGGCCGGCGGCGCGCGGGTGGTCCGCCTGTGCCAGCCCGACGAGGACGACGTGCGCGAGGCGCTCGAGGGCGAGGACGTCGACTCCGTGGCCGTGGTCGAGCGCGAGGACGCGATCGTGCTGCGCTTCGCGCTCATGGTCCGGGGCATCTCGCAGGACGTGCCGCTGCTGCTGACGATCTTCGACCAGACGATGGTCGAGCAGGTGGGGGAGGTCGTACCGAACACGCGCATGACCTCGCTGGCCGACATCGTCGCGCCCTCGCTGGCGGGACCGTGCATCGACGAGCGCTTCACCGCGGTGACGTTCAAGGACGGAAAGCCCGTCGGCCTCATCGAGGGCGACGGCGCAGTCTCCGAGGCGCCGATCAAGTCCCCGCGGCCGCGGCGCGTCGAAGCGCTGGCGCGAGCGCTGTTCACGCCCTACGACAAGAGCGCCGGGATGCTGCTGTTCGGTGCGATCGGCCTCGCGGCGGTCTTCACGCTGGAGACCGTCACCGCGATGTTCACGCTCGACGAGAGCGCCGTCGACGCGATCTACGGCTCGGCGAAGACGCTCGTGACGGTCGATCCCAACCAGAAGGTCGCCGACGGGCCGGCCTGGTACAAGCTCTTCACCTCGGTCACGATGATCGTCGCCCTGCTGCTGGCGGCGGCGTTCACCGCGGGCCTCGTCAACCGCTTCGTCGAGCGGCGCCTGACCGGCCTCGTCGGCCGCAACGCCGTGCCGCGCCGCGACCACGTCGTCGTCGTCGGCCTCGGCCAGGTCGGGATGCGCCTGTGCCTGCTGCTGCGCGCCTGCCGGATCCCGCTCGTGGCGGTGGAGGCCGACGAGAACGGCGAACGCGTCGGCATCGCCAAGGAGCTCAAGCTGCCGGTGGTGATCGGCCGTGCCGCCGACCCGTCGCTCATGCGGCGGCTGTCGCTGCACCGCGCCCGCGCCGTGGCGGCGGTGACCGCCGACGACCTGGAGAACATCTCGGTCGCGATGACCGCGCGCGGCATCCACGGCGACATCCGCACGATCCTGCGCGTCGGCGACGGCCGCGTGGCCAACGAGACGCGCTCGCTGCTCGCGCTCGGCCTCGTCCGCGACGTGCACCGACTCGCGGCGACGCTGCTCGCAGCGCAGATCCTCGGCGGCGGCGCCGACAGCGTCGTGTGCATCGGCGACGACGCGCACCTGCGCTTCCCCGATGGCCGGCTGGAGCGCGCGGAGCTCGACGCGCTGGCGCAGTAGGGCCGGCTCAGCGGCCCGCAGCGTCAGGCGACTCGACGCACCTGAGCTGCTCGGCTCGGACGAAGTCGTTGATCAGGCACGGCGAAGGCCACGAGCAGGAAGGTCGCCAACAGCGTCACCGGGCCGGGTCGGTGAGTCCGCCTCGCGTCCAGTGTCCAAGCGGAGCTCGAGTTTCGGGCCGCGGTCAAATTTCGCGTGGAAGCGGCGGAGCGTCGAGCCCTCGGGCGACGGCGATAGCCAAGTGTCCCTCAGCGGGATGGGCGAGCCGCCACGCGACTCGCCGGCGAGTTCCACAGACGAACGTTCACGGAGACAGCGAAGCGGATGCCAGTTGCCAGTGCCGGCGGCGGTGTGGCGGGTGGTTCGCGTCCAGCGCGAGGGATTCGCCACACCGGTGCTCGGTGGCAGCCGCGCCTCGCGCGCCGTGGGGTCGTGACGCGCCAGGCGCGCTATGCGGACTCGGCGCGTCATTACGCGACCGCGGCCCGAGGTCCGGGCGATGGTGTGTCGAATCGTGCACGCGGAGCGACCACATTCGACACACCGACCGCGGGTGGCGCGGTGCCTCGGAAGGGTCGCCAGCCGGGACGGCCGCGGCGCCAGGCGGCAGCCGCTCTCAGCGCGTGACCGCTGGCAACCTGCAGCCTCCGCCCATCGCTACGGCGCGCGATCGCCGCCAGGTGACCAGCGCGATGCGGCATCGGACGTCCCGGCGCGAACCTACGCTCGTCCGCTCAGGCCTCGTCGGGCTCTGACCCGAACGGGATCTGCGTCGGCTCCTTGGCGGGCGGCTCGTCGGGCGTATCGGACGCCACGCGGCCCGAGCCGTCGCAGAGCCGGCAGGTGATCTGCACCAGCGGCCCTTTCTGCGGGTCGGCGTACTTGCCCCGGCCGCTGCAGCGCGGGCAGTCCTTCGTGGCGTCGTCGTCGCCCATCACCGAGCCCGTTACCCGCCGCGACCCGTCTCGTGAACCTGCACGCCGCGAGCTCAGGTCAGCCCGGGCGGGACGCGCGGCGGGATGTAGGCGTCCTCGCGCTCACCGTGGCCGACGGACTCGGCGACGTCGCGGGCGGCCTCCGTCGGCGCCGCTTCGATCCGGGCGCGCACGCGGCGCCGCATCCGGTACCTCGTCAGCGGGTTGAACGACAGGTGCTCGCGCGTGTCGCGCAGGAAGGCGTCGATGTGCGCCTTGTAGGTCTCGGGCGTGGGTTCGACCGCCAGCGGCTGCAACGGTCGCGTGCTGTCCCCGCGCGTCTGCCAGGTGCCCTCGATGAACGGCTCGCAGACCGACCGCACCGCCTCGGTGAAGGACTGGTAGGAGTAGCCGAGCTCCTCGGACTCGGTCCACATCCAGCCCTCGAAGTAGCGCCCCTCCTCCCACAGGCGGTGGTAGCTCTCCAGAAATGCCTTGTCGTCGCCCTGCCGGCAGTGGTGTGCGCGGTAGGCCATCTCGATCCAGCTCATCGAGACCTTGTAGGCCTGGCTGTAGAGATCGCGCCGCCGGTCGCGTGTCGCCTTGGCCGCGTTGAACGCCAGCGATGCCACGCCGATGAAGGCGGCCAGCAGGGCCGAGATGACCGTGGCGACGCCACCGGGGATGCCGCCGTCCGCCGCGAGCACGAGCGCGCTCATCACGGTCGCAAGCATATGCGCGCACCGGCGCGCGGCTCAGGTGTTCAACGGCTGGTCGCCGCCACCCCGTTGCGCTCGGCCACGAGCGCCACGATGTCGCGCATGATGCCCGTCAGGTCGAAGTCCTTGGGCGTGTAGACGGCGGCCACGCCGGCCGCCTTGAGACCGCTCACGTCGGCCTCGGGGATGATCCCGCCGACGACGACCGGCGCCTGGACTCCCGCGCCCCGCAGCCCGTCGATGATCCCGGGGATCAGCTCGCGGTGCGAGCCCGACAGGATCGACAGACCGATGACGTGCACGCCCTCCTGCAGCGCCGAGGTGACGATCTGCGCGGGGGTCAGCCGGATCCCCTCGTAGACGACCTCCATGCCGACGTCGCGGGCGCGGACGGCGATCTGCTCGGCGCCGTTGGAGTGCCCGTCGAGGCCGGGCTTGCCGACGAGGATCTTGATCCGCCGGCCGAGCGCCTCGCCGACGCGGGCGACCTCGTCGCGCAGCTCCTCGAGCTCCGGACCGGTGGCGTCGGGCCCGGCGGACGCCTCGCCGACGCCGGTCGGCGCGCGGTAGTCGCCGAAGGAGTCCCGCAATGCCTGCGCCCACTCGCCGGTCGTCGCGCCGGCGCGGGCGGCGGCGATCGTGGCGGGCATGATGTTCACGGCGTCGTCCGCGGCGGCGGCGCGCAGCTGCTCGAGGGCCTGCTCCACGGCGCCCGCGTCACGTGTCGCGCGCCACTGCTGCAGCGACGCGATCGCCTCCGCCTCGACGCCGGGATCGACGGTCATGATGCCGCCGTCCTCGCCCTCGGCCAGCGGCGACGGCGCGGTCTCGCGGTACTTGTTGTGGCCGACGACGATGAGCTCGCCGGCCTCGATGCGGCGGATCCGCTCGCGGTGGGAATCCACCAGCGCGGACTTCATGTACGGCACGGCCTCGACCGCGCCGCCGTGCTCCTCGACGACGGCCATCTCCGCCCGCGCCCCCTCGGCCAGCTCGGCGACGAGTCCCTCCATGACCATGGAGCCCTCGAAGATGTCGGGGTACTCGAGCAGGTCGGTCTCGTAGGCGAGGATCTGCTGGATGCGCAGCGACCATTGCTGGTCCCAGGGCCGCGGGAGGCCGAGCGCCTCGTTCCAGGCCGGCAGCTGGATCGCCCGCGCGCGCGCGTTGCGACCCAACGTGACGCCGAGCGCCTCGAGCACGATGCGCTGGACGTTGTTCTCGGGCTGCGACTCGGTCAACCCGAGCGAATTGACCTGCACGCCGTAGCGGAAGCGCAGCTGCTTGGGATCCTCGACGCCGTAGCGGTCGCGGCCGATCTGCTCCCACAGCTCGCTCATCGCGCGCAGCTTGGCGTGCTCCTCGATGAAGCGCACGCCGGCATTGACGAAGAACGAGATCCGCGAGAAGACCTTGCCCATGAGCTCCTCGTCCACCCGCGCGCGGACCGCGTCGAGCACGGCGATCGCGTTGGACAGCGCGTAGGCGATCTCCTGCACGGGCGTCGCGCCGGCCTCCTGCAGGTGATAGGAGCAGATGTTGATCGGGTTCCAGCGCGGCACCTCGGTCACCGTGTAGGCGACGAGGTCGGCGATGAGCCGCATCGACGGCGCGGGCGGGAAGGCGTACGTGCCGCGCGCGAGGAACTCCTTGATGATGTCGTTCTGCGTGGTGCCCTGCAGGGCGGCCGGATCGAGGTCGTGCTCCTCGGCCGTGACGACGTACAGCGCCAGCAGCCAGGCCGCCGTCGCGTTGATCGTCATCGACGTGTTCATCGTCTCCAGCGGGATGCCGTCCATGAGTTCGGCCATCGCGCCGCGGTGGGCGATCGGGACCCCGACCTTGCCGACCTCGCCGCGGGCGAGCTCGTGATCGGCGTCGTAGCCGGTCTGCGTCGGCAGGTCGAATGCGATCGAGAGGCCGGTCTGGCCCTTGGCGAGGTTCGAGCGGTACAGCTCGTTGGACCTGCGGGCGGTGGAATGCCCTGCGTAGGTGCGCATCATCCACGGCCGGTCTGGTTCCGGCAGGCGGTGAGCGGGGGGCTGGCTCATCGCAGCGATCGTACCGGCGCGCCTCCGGGTACGTTCCCACCCGGATCGGGTACGGATCTTTACATCAACCACTGGAGGAGGACCCATGGCAGCGGATGAAGCGACCCCTGAGGACGTCCACGGCTACGTCGATCCCGACCCCGGCACCGACAGCCCCGCGGAGAGCGAGATCCCGGTCGGCGTCGATGCTCTGACCGACGAGCAGATCGCCAAGGCCGACGAGGCCGGACCGGCCGGCGGCGAGGGTGGGGGCGACGACGACGCGCTTGACGTGTCCGCGCTCATGGAGGAGGGCGGCGCTGACGACGCCGGCGACGACGAGCCGACGGCCGACGACGACACGGGCGGCCCCGACGCCGCCGAGGAAGAGGCCTAGGCCCCGCCCGCGAACCTCACGCTCCAGCCGCTTGCCCGTCCGGGCAGGCGGCACGCGCGGCGCGGCCTCGTGCCCCGCTGGAGTGCGGCGGCGTTCACATCGCCCCGCGGGCGCACGCGCTAGCGTCGAGGGCGACACATGCGGGCGATAGACGTCTTCCACGAGGGCCGCGAGCACGTCATCTGCGTGTGGCAGGTCGACGACGTCCTCGTCGATCCCGGCCCCGAGTCGACCTCCGACACCCTGCTCGACGCGCTGGGTGACGAGGAGCCGCGCGCGCTGCTGCTGACGCACATCCACTTCGACCACGCCGGCGCCGCGGGCGCGCTCGTGCGCCGCTGGCCGGACCTCGAGGTCTGGGTCCACGAGCGTGGCGCGCGTCACCTCGCCGATCCCACTCGGCTCGTCGCGTCGGCCAAGCGCCTGTACGGCGATGAGTTCGACCGGTTGTGGGGCGAGGTCGTGCCGATCCCCGAGAAGAACCTGCGCGTGCTGCACGGCGGCGAGAGCCAGGACGGCTGGGCCGTCGCCTACACGCCCGGCCACGCCTCACACCACGTCTCCTACCGCCACGCGGACTCCGGCTGGGTGTTTGCCGGCGACACCGCGGGCGTGCGGATGCCGCCCGGCGAGCTGCTGCTCGCGCCGACGCCCCCACCGGACTTCGACCTCGCGGCCTGGCGCTCGTCGATCGACACGATCGCGGCCTGGGAGCCGCAGGCGCTGGCGATCACGCACTTCGGCGACTTCCGCGACGTGACCGAGCATCTCGAGCGCCTGCGCGAGGCGCTCGCCCGCTGGAGCGAGCTGGCGGCGCGGACCGATGGCGACGGCTACGCCGCCGCCCTGCGCGCGGAGTTCGCCGCCAAGCTCGACGACGACGCCGCCGCTTCGTTCGCGCAGGCGATGCCGCCCGAGGACCAGTGGCTGGGCATCGACCGCTACCTGCAGGGGCTGCGCAGGGCTGGCGCGGGCGGCTGAGCCTTCGTATCCTGAGGGTCGCATGAGCCAGACGATCGAGAAGCCGCGCACGGGTCCGCCCGGCAGCGGGCTGGGTGGCCACTGGCGCGTGATCGTCCGCAACGACGATCACAACACCTTCGATCACGTGGCCCACACGCTGGCGCGCTACATCCCCGGCGTGAGCGTCGACCAGGGCTTCCGGATCGCCGACACGATCCACCGCAGCGGCCTGGCGATCGTGTGGACCGGACACCGCGAGGCCGCCGAGCTGTACTGGGATCAGCTGCAGGGGGCCGGCCTCACGATGGCCCCGCTCGAGCAGGGTTGAGGCGTCGCCGCCGGACTCCCGCGTACCGGGGCGGCGCGCGGTATGGGAGGCTGTAGCGGAGGTGAACGAGGGGGCACGCACGAACGCCGGTCGGGCCGACCGCGAGCGCACGCTTCTGCGGGCGTACCACGTGCACGGGGACACTCGGGCGCGCGACACGCTGGCGGAGGAGATGGTGCCGCTCGCACGCGCGCTGGCGGGGCGCTACAGCGGCCGCGGCGAGCCGATCGACGACCTCGTCCAGGTCGCCTGCGTCGGGATCATGAAGGCGATCGAGGGCTTCGACCTCTCGCGTGAGGTGCGCTTCTCCTCCTACGCCACGCCGACCGTGCTGGGCGAGATCAAGCGCCACTTCCGCGACAAGACGTGGGCGATGCGGGTGCCGCGCGGGATGCAGGAGCTGCAGATCCGCCTGGCCAAGGCGCGCGACGAGCTGACGACGCAACTCGGGCGCTCGCCGACCGTGCAGGAGCTGGCGGACACCGTCGAGGAGCCCTTCGAGGAGGTGCTGCTGACGATCCAGAGCCAGGAGGCGCGGCGCACCCGGTCGCTCGACGAGCCGACCGGCGACGACGTCACGCTCGCGGACTCGATCGGCTCGCGTGACCCGGAGATCGGGCGCGCGGAGATGCGGGTCCTGCTCGACGGCGCCTTCGACGTGCTGTCGGACCGCGATCGCGAGGTGCTGCGGCTGCGCTTCGCCGAGGACCTGACCCAGACGGAGATCTCGCGGCTCGTCGGCGTCTCGCAGATGCAGGTGTCGCGCATCATCCGCCAGGCGCTGCGCACGCTGCGCGCCGACATCGAGCGCGACAGCGAGCGCAGCGACGCGGCGTAGGTGCTCCGCCGACGGGCTCGGCGCAGCGGTCACAGGATCGGCCGCGGCGCTAAGTACGGTCATGGACCCGACCTCGTCGCCATCCGCCGCGTCGATGTCCTCGTCGGCGGCGAGCGAGCGCAGCGACGAGCAGCTGCTCGGCGCGGCCCGGCACGAGCCGGAGGCGTTCGCGGTGTTCTACCGGCGCCACGTGCGGGCGCTGTCGGCGTACTTCTGGCGTCGCACGCGCGACGCCGAGGCGACGGCCGACCTCACCGCTGAGACGTTCGCCGCGGCGCTGGACGGCTGCGCGCGCTTCGATCCGGCGCGCGGGCCGGCGATCGGCTGGCTGTACGGGATCGCCCACCGCCAGCTCGGCACGCTGGCGCGCCGCGGCGCCGTCGAGCTTCGCGCGCGGCGCCGGCTGGGCATGGCGCGGCTGGAGCTCGACGATGCCGAGCTCGAGCGCATCGCGACCGATGCCGTGCGCGAGGGCCCGCAGGCGCGCGTCCTCGAGGAGCTGGCCGGCCTGCCGGCCGAGCAGCGCGCGGCGGTGCAGGCACGCGTGCTGGACGAGCTCGACTACGCGCAGATCGCGCTCGCCGCGGGCGCCTCGGAGGTCGTCGTCCGAAAGCGGGTCTCGCGCGGGCTGGCGGCGCTGCGCGGCCGCCTGGGGAGGGAGCAGGGGTGAACGACTTCTACGGACAGCTCGAGCGCCAGCTCGTCGAGGCGGGGCGCCGGCGCGCGGAGCGCGGCCGCTGGCGGCCGGTGCCGGCCGGCCGGGCGCGGCCCCTGCTCGCCGTGGCCACCGCGGTGCTGGTGGCGGTGGCGGCGGTCACGCTCGCGCCGGCGCTGCGGCCGGACTCCGCGCGGTCGCCCGCCGGCGGCGCTGCGGCCCCCGCGCCGCCCGCAGCGCAGCGCGACGCGTCGCTGGAGGGCGTCAGCGTGGCGATATTCAACGCGACGACCACCACGGGGCTGGGGCGCGCCGCCGCCGACGGGCTGGCACGGCGCGGCGCGAGCGTCCGCGGTATCGCGACCGACATCGATCAAGGGCGGGCGCGCAGCGTCGTCGAGCACGGGCCGGGCGCTGACGAGCAGGCGCGGCTGGTCGCCGATGCCCTCGGCGTCGGCGACGTCCGCCCGCTGTCGCAGGCGAACCCAGGGCGCGCCGGGGCGGATGCCGCGGTGGTCGTGCGGCTGGGCGCCGACTACCGCGCGCCCTGAGGCGCGCTCAGCGGCCGGCGCGACGGTCCAACCACTCCCCGAACGTTCCGAGCGCGCTGGCGGCGCCGTGGCCGACGCGGCCCGCGACGCCCGGCGTGCAGGCCAGCACGGCGCGGTCGGGATCCTCGCCCAGCGCGACGGCGGCCGCGCGGACCGCGTCCTCCTGCGCGGCCAGGCGCTGCGACCAGCCCGCGAGGAACCCCTGCAGCTCGACGTCGTCGTCGTGCGCGGCGGCTCGCGCGAGGAAGTCCAGCAGCGTCACGACGTGCACGACGTCGAGCGCCGCGAAGCGCAGCGCCTGGTTGACCTCGAGCGCCGTGTCGAGCAGGCCGTTGTGCACGCCGGCGAGGCGGGCGCCGAGGCCCTGCGCCGTCGGCTTGCCGTACACGCCGCGCGCGGCGGTCACCTCGCCCAGCTCGCCGAGCAGCGCGCCCGCCAGCTCGGCGCCGGATCGCAGGACCTGGGCCTCCTGCGGCGCGACCGCGTCGATCCGCTCGGCCAGCGCGCGCCAGTGGTTGCGCAGCTGGCGGGTCATGGCGTACAGCTCGCGCAGGCCGCGGTGCTGGGTCGGATGCATCGGCGAAGACTACGCACCGCGGTAGGGCGCACAGCGGCCCGAGAAGGCGCGGCGGACGCGGCGGGCAAGCGATCTGGCGGGGCGTCGCCGTCCGGTCCGGTAGCGTGCGCAGGCGGCTGGGGGCCGGTCCTCGGCCCCCGACGCGATGCGAGGACCCCTGATCGAGTCCCCAACACCGCCCAGTCGCAACCCCCGGCGACTTGCCACGATCCTCGCGCTCGGCGTGGGCATCGCTGCCGTGCCCGCACCGCTGGGGGCGGGCGCGGAGGACGCCGCGCCCGACTCGTCGACGCCGACGACGACCACGCCCGCCACCGACCCGGCCACGCCGACCACGACGACGCCGGCCACGACGACGCCGTCGCCGCCGCCGGCGCAGCCGCCGACGGTGCCTGCGCCGGCGCCGTCCGTGGCGTCGCCCGCCGCGCCCCCTCCGCCGCAGGCCCCCAGCTTCTACAAGCCGCCGGTCGGCGATCCGCTGGACTTCGCGCGCGAGCCGCTGCCGAGGTTCCAGGTGCCCGAGGAGCGCCAGGCGCCGCTGGTCGCGCCGCCGCCGCGCGAGACCACGCCCGGCCGGCTCACCGACGGCGCCGACGCCGGCGACGAGGCCGGCGAGGATCAGGCCGACGAAGCGGCCGAGGGCGGCACGCTGGGCAGCGCGCTGGGACCCACCGGTTCGGCCGCCCAGATCCCGAACTTCTTCATCGGTCGCTTCGCGATCCCGCCGTTTCTGCTGTCGATCTACCAGGCCGCGGGGATCCAGTACGGCGTGCCGTGGGAGATCCTGGCGGCGATCAACGAGATCGAGACCGACTACGGCCGCAACCTCAACGTCTCGACGGCGGGCGCGACCGGCTGGATGCAGTTCATGCCGGCCAGCTGGCGCGCCTACGGCGTCGACGCCAACGAGGACGGTCGCAAGGACCCCTACAACCCGGTCGACGCGATCTTCGCCGCGGCCCGCTATCTCAAGGCGGCGGGGGCCGAGGAGGACCTGCGCAAGGCGATCTTCGCCTACAACCACGCCGGCTGGTACGTCGACTCGGTGCTGCAGCGGGCGCGCTTCATCGCCGGGCTGCCGTCGGACCTCGTCGGCTCGCTGACCGGCCTGACGCAGGGGCGCTCACCGATCGCCGCGCGCATCACCTACACGCATCGCGCCCCGGGCGCGCCCGCGCGCCGCGACCTGCGCATCGACGCGCCGTCGGGTGCGCCGGTCGTCGCGGTGCAGGACGGGCGGATCATGCGCATCGGTCGCAGCCCGCAGCTCGGCCGCTTCGTGATCCTGCGCGACGCCTACGGCAACACGTACACCTACGCCCACCTCGGCCATCTGGCTCGCAACGTGCTCGTCGCCAAGGAGCAGCCGCCGCCACGGCCGACCGCGGTGCGCACGCCGCTCGCCGCGCCCGCGGCCGATCCGGCTCCGGACGCGCCGGCCAGCGCGGGCTCCAACCGCAGTGCGGCGGACGCAGCGGCCGGCGGCGCGGCGCAGGCCGGCGCGGCAGGCGCCGCCGCTGCGGACGCACCGGCCGGCGCTCCTGCGCCCCCCGCCGTCGCCGCCAAGGAACGCCTCTTCGCCAACCCCGGGCGGTCGCGCGCGCTGGAGTCCGGCGGGCGCCGCCAGATCCTCGATGCGTCGTTTGCGCTGCCTGCGGCCGCCAACCTGCGCTCCTACTTCGCGGGCGATGTCGGCCTCGAGCGCGACGAGCTCGAGCTCAGGCGGATGTTCGCGGGGCGCCGCGTCATCGCCGGCACGATCCTCGGGCGCGTCGGCTCGACGTCGACCGGCAGCGCGCCGCACGTGCGCTTCTCGATCCGCCCGCCCGGCAAGGGCGTCCCGCAGATCGATCCCGAGCCGTTCATCGAGGGCTGGCGCCTGCTCGAGTCGACCTCGATCTTCCGCGCGCGCGGCGCCGCGGCGCTCACCGGCGGGTCGATCGGCCAGATCCTGCTCATGAGCAAGGACACGCTCGCCAAGCGCGTCCTGGCCAACCCGGGAATCGAGATCTACGCCTGCGGGCGGCGCGACATCGAGGCGGGGATCGTGGACCGCCGAGTGCTCGCGACGCTCGAGTTCCTCGCCGCCAACGGCCTGAAGCCGACGGTGTCATCGATGCGCTGCGGCCACCGCTTCTTCACCGAGACCGGCAACGTCTCGCAGCACTCGTCGGGCAACGGCGTCGACATCTCGAAGATCAACGGCCAGTCGCTGATCGGCAACCAGGGCCCCGGCTCGATCGCCGACATCACGGTCCGCCGGCTGCTGACGCTGCAGGGCACGATGGCGCCGGCGCAGATCATCAGCCTCATGAGCTACCCGGGCGCGCCGACCGCGTTCGGGATGTCCGACCACGCCGACCACATCCACATCGGCTTCCGGCCGCTCGGCAACACGACCGGCGCGGGCATCCATGCGCTCGGGCTAGCGCCCAAGCAGTGGCTGAAGCTCGTCGACCGCCTCGGGAAGATCGCCAACCCGGTGGTCAGCCGGCTTCGCCGGCCGTAGCGCCGGCCGCCGCCCGCTCGCGCACCTCGCCGTGCGCGACGAGGTCGTTCCAGACGTACAGCAGCGGAACCTGAAACCAGCCGCTGCAGGCCGCGCGCAGCTCGGTGAACTCGGGGCCGTACCAGTAGGCATCCCAGCCACGCTTGTCGTCGAAGGCCACCGAGAGCAGGAACTTGTAGCGGTCGTCGCGGGAGCGGAAGACCTCGTAGCGCGTCGCGCCGTACTTCGTCGAGATCGAGGCGATCAGCTCGAGTGCGGCCTGCAGGTCGTCGCCGCGAAAGCCGGTCGCGTAGAAGGGGAGATGGACGACGCCGCCGGCCATCAGTTGCCGACCTCGGCGCGGATCGCTCCCGCGCCCTCCGCGGTCTTGCCCTGGCCGGTCTCAGTCGCGCCCACGAGGATCGCGATCTTGCCTTGATGTGAGTTCTCGTACATGAGCTGGTGAGCCTCCGCGACACCCTCGAAGGGCATAGTCTTCCACAGGACGGGACGGATCTTCGACTCCCGGATGAGGTCGTTGGCCTTCGTGCACTCCCAGGCGTTGGCGAAGTGCGAGCCGATGATCTGCTTCTGGCGCATCCACAGATAGCGCACGTCGAAGTCGAGATCGAAGCCGGAGGTCGCACCGCAGATGACGACCTTGCCGAACGGCTTGACGACGAACACGCTCGTCGGGAACGTGGCCTTGCCGACGTGCTCGAAGACGATGTCGGGCGGCCCGCCGAGGATCTCCTTGACGCGCTTGCCGAACCGTCGCGACTCGGCGAAGCGCGCCTTCTCCTCCTCGTCGCTCTCGCCGCCCTTGCGCATCATCCCCGCGAACTCGTTGCGGTTGATGAAGCCCTTGGCGCCGAGCTGCTGCACGAGCTCGCCCTTCTCGTCGGAGGAGACGACGCCGACGCAGTCGGCGCCGGTCAGCGCGCACAGCTGGGTCGCGAAGACGCCGAGCCCGCCGGCGGCGCCCCAGATGAGCACCTTGTGGCCGGCCTGCAGATCGCACTGGTCCATGAGCATGCGGTAGGCGGTGAAGTACGTCAGGCCGTAGGAGGCGGCCTCCTCCCACGTCAGGTGCTCGGGCTTGGCCAGCAGCTGCTGGGCCTGGACCTTGCAGAACTGCGCGAAGGAGCCCCAGCTCGTCTCGTAGCCCCAGATCTGCTGGCTCGGCGCGGCGAGCGGGTCGAGGCCGTGGACCTCGACGTCCTCGTAGGAGGCCTGGTTGCAGTGGATGACGACCTCGTCACCGACCTTCCAGCGGGTGACGCCGGGGCCGACCTTCCAGACGACCCCCGAGGCGTCCGAGCCGCCGATGTGGTGGTCCTCC
>JAUXSD010000052.1 GCA_030681525.1 Solirubrobacteraceae bacterium
GCGCGACGACGCGGCGGCGGCAGGGTCGGCGCGCGCACCAACCTCGCCCGCGCCGCCGGCGCGCGCCGCGCAGGAGTCGACCGCCGAACGAGAGCCACCGCCAGAGACGAGCGCGCGCCTCGCCGAGGAGCCCACAGCCCGTCCGCCCGATCCCAGTCCGCCACGGGCTCGCAGACCTCCGCCCCCGCCCGCGCCCGCGCCCGTGCAACCGCCGGCGGCGCCCGTCGCGCATCGGCCGGGCCGGCTCGGCCTGCTGCGCGGGCGTTCCGGCCGCGAACGCCTGGGCCCGAGCCGGACGCCCATGCTGCTGCGTTCGGCGGCGCGCCTCGCGGCGGTCGTCGTCGTGGCCGGCACGGTGGGATCCCTGCTCGGGATCGTGATCGCCGCGCTCACCGGTGACGACGACACGCCGTCTTCCGCGCCGGTCGTCGCGCCGACGTCGCCGACCCCGGCGGCCGCCGCGGAGCAGCTGCGCGTCGATATCGCCTCCACGTCCGTGCGCCCGGCGACCGTCGACGCCGTCGAGAGTGCGATCGTCCGCGTCGACGTGCGCGTCGAGAATGCGACCGGGCGCGCCGTGAGGCCGGAGCCACCCCGGCTGCTCGTCGACGACATCCGCGTCGCGCCCGAGCCGGGCCCCAACAGCACCGGGGCGTTGCTGGCGCCCTTGCTCGACGAGGGCGCCGCGGCCGACGGCACGCTGCGCTTCGACCTGCGCTCCCGGACCGCGGAGGAGGTGATCGCGGCCCGCGTCCGGCTGCGGATCGCCGGCAAGGTCATCGTGCTCGAACCCGTGCTCGCCGAGCCGGCCGCGGCCGGCTGACGCGGGCCGGCGGCGCGCCGCTCACAGATCGGGAAGGACGATCTCCATGCCCTGCGCCGCGCGGCGCCATTGGGACGGGCGCTGCAGGCCGGCGAAGCGCTCGACGGCGTCGCGGGTGAGCACCTCGCGCGGGTTGAGGCGCTGAGCCTCGCGCGCGGCCCGGCGCGGATCACGGCCCGCCATCGCCTGCAGGCGCGCGAGGCCGTAGTGCAGCGCCCAGTTGTGCGGATCGCGCTGCAGCGCCTCGCGCATCCGCCTGACGGCGAGGCCGCTGTCGGCGTCCACGAGCGCGCAGTACGCCAGGACCTCGTACGGCTGGGGCCGGCTACCGACCGCGCGCATCGACTCGCGGGCCGCCGCCTCGGCGGCGTCGCAGCGCCCGCCGACGAACGCGCCGAGCGTCGTCTCCAGGCGGTCCTGCGACACCGCCACCCTGATGGGTACGAGCAGCGCCAGCACGCAGCAGGAGGCGGCGAGCACGCTGCGCAGCCAGAACGGCGGCGACCACGCTGGGCTGGTTCGCGACCCGCCGGCGAGCGCGGCTCCGCCCAGGGCGAAGAACCAGAGCGTCACGGCCGGCATTTCCCAGTGCCAGTCGATGCCCGCCGCGATTGCCCAGGCGACCGCGGCCGCGAAGACGGTCGCGTACAGCGCCCTGTGGGGCCCGCGCACCCGCAGCGCGATCGCGCCGAGGATCGCGAGCATCGCGCACACGATGAACGCCAAGCCGGCGACGCCGAGCTCCCCGAGCGCCTCGAGGTACAGCGAGTGGCCGTCTCGGACGAGCGCCGCGTTGGGCCGGTGCTGATTCCAGACGACCTCGTAGGTTCCGGCGCCGCTGCCGCGCAGCGGGGTGCGCTCGAACTGCCCGATCGCGACCCGCCACGTGTCGAGCCGTCCGTTGCTGCTGGGATCGGTCAGTCGCGCGCGTGGATCAGCCGCAATGGCCGCGGCGGGCGACTGGCTGCTCACGAAGCTGTCGTACTGGCGCGGCAGGTCGACCGCGACGGCCGTCGCCAGCAGCGCGGCCGTCACGCCCGTGAGGCCGACGGTCAGGATGCGGCGCCGCGCGCGCTGCGTCAGATGCACCGCGGCAAGGTGATCGTCGACGCGCAGCAGCAGCACGCGCAGCAATGCCGCGGCGCCGACGCAGAGCACGACGATCAGCGCGAGCCCCTCGCCCTGCTCCAGCGCCGCCGGCGTGAACGGTCGGTCCGACAGGACGAGGTCCGAGCCGTAGCCGTAGATCACGGCGACCGCCGTCGCCGCGCCGCCGGCAACGAGGCCGCCCACCAGCGCGCGCGGATGGCCGACGACGGCGAAGAGGACCACGCCGACGATGGCAACCAGGATCGAGCCACGCGACAGCGTCAGCAGCAGGGCGACGGCCAGCAGGGGCAGCGCGGCGCAGCTGACGACGCGCACGACGCGCGGCTCGCGCTCGCTCGAGGTCATCCCGAAGCAGAGGATCAGTCCGACGGCGGCGAGCAGCCCGAGCGCGTTCCAATACGTCACCGGATAGCTCAGGCGGACGCTGATCGACGCGTACTCGACCGCCCAGAGGTCGGGCAGCAGCCGCTCGATCAGGCCGGCCGCACACACGGCGACTGCGGCCAGCGCCACGCCGCGAACGATCCACCGAAGGCGCTCGACGCCGCCGAGGGAGCCGAAGAGCACCAGCGCCACGAGATACAGCAGCACGCGGTCGAACTCGACGAGCGCGCGAGCCGGCGCATCGGACCACGCGCTCGAGATCAGCGTCCACAGCGCGAAGAGCGCCAGCGCCGTCGCGCTCACGAGCAGTGCCCGGCTCAGACCCGCCGCGGGATCGCCGGCCAGCAGGAACCGTCCGGCGAGGACGATGAGCAGGACGGTTGCCGCCGCCGCCGGCTCGCCGGCGAAGTAGCCGCCGGCGTTGAAGGCCAGATACACCGTCACGGCGCCCGGCAGCAGCGCCAGCAGCATCCACGGGGTCCTCGCGCGCACCGCCGCCCACGCGGCGGGCACCCGGCTATCTGCCATGCCGGCTGCGCACTGCCCGCGGTACGAGCGCGCCGTCGCGCTCGAGTTCTGCCTGCAGACGGCGCAGGCCGCGCTGCAGGCGCTCGTGGATCGTGCTGAGCGGGCGACCGGTGACCCGAGCGATGTCCTTCAGGCGCAGGTCGGCGCCAAAGCGCAGCGCGAGCACCTCGCGGAGGTCCGGCTCGAGGCGCTCGAGTGCCCGCAAGAGCTGGTCGCGGTCGGCGACGCGCGTCAAGGGGTCGTTGGCGTCTCGGCCGGCGGCGTGTGCGGCGCTGTCCAATGCGCGGCGTTCAACCCCCGCGCGGCGCTGATGGTCGGTCAGGAGATTAAGTGCAATCGCGTAGATCCACGACTGCTCGCTGCCCTTGCTGCGATCGAAGCGCCGGCGGGTGCGAACGACGCGCTCGAAGGTATCGCCGACTATCTCCTCGGCCACCGACGGGTCGCCCGTGCGATATGCCACGAAGGCGTACAGTCGCTGGGAGTGCTCTGCGAAGAGTCGCTCGATGTCGTGGTCGCGCACGCATTTCGATGATCCCCCATCGAGGGCCGGAATGCAGGCCCGCACAGAAACTTCGAACGATCCGGAAAAACGAGCGTCCCGCTCGTACTACCGGACATGACCAACTTCGATCACGACGACCTGCCGCAGGATCTCTCCGATCTGGGACGGCGCATGCGCGACGAGCGGCCCGTGGCCGAAGACGACGCGCTGGACCGCATGATGCGGCGCGCTCAGCTGCCGAGCCGCCGGACCCCGCGCCGCGCGCCGCGCCGCGCGTTCGCGGTCTCGCTGGCGACCATGCTCGCGATGGTCTCGGTCACCGGTGTTGCGGCTGCCGGCCTGTTCGGGATGAGCTTCGGGTCCATCGGCAACGCGTTCAAGGGCTCGACCAGCCAGGTCGGCAGCGCGAGCAGCCAGGTCCTGCGGGCCCCGGCGGTATCGACGAACGCGCGGCGCCCGGCGTCCAGCATCGGCTCGGCACTCGGCGGACTGGGCAGCGTCGGCGGCCTCGGCCGCCCGGCGGGCTCCCGGCCTCCGGCCGGCGGCGCCGCGGTGGCTGCGCCGGTCGGTCCGTCGACGAACCTGCTGCCTGGGCTCGGCAACGCCGGAAACGCGCAGTACGGCGCCCGGCGGCTCGTGTGCCGCATCCTGCGTGCCCTCGGCCTGAACTTCGTCGCTCGCCTGCTCGGCTGCTAGCCGCTGGACGAGCTTGACCTGCACCGCCGGCTCCATCGAGCGCCCCGGTTTCCGGGGCGCTCGTGCGTGCGGGTTCACTCCTACGTGCGAGCAGACGAGGTGTGTCTGTATTAGTATCGCGCTGGCAGCAGCGCAGCGGCTCATACGGGGACACTGAGCGGCACCTGGCACACGACCGACGTGAGGCTTAATTTGTGTCCATCCCTCA
The DNA here is from genome assembly GCA_030681525.1 of Solirubrobacteraceae bacterium. Lineage (GTDB taxonomy): Bacteria > Actinomycetota > Thermoleophilia > Solirubrobacterales > Solirubrobacteraceae > CADCVQ01. The sequence goes on from JAUXSD010000052.1 coordinate 4,255, forward strand.
AGCCGACAGCTTCGCCTCGCGGTCGATGGCGTGTGTGGGCAATGCGGGCGGATATCGCCCGGACACACTGCAATTGTTGCTCGCCGATGGTCGAGGACATGTGGCCCCTGCATCGTCCATGACCATCGCCGGTCGGCGCATCATCGCGCCGACAGGGCAGGACCGCCGATGACCACAGGGCATCCGGGTTCCGCCACACGCTCAGCCAACCGAGACGGACGTGGCCTCACAAGCCGCGCCGGACCGCAGAGGACCGCATGTCAGAGCCACTCCTGTCATTCGTAGCGAAGACCTTCCGACCGGCGACCGGCGTCGCCCGGCGGGCATCTCGCGGATACCGGCTTGCGCAGAACGAGCCATCCCCGCAAGCTACGCAGCGCCGCTGATGAGCACCCCGCGCCGCGTCACGCCCGTCGAGAGATCGCGCACGCCGCTGCGGCGGCGCTCACTGCGCCGCGCGGTGGAGCCCCCGATCCGCGAGGGACAGAGCGACCGTGCGATCAGGTTCCGCGAGGCCGTGTTCCGCCGCGGTCTGGCGATCGCCGACGTGGTCGCCGCGGGGGTGGCGCTGCTCGTCTGCACCAACG
>JAUXSD010000067.1 GCA_030681525.1 Solirubrobacteraceae bacterium
CGAGCTGCTGCACGAGCTCGCCCTTCTCGTCGGAGGAGACGACGCCGACGCAGTCGGCGCCGGTCAGCGCGCACAGCTGCGTCGCGAAGACGCCGAGGCCGCCGGCCGCGCCCCAGATGAGCACCTTGTGGCCCGCCTGCAGGTCGCACTGGTCCATCAGCATCCGGTAGGCGGTGAAGTACGTCAGGCCGTAGGAGGCGGCCTCCTCCCAGGTGAGGTGCTCGGGCTTGGCGAGCAGCTGCTGGGCCTGCACCTTGCAGAACTGCGCGAACGAGCCCCAGCTCGTCTCGTAGCCCCAGATCTTCTGGCTCGGCGCGGCGAGCGGGTCGAGGCCGTGGACCTCGACGTCCTCGTAGGAGGCCTGGTTGCAGTGGATGACGACCTCGTCGCCGACCTTCCAGCGGGTGACCCCGGGGCCGACCTTCCAGACGACCCCCGAGGCGTCCGAGCCGCCGATGTGATGGTCGTCGTCGGGGTGGTAGCGAAAGACCGAGACGGGCTTGCCGAGCGAGGCCCAGACGTTGTTGAAGTTCACGCCCGCGGCCATGACGCGCACGATGACCTCGAAGGCCTGCGGCTCGGGGACCTCGATCTCCTCGATCTGGAAGGCGTCCTTGGGCTCGCCCTCGCGCTCTTGGCGGATGACCCAGGCGGTCATCGTCGCGGGCAGCTCGCCCGGCTCGGTGTCCACGGTTGCGACTTGGCTGAGATCGACGGCCATCGGTGCCTGCTACCCCTCGGTTCGCTTGCGCTTTCAGTCGGCGCAGATCCTACGCGCCGCGCGCCTCGCGCGGCTCAACCAGGGACGCCAGGAAGGCCGCGGCCTGCCGGCGCGAGCGCAGCTCGACCACCCGCAGGCGCCCGCGGTGACGCTCGAGCGCGGCGTCGAGACGCGGGCGGCTCGCGGCCGGGTAGCGCCAGATCCAGCGCAGGAACTCGAGGTCGACGCGCTCGGGGCAGCCCGCGGCCTGGACCGCCTGGCCGTGCCGGCCCAGCGACCGGCGCAGCGCGCCCGCGAGGCACACGAGCCGCGGCGGCGCCAGCACGACGACCGTGTCGGCGCGCTCGAGGCGGATGTCGAACGTCGCGCCGTAGTTGCCGTCGGCGATCCAGCTCTCGCCGCTCAGCAGCTCGATCTGCCGTGCGCGCCACGCCGGGCGCGGGGTGGGGGTCCAGCCGGGCTGCCAGTAGTACGCGTCGAGGTGCACGACCGGAACGTCGAGGCGGCGCCCCAGTTCCCGTGCGAAGGTGGACTTGCCGGCCCCGCTTGGACCGACGACGGCGACGCGTCGCATGTCCTGATCATCTCGCGCCCGCAGGCGGCGCCGCGGCTATGCGCCGACCGACTCGCGCGCCGGCTCGACCGGCGACGGCGCGTTGATGTCGCCCGCGGGCGGGGCGGGACGCGGCGCGCCACCGGCGAGCTCGGGCGAGATGAGCCTCCAGGCCACGACGGCGCCGGCCGCGGCGACGAAGCCGCCGATCAGCAGCCCCTCGCCGAGCGAGTCGACGAAGTCCGCCCGCGACGTGGTCTGGCCGATGAACGCGCCCAGCACGGCGACGCCGAGCGTCCCGCCGACCATCCGGTTCATCGACAGGATCCCCGACGCGACGCCGGCCTTGCTCTGGTCGACGGCGTTCATCGCGGCGGTGCTCATCGGCGACATCGTCAGCGCGATGCCGATTCCCATCAGCACGAAGCCCGGCAGCAGGAAGCCGAAGCCGGAGGTCGGGGTGAGAAACGACTGCCACACAAGCGAGATGGCCACGAGGCTCAGGCCCGCGACGATGAGCGGCCGGGGGCCGACACGGTCGGTCTGGCGCCCGGCGATCGGCGCGACGAGGATGACCATCAGGGTCGAGGGCAGAAAGCGGATGCCCGCCTCCAGCGGCGAGTAGCGCAGGATGTTCTGCATGTACAGCGTCAGGAAGAAGAACATCCCGAGCATCGCGAAGGAGACGATGAACGCGACGATGTTCGCGCCGAGGAACGTCCGCGAGGCAAAGAAGCTGAAGTCGACCATCGGCACCCTGACGCGCCGCTCGACGACCGCGAAGACCGACAGCGCGACGGCCGCCAGGGCGAACAGGCCGAGGACGCGCGCCGAGGTCCACCCCCAGTCGCCGGCCTCGACGAGCGCGAGCGTCAGGCCCGTCATGCCGATCGTGAACGCCGCCACGCCGGCGTAGTCGACCGTCGGCAGGACGGTCTCGTCGCGCGACTCGTGCGTGGCGAACAGCGTGACGGCGATCGCGCCCACCGCCACGGGCAGGTTGATGAAGAAGATCGACTGCCACGAGACGTGCTCGACGAGCACGCCGCCGAGCACCGGCCCGATCGCCAGCGCCAGCGCCGAGACGCCCGCCCACGTGCCGATCGCGCGGCCGCGCTCCTGCGGCGGGAAGACGTTCGTGATGATCGACAGCGTCGCGGGCATCATGAGCGCCGCGCCGACGCCCTGCGCGGCGCGGCCGGCGATAAGCCAGGCCGAGGTCTGCGAGAAGCCGATGAACAGGCTCGAGGCGGCGAAGATGACGACGCCGGTGAGGAAGATCCGGCGGCGGCCGAAGATGTCGCCGAGCCGCCCGCCGGTGACCAGCAGCACGCCGAAGGCCAGCGTGTAGGCGTTGACGGTCCACTGCAGGCCGGCGATCGACGTGTGCAGGTCGTCCTGGATCGACGGCAGCGCGACGTTGACGACCGTGTTGTCGAGCATGACCATGAACAGCGCGAAGCACATGGCCGCGAGCGTCCACCAGCGGCGGTTGTCGTCGGTGACGGCGAGGCGCGCTCTCACGACCGCTCCTGGCGCTCACCGCCGCCGCCGGCGAGCCCGTCGAGGATCGGCCGCAGGGCGCGGGACAGGCGCTCGCGCTGGTCGGCCGGCAGCGTGGCGGTGAACTGCGCGATCCCGGCCAGGCGCGCCTCGTCGAGGCGCCGCAGCGCCTCGCGGCCGGCGTTCGTGCAGCGCAGGCGCTTCATGCGCCGGTCGGCGGTGTCCTCGCGCCGCCCGACGAGGCCGCGCGCGACGAGCGCGTCGACGGCGCGGCTCGTGCCGGGCAGCGACAGCCCGAGCCGCTCGGCGAGGTCCTTGACGGTCAGCTCGGCGGCGGCCAGCGCGATGAGCGCCTTGACCTGTGTGAGCGTGAGGTCGAGCTCCTCGAAGATCGCATAGGCGCCGACGCCGTTGGGTGCGATCACCGCGCGCCAGAGGGCGAGCAGTTGCTCGGCGAGCGCGGCGTGGGGTGGGGCGGCGATAGGGGTCGGGTCCGGCTTGGTAGATGCGTGCACGCACGCAAGTATTGCAAACGCGCATGTAGGTGCGATGAGAGGTCCGCGCGTCGGTGCGCTGTCGCGCGCGGTTGGTGACGGGCAGGCGCTCGTCAGAACGGCTTCTTCGAGGGCATCAGTTGGCGGGGGCGAGCGCGTCGGGTCCGGGGGTGGTGTGGCTGGGCGGGGCGAACGCGGCGGGTCATACGCTCACCCGGTCGGTTTGTTCATGCCTGCCATGAACAGACCGACCACGACTGCCCACGCGCGATGGCAGACTCGGACCATGCCGATCGATCTGCCCGCCGCCGTGTCGTTCATGGCCGGCCACGCTCGCACCCTCGACCGCCGCCGGCTGGAGTTCCTGCTCGGCGGCGATGATCCGGGCGGCGTCCTCGCCGCGCTCGACGGCTACCGCAACCCCGACGGCGGCTACGGCTGGGGCCTGGAGCCCGACCTGCGCGCCGCGGAGAGCCAGCCGGGGGGAGCGCTGCACGCCCTCGAGGCGCTCGGCGACATCGCGCCGGCGACGAGCCCGCGCGCCGTCGAGCTGTGCGACTGGCTGGCATCGGTGGCGCTGCCCGACGGCGGGCTCGCGTTCGCGCTGCCGGTCGCCGACGCCGCGGCGACGGCGCCGTTCTGGGCGAACGCCGACCCGGCCGCCTCCTCGCTGCAGATCACGTCCTACGTCGCGGGTGCGGCGCAGCGCGTGGCCGAGTTCGATCCGGCGGTCGCCGGGCACGAGTGGCCGGCGCGCGCCACCCGGTACTGCCTCGACGCGATCGCCGCGCTTGGTGCGGCCCCGCACGCGATCGCCCTCAACGCGGCCCTGGGCCTGCTCGACGCGGTCTTCGACACGCACCCCGAGGCGCCCGCGCTGTTGCGACGCCTGGGCGAGTTCATCCCCGCCGACGGCCGGCTGCCGGTGGCCGGCGGCGCCGAGGGAGAGTCGCTCGGGGCGCTGGACCTCGCCCCCTTCCCCGACCGGCCGGTGCGGGCGCTCTTCGCCGCGGACGTCGTCGAGCGCGAGCTCGAGCAGCTCGTCGCCGAGCAGCAGGACGACGGCGGCTGGCGGGTCGACTTCGCGAGCTACTCACCCGCGGCCGCGCTGGAGTGGCGCGGCTACGCGACCGTGCACGCCGTGCACGTGCTGCGTCGCAACGGGCTCGCCTGACGCGCCGCCGTCAGAGGCCGAAGCGCCGCTCGCAGGCGCGCTGCGCCGCACGCGCGCGCCGCTCGCCGCCCAGCCGCGTCGCCTTGCGCGTGCAGGCCGCGAACTTGCGCCCGCGCGACGCGCTCAGCCGCCGCGGCTTGGCCCGCTTGGCGGCCGCGCGGAAGACGGCGCTGACGCCGTCCACCGACGGGGGCGGCCCGATCGCGCCGCCGGTCGGCAGCGCAGGACCGAGCCGCCGGCCGCCCGACAGGCTCGTCGCGCCGGCGCCGCAGCCCAGGTGCAGCGTGACGTCCTGGCCGCGCGCGATCGTCAGCGTGCGCTGCTCGAGCACCGCGCCGCCGGCGTCCTCGCAGGTCAGCGTGTACGCCTCGATGCCGCCCGCCGCACCGACGAACGGGCGCGTGGACTGGTTGACGTGCCAGGCGTAGCGGCCCGACCCGGGGACCGTGGTCGTGGCGTCGAGGACGTCGTCGATGACGAGCGGAGGCTTCTCGCCGGTCAGGCAGATCCGCGGCAGGCCGATGTTCACGACGGGCTCGATGCCCTTCTCGCAGTACGGGCTCGTGCGGGTCTGGAACGCGCGCTTGAGGCGCAGCACCTTGCCGGCGGGCGCGGTGCCGCGCAGGATGGCGTGGTCGGCCGGCGCGGCGGCCGCCTCGGCGGCGAGCAGCATGCCCTCGCGCAGGCCGCCGCGGCCCGACGCGTGCGGGTTCTCGCCGGTCCACTCGGCGATGACGCCGGTCGCGTAGGGCATGTGGAAGTTGCCGTCCGGCGGGCCCATCTCGATCGTGTAGCCGTAGCCGCCGGTCGCCGCGTAGCTGTCGTCCTCGGTCGTGCCGGCCGTGTCGTAGAGCTCGTAGCCGAACTGCGACGTGTAGCCCGCGGCGTGGCCGATCGCGTCGCCGATCGCCTTCATGCGCGCCTCGTCGGGAGCCAGCCCGGAGCCGCTCACGCCCGGCGGGCGCAGGATCAGCGCGGCCACGTTGTGGATCGACATGAGCGTCGTGACGTGATGGGTGCGCACGTAGTTCCACACCGCGCGCGTCTCGGCCTCCGAGCGCGGACCGGGGCCGTGGTAGCCCTGCGACGTGACGTCCGACGAGCTGCCCGGGCCGCCCCAGAGGTTGCCGTAGTTGCGGTTGTTGTCGACGCCCCAGGCCAGCTCGCAGGGCAGCTGCGGGCCGAGGATCTCGCCGTTGCAGTTCTTGCGCCGGTAGGCGAAGACCCCGCCCGGCGGGACGATCGACTCGACGAGCGTCACGTTCGGGTCCTGGCCGAAGAGCGCGTCGCCCGGGTCGAAGGCGTTGCGCGACGAGACGTAGCCGTCGGGGTTGACCAGCGGCAGGATCACGATCCGCGTGTTGCGCAGGATGCTGTCGACGCGCGCGGTGCCCTGCGCCTGCACGAGCAGCTGGGCGAACTCCATCGCGGCCTCGGTCGACGGCCACTCGCGCGCGTGGTGCACGCCCATCGTGAAGAACACCGGGCGCCCGTCGGCAGCGTCGACGTCGCGCGCGATCTCCACGCCGGACATCTCGCGGCCCTGATGCGAGGCGCCGAAGACCACCTTGCGCACGAGCCCGGGATGCTGCGCGACGAGCTGCTTGAGCTCGGCTTGGATCTCGTCGTAGGTGCGGTACGTCGTGCGCCCGGACGGCAGCGCCGAGCCGGCGGCACCGGCCCGCGTGGTGGCGCGCGCGTCCGCCGCGCGCGCGGCGGCGAACGACCTCTCGAGGTTGGCGTCGCGCGTCTCGAAGCGCAGGCCGCTGAGGCGCAGCTGGGTGAGCTGGGCGAGTCCGGAGACGATCACGTCGGCCCAACCCCGGCCGCGCACGTGCGTCACGTCGAACCCGGCGCGCTCGAGCCCCTCGAGCTGCGCGTCGCTGCCGCTGACGCGCACGAGCTGCGCCGTCCCGCCGCCGAGCAGCCTGGGCAGCGCGGAGACGACCGTGCGCAGCGTGACGCGGGCCCGCGAGCCGGCGCCGGAGCGGCGGCACGCCTCGACGATGAGCTGGCGGCCGGCGCGCACCCAGCCCTGCACGACCTCGCTGCCGCCGAAGCCGCGCGAGCCCGCCACGCGGTTGCGCTTTGCGTCGCGCACGACGAGATCCCAGTCGCCGCTTCCGCGCAGGCGCGCGTCGAGCATCCCGGTCACGCCGGTGCGGTAGGTCGTCGACGCGCAGCGCGCCCCGTCGGCGGGGTCGAGCGTGCGCACGGACGGCGCCAGCAGCCGCGGCACGAGGTCGGCGGCGGCGGCCGGAGCGGCCAGCGACAGCGTCGCCAGGACGCCGAGCAGGAGCGTCAGCGTTCGCGGCACGACGATCAGCCCGTCGGACCGGGCAGCTCCTCGGAGCGGCGCTGTCGCAGGGTGTCGGCGCGGTCGCTCCAGGCGTACGTGCGCTGCACGATCTTCGCCGGGCAGCACACGTCGTCGCCCTCCGCAAAGCGCGGCGTGCGCAGGATCAAGGCCGCGTCGGCGACCTCGGCGCTCGCGCGATACAGGCGCTGCGAGCGATAGACGACGCGCAGGTCGCTCTCGGCCGACTTGCCCTCGGTGCTGAAGACGTAGAGCGCGACCGCTCCGGCGACCCCGCCGGAGTCGACGAGCACGATCGCGTCGCTGCGCCCGTCGCCGGTGAGATCCTCGAAGGTGATGTCGGGGGCGACGAACCCGCCGTCGTCGCTCAGCAGCCGCTTGACGTCGCTCGTCGTCTTGGCGTCGGCGAGCAGCGTCTTCTTGAACAGCGCCTGCGATTTCGTCGGCGCCGCGCTCGAGCCGCCGGTCAAAAGCAGGGTCGCGGCGACCGCGACGACGAGCCCGCCGAGCACGGCGAGAAGGGTCCGGGGGCGCCGCATGCGCGCATTGTCGCAACCTGGCCGTCGCCGTGCTACGGCTGCAACAGCCCGTCCGACGCGCCCGAGCGCGTCGGCCCCACGCGGATCGTCGCCGACGGGGTCCGGCCGGCGCCGGTCGTGACGCGGTACGTGCCCTGCACGAGGTCGGCGGTGAGCGACGCCGTGTCGCCCGGGTTGATCGGGCCGGTGCGCTGCTCGAGCGGCGCGGTGCCTGCCGACAGCATCTCGCTGCGCAGTGTGATCTGCTGCGAGCGCGACGTGAGGTTGCTTGCGATCAGCTCGATGGTGCCGGCCCCGATGCGCGATGGCGACACGGTGATGTCGCGTGGGGTGATCGACGCGCTCAGCACGATCGGCGCGGGCGCGCGCTCGCGGTTGGCGAACTCGTCGTCGCCGCCGCAGCCGCCGATCAGCGCCAGCAGCGCGATCGCGGCAGCCGTCCGGGGAGTCCTGCGCGGAGCGCTCGACATGTTCACCAACGGGTTGGAACTATCCGGCGCGGCGAACGATGCGCGGGCGCCGGTATGCCGATCAGTCGCTCGTGCGCGATTGCAGATCCGCGCGAGCCGCCTCGACCTCGCGCAGCGTCGCTTGCAGCCCATCCCACTCGGCCGCCTCCGCGGCGTCGTACTCCGCCCCCTCGAGCGGGCTGAGGGCGTCGCGATAGGACGTCCAGGCGGCGCGTGTGCGCGCGTCGAGCTCCGCCAGGAGCCGCACGGTGTCCGGCGTGGCAAAGGTCGTCATCTCGGTGCTCCATCGGCCTGTGCGTGCATGAGCGACAGGCTACCCCCGGAGGCGGTCGGCGAATGATGCAATCGACGATGCATCGCGTCCTGCCCGCGCGCGAGCCTTCTGCGATGGATCTGCTCGCCCAGCCGCTGGCGACCACGGAGTTCATCGTCGTCGACACGGAGACCAACGGCCGCGCCGGCGATGCGTGCGAGCTGACCGAGGTCGGCGCGGTGCTCGTCGGCGGCGGCGAGCTGCACGATCGCTGGGAGACGCTCGTCGGCGGCGTGGCGCCGCTGTCGCGCTCGATCCAGCGCTTCACGCAGATCTCCCAGGCGATGGTCGACGAGGCGCCCGCCGCCGACGCGATCCTGCCCGACCTCGCCGAGCTCATCGGCTCGCCGCCGCTGCGCGTGCTCGTCGCCCACAACGCCGCCTTCGACCGCCGCGTCCTGCGCCAGGCCTTCGACCGCTGCGGCCTGGTCTGGCCCGATCCGCCGACGCTCTGCACGGTCGCGCTGGCCCGCCGCTACGCCCCGCTCGTGCGCCAGCGCCGGCTCGCCGCGCTGGCCGACTCGCTGGGCATCGAGGTGCACACGACGCACCGCGCGCTGGCCGACGCCGAGACCTGCGCGCGCGTGTTCTGCGCGCTGTTCGGGCGCCTGTGCGCCAACGCCGCGACCGTCGGCGACGCGATCGACGCCCTGACGGCGCCGCGCCGGCCGCGGGCGCCACGTGCCCGCCGGACCGTCGAGGGCGGCGTCATCAAGCGCCACGTGCCCGACAGCCTGGACTTCAAGGCGCTGCCCGACGAGCCCGGCGTCTACATCTTCCGCAACGCCGCCGGGCAGGTGCTCTACATCGGCAAGTCCGTCGCGCTGCGCACGCGCGCGCGGGCGCACTTCCATTCCGCCGCGCGGGCAGACGGATGGACGGCGCAGGCCGCGCTGGTCGACCACCGCACGACGAACTCCGAGCTCGGCGCGCTCGTGCTCGAGAACCGGATGATCCGCGAGCTGCGCCCGCCGGGCAACGTCGTCCACAAGCACGACGACACGTTCGTCTACCTGCGCTGCCGGCTGGACATCGCCTATCCGGTGATCGAGGTCGCGCGCGAGCCCGCCTCCGGCCGCTCGGTGACGATCGGTCCGCTGCGCAGCCGGGCCACCGCCGTCGAGCTCAAGGAGCAGCTCGACTCGCTGTTCGGGCTGCGCCACTGCGGGCGCAAGCTGCGGCTGCGCCCGTGGCCGTCGGCCTACGGCCAGATGGGGCGCTGCATGTCGCCCTGCCTCAACGACCTCGACCCGAACCTCTACCGGCGCAAGCTCGACGCGGCGCTCGGGCTGTTCGGCGGCAGCGGCGACGGCGGCGCGGCGCTGCTGGCCCACATCGACGAGCAGATGCGCGCCGCGGCGGCCGAGCAGCGCTACGAGCGCGCGGCCTGGCTGCGCCGGCGCCGCGACCGGATCGCCGCGCTCGTGCGCGCGCTCGAGGGCAGCCTGCAGGCGACGCACACCCGTCCGCGGCTCGTCCTCGCGCCGCATCCGCGCGACCCGCTCCGCGGCGACCTCTTCTGGCTCGCCGAGGGGCGGGTCGTGGATTGGGGCCCGGCCCGTCCGTCCGATCCGTCCGCCCCGACGACGCCGTCCGTCGCCGGTGACGACGAGTTCTACGAGCGCACGCGGCGGGCCGTCGCGCACCGCGTGGAGACGACGGCCTGCCTGCCGGCCACCGAGGTCGCCGAGGCGCGCATCGTGCAGACCTGGCTGGCGTCGCACGAGGCGCCCGCGCTCGAGCTCGACCCGCTGCCCGCGCCGGCGGCGCTGCGGGCGTTTCTCAGTCGCTGACCGCGGTGAACGGCAGCTCGACGACCTGCGCGGTCGCGGCGCCACCGGCGACCTCGAGCGTGTCGCCCACCGCGGCCTCGCGGCGCACGAGCGCCAGCGCGATCGGGCCGAACGTGGGGGACTCCAGCGAGCTCGTCAGCCGGCCGACGACCTTCTCGCCGCGGCGCAGTTCGGCACCGGCGGCGACCGGCTCGGAGAGCTTCAGGCCGCGCAGGTGACGGTTGGGCTTGCCGCGGTAGAAGAGCCGCGCGACGGTCTCCTGGCCGACGTAGCAGCCCTTCGTGAAGCTCACCGCGCGGGCGTTCAGCCCGGCCTCCTGGGGGATCGTCGCGTCGTCGACGTCGACGCCGTAGCGCGGCCGGCCGCTCTCCACGCGCAGGATCTCGGCGGCGGCCTCGGAGACCGGCGTGGCGCCGGCGGCGATGAGGGCGGCGCGCACGTCGTCGGTGGCGTCGGCCTCGCAGAGGACGTCGATCCCGACGTCGGTGGCGATGAGCCGCACCGCGTGGCCGGCGATCTCACCGGGCCGGTGGGCGTGCTCGTCGACGGGCACGGCCTCGGCACCGGCGATCGCCCGCGCGGCGGGACCGGCGAGCGACAGCAGGCCGCGCTGCACCGTGCGCTTGTGCAGCTCGACGTCGTAGCCGATCTTGAAGCGCCGGACGAGGTCGAAGAGTCCCTGCAGCGTCGAGCGGTTCGTGTCGAGCAGCAGTTCGGGCACGTCGTCGCCGTCCTCGGCGTCGAGCACGCGCAGATCGCCGAGCATCTTGCCCTTGTGCGTCAGAAAGGCCGCGTAGCAGCCGGTGCCGGGGGCCAGACCCTCGATGTCGTTGGTCACCTGGCCGGCGAGAAAGGACTTGCGCTCGGTGCCGGTGAGCGCGAGCTTGCCGCGCTCGGAGCGATCGATCAGGCCGCAGCCCTGCTTCAGCGTCCGGTACTCGCTGGCGAGGTCATCGGTCAGCGTGGCCATGTGGCGAGGATAGCCGTCCGCGCCGGTCGGGATTCGGGGCGTGGTCCGCCGCCCGCGCAATCAGGCTAGATTGCGCAGGCGATGGCGCTCGCCGACACCTTCCAGCAGATCGTCGACTCGCTGCCCGACGACTGGACCGACATGGAGCTCGACCTGCGCATCAAGGACGAGTCGCGCTACATCGACGCGGCGACGTACCTCGTGACGTGCAACGCGCAGCCCTACTCGCGCCACGACTGGCACTGGCGGATCCTCGTCGCCCACCGCTTCGGCCACGCCGCGGCGGCGCCCGCCGTGCACGGCACGCTGAACCTGCTCGACGAGGCCGGCATCGACGGCGAGCTCGTCCTGCGCGAGATGCGCTCCGGTCGCGTCGAGGTGCAGCAGATGTGGGGCCGGCCGCAGTCGGTGCGCGACGAGTTTCGCAAGCTCCGGGCGCAGTAGCCGGTCCGATCGCCCGCGTCGCCGCCCACCTGCCCGACCTGCTCTTCGGCTCGAAGGTCCACGGCATGCTCGTCGCGGGCGGCCACGACGTGCAGCCCGCGGCCTCCGTGGAGCACGTGGCCGACGCCGACCTGCTCGTGCTCGACCTCTGCGAGAGCTCGGCGGGGCGCCTGGCGCAGTTCGGCCCGGCGATCGCCGCCACGCGCACGCTGGCCTTCTACCTGCACACCGACGTCGAGACGCGCACCGCGGCGCTCGCCGCCGGCTGCGAGCTCGTCGTCCCGCGCTCGCGCATGGCGCGCGAGGGCGCGGCGCTCGTCGACGGCCTGCTGGCGGTTGACGTCAGCGCCTGAGCGTCCGCGGTTGCGACCCGACTCTGCCCAGCGATCGTTGGCACCTTTGGGGCGCCATACGCTCCACAGGTGCCACGGACCTTGAACCCGGACCGCTCGCCGGCACCCCACCGACTGACCCACCCTCAACGATGCCGTTCGCCGACACCCCAGCCGCGGCGGACGGCAGTCAACCTTCAGTCGGCTGCCAGCGCCAACCCCGGCAAGCCTGACCCGCCCCCGATCGGGCGCAGCTCCTCGGCGTAGGAGATCGAGTGGCGCTGCAGCTGGCCGCTGGGCAGCGTCTCGTAGGCGCCCATCCGCCACAGCGGCGGCGAGTACGCGTGGATCGTCACCGCCGGGCGGTCGCCGGCGTGCGCGATGCGGTGGATGTCAGAGGCGGCGAAGTCGATCGCCCCGCCGGCGCGCACCCGGCGGCGCAGCGGCGGCCCGCCCACCGCGAGGCGCTCCTCGACGACCTCGCCGTCGGCGACCGCCAGCGCGCCGCAGGAGACGTCGTGGTCGTGAAAGCCGGTGTCGTGATCGTCCATCCAGCAGATGAGCCAGACCGCGACGTGCTCGTTGCGGCTCAGCTGCTCGTACGTGCGCGCGGCCGGGTCGTGGGCGACGAGATGACGCCACTCCTCCGGGCGCGCCGCGAGGTCGGCGACGAGCGCGTGCAGCTCGTCGCGAGTGAGGTTGCGCCGCAGCGTCGCGGGCGTCATGCCGCCACCGCGCTGCGCACGTCGCCCAGCAGGCGAGCGACGTTGCCGGCCACCATCGCGGCTGCGGCCGCCGAGCCCAGTGGGCAGGCCGGCAAGGGCTCGACGACGGGGCGGTCCGAGCCGTAGACGAGCTGGTCGACGCCGACGCAGCGCACGACGGCGTCGATCGTGCGCTCGCCGTAGGAGGAGGTGTCGTAGAAGACGCGCTCGTCGGCGAGCGCGTGCGCCGGCCCGCCGCGCCCGGCGAGCCGCTCGCCGTGCAGCGGCGCGCCGCCGGCGAGCATCGCGAAGACGACGCGCAGCTTGCGGTGCTGCGGGCGGCCGAAGGCGGCGAACGCGTGCCAGGCGGTGTTCATGTCGGCGACATAGCGGGTCAGCGCCGGCCACCAGCCGGGCGTGCCGGGCTCGACCGCGCCGCGCGACACGCGCCACGGCCCCGGCCCGGGGTGGACGAGCAGCGGCGCCCCGCGCCGCTCGAGCCGCTCGAGCAGCGGGCCGCAGCGATCGAGTCCCTCCGGTCCGCTCAGCGCGCCGGCGGGCAGCGACAGGCCGATCGCGCCGGCGTCGAGCAAGCGGTCGACGTCGGCGGGGTCGGGCGGCCGCAGCGAGACGGCGCCCCACACCGCGAACGGCTCGCCGAGCGCGAGCAGGCCCGCGTTGTGCGCCTCCAGCAGCGGCTCGGCCTCGTCGCGTGGCAGCGACTCGATCCCGAGCGGGCTGGAGATCGCCAGCAGCGCACGCTGCACGCCGTCGGCGGTGAGCTGCTGCGCGCGCACGACGGGATCGTGGTCGGCGGGATCGAAGCGGTGAGCTGGCTCGTCGTGCAGGCGCAGGACCCATTGGCTGCCGGAGCGGCGGATGAACGGCGGCTCGCGCCGCCACGTCAGCGCGGAGACGAGAGCCTCCGGCCAGAGGTGCTGGTGGATATCGGTGCGCTGCGGTGCGCGAACGTGATGAAGCATCGCGCGCGACGATACCAGTCAAAAGCTGCCCAGATTTTGGTGCAGATCTTGGACGAAGAACGGATCGTGCGGCGCTGGACTGCGGCGCGGGCCCGTGGTTGGCGATAGGCGAGCATGGTCCTTCGCCGCGTCGCTTTCGTCCTGCTCGTAACGCTGTTCGGGCTCACGCTCAGCAGCGGCGCGTGGGCCATGACCAAGCGCGGCGACGCGAAGTCCAACCAGCTCACCGGAACGCCGCACGCCGACCGCCTGTCGGGCGGCGGCGGCAAGGACGTCCTGCGCGGTCTCGGTGGTCGCGACCGGCTCGACGGCGGCAAGGCCGCCGACCGCGTGCTCGGTGGCGCCGGCCGCGACCGGCTGATCGGCGGCAAGGGCACCGACCGGCTCGACGGCGGCCAGGGCAACGACACCGCCGACGGCGGCGGCGGGTCGGACCGGATGGCCGGCGCGGCCGGCAACGACCTGCTGATCGGCGGCACGAACGAGGACCGCATCGACGGCGGCGCCGGCGACGACGCGCTCGACGGCGGCACCGGCAACGACGTGCTGACCGGCGCGGGCGGCAACGACGCCCTGCGCGGCGGCGGCGGCCTGGACACGATCTTCGGCGGGATCGGCGACGACATCGTCAGCGGCGGCTTCGGCGGCGACACGATCGACACCGGCGACGGCAACGACACGGTCGAGGCGGACTCCGCCGACGACGCGGTGCGCGGCGGCGCCGGCGCCGACGACCTCAACGGCGGGACCGGCAACGACCGCGTCGACGGCGGCGACGGCGACGACCGGATCGACGGCGGCGACGGCGACGACATCCTGCTCGGGGGCCCGGGCAACGACTTCATCGTCGAGTCGCGCTTCGGCAACGAGATCCTCGTCGACGGCGGGCCCGGCGACGATTACATCCACACCAACCGCGGCCGCGACCGCGTCGTGCGCGGCGGCGAGGGCGACGACGTGATCCTCTCCGGCTCGGCGCCCGACGGGACGATGAACTCCGACGGCTCGCCCGCCGGCGACGCGGCGATCGACGGCGGACCGGGCAACGACGTGATCCTCGGCGGCGGCTCGCAGGACCGCCTCGTGGGTGGCGCCGGCGATGACGTCCTCTACGGCGGTGCGAGCCACAACACCACCGACCTCTACGACTGCGGGCCGGGCAACGACACGGTCTACATCGATCCCGCCGAGCTGCTGGCGGTGCCGACGCTCGTGCGCCTGCTCACCGCCGGCGGCAGCTGCGAGCGCGCGATCGTGGGCGATCCGTCGCTGGAGGACCCGCGCTTCGACGGCCTGCGCGGGGCCCCGCATCTCGGCAAGCTCACGGGCGGCGCGGCGGGCGCCGCGATCCTCGAGGCGATCGCCGTGCAGTCCGAGAACGAGACCGTCAACGGGACCGACGCCGACGACCGGCTCAGCGGCAGCGTGCTGGCCGACTCGATGAACGGCCAGGACGGCAACGACGTGCTGCGCGGCGGCGAGGGCAACGACGACATCCGCGGCGACGACGATGACGACGCCCTGTTCGGCGACGGCGGCAACGACGCGCTGTTCGGCGAGTCGGGCGACGACACGCTCGAGGGCGGCGTCGGCGACGACGAGCTCGAGGGCGGGCGTGGCGAGGACGTGCTGCGCGGCGACGACGGCGACGACACCTTGAACGGCGGCTTCGATCCCGACCGGCTGTTCGGCGGCGCCGGCGATGACGAGATCAACGCGCTGGACGGGTCGCGCGACGAGGTGACGTGCGGTCCGGGCTTTGACCGGGTGACGGTCGATCGGCTGGATCGGTTGATGGATGCGAAGGCGTGTGAGGTGGTCGAGTAGCGGCGGTTGTGCGCTGTCGCGTCTGGTGGGTCCGGGGCCCATAGGCTGCGGCGATGCGCGTGCGCCGTGCCACCGCCGCTGACGCCGAGGCGTTCGTCGCCGTGCTGGCGACGGTCGCCGAGGAGGGGCGCTGGATCGGCACCGAGCCGGGCTTCGACGTCGCGGAGCGTACGGTGCGCGAACGCCGGTGGATCGCGGAGGGCGCGGGGCGCTGGGTGCTGGAGGACGACGACGGCGGGGTCATCGGCAACCTCGGGGTGCACCCGACGCAGGCCCGCGGCGTCCTCTTGCTGGCATGGCGATCGTGGCGCCGGCGCGTGGTCGTGGGGGCGGGCGAATGCTCATGGACACGGCGCTGCGCCATATCGCCACCACCGACGCGCACAAGGTCGAGCTCGAGGTCTGGCCCGACAACGGGCGCGCGATCTCGCTGTACGCCGGCTACGGCTTCGAGGTGGAGGGGCTGCGGCGCGATCACCCCCGCCGCCGCGACGGGTCGCTGCGCTCCTCGCTGATCATGGCGCGGCTGCTGCAGCCCGCCGGCGAGCGTCAGTCGCGGCCCGGCTCGGGCACGTAGCGCCCGTCGAACGCGAGGCCGACCTCCGGCTCCTCGCGCGTGATGCCGAACTGCTTCTCCCAGCGCGCCCACGCCTCCAGCCGGCCGCGGTGCAGCTCGCCGAAGCCCCTTGCGCCCGCGGTGAACGAGGGGGAGACCGCGTCGAGCTCGCGACCGACCTGCGCGCGGTCGAGCCCGTCCACGGCCTCGACGAGCGCGCTGACGCCGTTCTCGGGGTCGCTGATGACCTCTTCGTAGCCGCGGGCCAGCGCCTCGACCGTCGCGCGGACGAGCGCGGGGCGGTCCTGCAGCGTCTCGCGGGTCACGGCCAGCACGAGCTCGGGGTAGGCCGGGGCGCCGAAGTCGTCGACGCGGAACTCGCGGATCCGCGGGCGCCGCTCGCGCAGCGCGACGCCCTCGACGTTCCAGAAGCCGGTCGCCGCCGCGACGCGCCCGGTGAGCACGCTGCGCACGGCGGTGAAGCCGATCGTGGTGCTGTCGACCTGGTCCGGGTCGCCGCCGGCGCCCTTGACGATCGAGCGCAGCACGGCGTCGTCGCTCGGCAGGCCCGTGACGCCGACCCGCCTGCCCTCGAGCTCGCGCGGGGAGCGGATCGCCGGCGAGGCGAGGATCGCCGCCAGCGGGGTCTGCACGAGCGCCATGACGCCGACGAGATCGCGGCCGCGCTCGCGAGCCAGCGCGAGGTCGTGGATGTCGAGCACCGCCAAGTCGGCGGTCTCGGCGGCCAGCAGCTTGACGGCGTCGGTCGAGTCCGTCGGGACGCGCACGCGCAGGGTGACGCCGAGCGCCCGGTCGTAGCCGCGCGCGACCGCCGTGTAGACGCCGGTGTGCACGGCGTTGGGCTGGAAGTCCAGCAGCAGCGTCGCGTCGACGTTCGGCGCCCGCTCGGTCTCGTCCGCGCTGCAACCGCCCAGCGTCGCGAGGACGAGCAGCAGGGCGCAGAGCAGGCGGGGCCGCGACATCGCGGCCGAGGATACGTCGCCGGCCCGGATCGACCCCGTCGCGGTCTTAGACTCCCTGCGGTGCGCCGGCGAGTCACGTTCAGCCGCAACCTCACGCTCTCGCTGTCGCGCACGTGCCGCTGCTATTGCAAGTACTGCGCGTTCGCCACGCACCGGACCCACCTGCACGCGCCCGAGGACGTCATCGAGCTGCTCGACGGCGCCGCCCGGCGCAACGTCAAGGAGCTGCTCGTGCTGACCGGCGAGCGTCCGGAGGTCGACGCGGGGGTGCGAGAACGGCTCGAGCAGTTCGGCCACGCGGACTTCGTCGCGTACGTCGTCTGGGCCTGCGAGCAGGCGCTCGAGCGCGGGCTGCTGCCGCACACGAACCTCGGCGTCCTGGCGCCCGCCGACCTCGCCCGCCTGCGCGAGGTGACCGCCTCGCAGGGCCTCATGCTCGAGTCCGTCAACCCCGATCTCGTCGCCCATCAGGGCTCCCCGACGAAGCATCCCGAGCGGCGGCTCGCCACGATCCGCGCCGCCGGCGAGCTGCGGATCCCGTTCACGAGCGGGATCCTCGTCGGGATCGGCGAGAGCGAGGAGGAGCGGGTCGCGGCGCTCGAGGCGCTTGCCGCCGCGCACGCAGAGCACGGCCACCTGCAGGAGGTCATCCTGCAGAACTTCGTCCCGCACGCCAGCTACTACGGCCGCGAGCCGGGGCAGATCGCCGACGCGGCGGCGCGCGAGCTGTGGCGGACGGGGATCACGCGCTCCGGCACGCGCGAGCGCGAGCTCCCGGCCTGGGCGACGCCGGTCGGCATCGAGGACATGCGCCGGCTCGTCGCCGAGTCCCGCCGCCTCATGCCGGACGTGGGCGTGCAGATCCCGCCGAACCTCGCCGACTGGTGGCCCGAGCTCATCCGCGCCGGCGCCACGGACCTCGGCGGGCTGAGCGCCAACGGCGACCACATCTCGCCCGAGCACCCGTTCCCCTCGCCGCACCAGGTGCGCAAGCGCCTCGCCGCCGACGGCTTCGCGCTCACCGAGCGCCTCTGCGTCTACCCGCGCTACATCGATCCGGAGTGGATGGCGCAGGGCGTGCTCGACGTCGTCAAGGCGCGCTACTGGAGCTTCATCCCGCGCAGTGGAAGCGGCCGTACCGAGCCGCCGCGACCGCTGCGGCCCGACCTCGTGTCCGGCGCGGTCGGGCGCGCCCGCGACGGCGCGGCCCTGACGCCCGACGAGCTGACCGCCCTGTTCGCCGAGACACGCCCGGAGGCGATCGAGGACATCCGCCAGGCCGCCGACGAGCTGCGCGCCGAGCTGTGCGGCGACGAGGTGACGTTCGTGGTCAACCGCAACATCAACGTGTCGAACGTCTGCATCGTCGGCTGCGCGTTCTGCGGGTTCGGCCAGGGCCGCCGCTCGCCCGACGCCTACGAGCTGAGACAGGCCGACTTCGTCGCGCGCGTACGCGAAGCCGAGGCGTTCGACGCGACGGAGCTCTGCATGCAGTCGGGCATCCACCCAGGCTGGACGATCGAGGACTACGAAGGGTGGCTCGCACTCGCCCGCGAGACGGCGCCGCACCTGCACCTGCACGCGTACTCGGCGATGGAGGTGGCCCACATGTGCGACACGAGCGGCCTCTCGCCCGGAGCGGTGTTCGAGCGCCTGCGCGCCGCCGGCCTGGACTCCACGCCGGGCACCGCCGCGGAGGTGCTGCACGACGGCGTGCGCGCGCGGATCAGCCCCAACAAGCTGCCGGTCGCGCGCTGGGTGCAGATCATCGAGGCCTCCCACGGCGCCGGCCTGCGCTCGACCGTGACGGTGATGTTCGGGCACATCGAGGAGCCGTGGGAGCTGGCCGAGCACATGCGCGTCGTGCGCGAGCTGCAGGCGCGCACGGGTGGATTCACCGAGTTCGTGCCGCTCAGCTTCATCCCGTTTCACACCCTGCTGGGCCGCACCCACGGCGTGCAGGAGATCTCGCGCGAGGAGAACCTCAAGCACACCGCGGTGTTCCGCCTCGCGCTCGGGCGCAGCGTGCCAAACGTCCAGGCCAGCTGGGTGAAGATGGGTCTCGACGCGGCGACGGAGGCCCTGCGCTGGGGGGTCAACGACCTCGGCGGGACGCTCATGGAGGAGAACATCAGCCGCCTGGCGGGCAGCTACCACGGGGTCTCACTGCAGGCCGCGGACCTCATCGCCGCCGCTCACCGCGCCGGCCGGCCGGCCGCGGAGCGCACGACGCTGTACGACATCCGGCGGCGTCACCCGCTGCGCGCCGCCGCCGCCTGAACCACCGAGATTCTCGCGGTGAACCGCGTTGTATAGAAAACGCGGTGAGCCGGTTCGTATCGCTACTCTGCGCGGATGCTAGAGCCCGAGCAGATCACTGCCGAAGGCCTCGTTGCACTGCGCGCCGAGATCGAGCAGCTCGAGACCGAGGGCCGTGCGGCGATGGCCGTGCGGATCAAGGCCGCGCGGGAACTCGGCGACCTCAAGGAGAACGCGGAGTACCACATCGCCAAGGAGGACCAGGCGCATCTCGAGACGAAGATCAAGCGTCTCAACCAGCGCCTGCGGGCCGCTCGCGTCGTCGAGCGCGTCGAGGACGCCGACGTCGTGGCGTTCGGCTCGACGGTCTCCGTCGTCGACGAGGCGTCGGGCCGCGCCATGGACCTGACGCTCGTCGGGGCGACCGAGGCGGACCTCAAGAGCGGGCGCATCTCGTTCGAGTCACCGGTCGCGCAGGGGCTCGTCGGAGCGCGTGCCGGGGAGACCGTCGCCGTGCAGACGCCGGCCGGCGAACGGCGCTACCGCGTCGAACGCGTGGGCTGACCGACGGAGGGCGCCGCGACGGGATCCGGCCGGGACCGGCATAGTTCCCGGCCGATGAGCCACCGCGTCCTCGTTCCCATCTGCCTGCTGGCGGCCGCCATCGCCTCGGGCTGTGGCTCCGGTGCGACCACGAACTGCAAGGTCCCCCCGGACCGGGCGCTGCTGCTCGCCATCCGCGCGCACGCCGGTCCGATCAAGCTGCCCAACGGCCCGGACAAGGGCAACGCCTCCCGCCTGACGATCACGGCCTGCCAGACCTCCGCCACCGAGGCGACCGCGACGATGACGATCTTCGGGCTCAAGGACGAGTCCACGCTCGACATCCGCCACGGGGTCAAGGTCCAGCGCAAGAACGGTCGGTGGATGGTCACCGGCGACTCCCACACTCGCCGCTGCCAGCCCGGTCACGGCACGCAGGAGTTCGCCAACGAGAAGTGCCGCTAGCCCATTCGCGCGGGCGCTGTCTAGAGGAAGAGGTCCTCGGCGCGAGCGCGCACGAGCGCCGCGGCGCCGGGCCCGTCGTCGTCGGACACGTGGCGCTCGAGGCCGCGCACGAGCACGGCGGGCTCGCGCGAGTCCTTGCGGCGGGCCAGGTCGGCCGCCGCGGCGGCCGCGTCGGCGACCGCGATGATCGTCGCGTCCAGGCGCCGTCCCGCGCCGTCGGCACGCCCGCGCCAGTCCTCGAGCACCGTAAGGCCCGCGACGCCGAGCGCGACGTCGCACTGGCCCACGCGCCAGGCCCGCCCGAACGAGTCGGCGATGACGATCGCCGGCGCGACGCCGGTCAGCTCGCGCAGCCGGCCGCGCAGCGCGCGCGCCGAGGCGTCGGGATCGGCGGGCAGCAGCACGAGCTCGCCGGGCGCCGCGTTCGACGCGTCGACGCCGGCGTTGGCGCAGACGAAGCCGTGGCGCGTGCGGCAGATCAGCACCCCCGGGCGCGAGCGCACGATCGCCTCGCTCTCGCCGAGGACGACCTCCATGAGCCGCGCGTCCTTGCCGTGCTCGGCGGCGAGCGCGACCGCACGTTCGCTCGGCGTCACGCCGGCCAGCGCGACCGTGCGGCCCTCGGCCTTCGAGACGACCTTGTGCGCCACGACGATCACGTCGCCGGCCGCGAGCCCGCCGGCCGCGGCGGTGGCGAGCAGGGCGCCGAGGTCATCTCCCGGCTGTACCTCGGGGAGGCCACCGGGCAGGACCGCGACGATCACGAGCCGGGCGGCGCCGTCCCGCGGTCGCGTCCGGCGAGGCGGCTGAGCATGCCGCGCGTGTGCGCGGCGCCGCCGCGGCGGTTGGCGAGGGCCACGCGCAGCGCCTCGAGGTCGTCCGCGGTGTCGACGTCGATCGCGAGCGTCTCGACGTGGACGACCTCGCACGGAACGCCGGCAGCCTGCGCCAGCGCCTCGTGGCGCGCGCGGCTGTCGGGTCCGAAGGCGGGCTCGATGACGTCCGGCGGCGTGAGCACGAGCGCGTTGGTGCCCGTGCCGTGGCGGTCGGGCACGATCGTGACGGAGGGGTCGACGACCTCGCGCTCGAGCAGCTCGCCCAGCTCGCCGGGGTCGAGCGCCGGGCAGTCGCCGGGTACGAGCAGGACCCGGCCGGCGCCCTGCTCGAGGGCATGGTCGATCCCGATCAGCGCGGCCGCCGACTGGCCGTCCTCGACATCGTCGACGAGCACCGTGGCCCCGTAGCCACGCCCGATCGCGTCGGCGGTCGGCTCGGAGGTCACGACGAAGACGCTGTCGACCGCGTCGGTGCGGCGCAGCGCCATGAGCACGTCGGTGACCATCGACTCGGCGAGCGCACGGCGCGTGCCGACCGAGATGTCGCCGACCAGGCGGGCCTTGGCGCCGAGGAAGCGCTTGACGGGCAGGATCGCGAAGGTCAGCGGTCGGGACGGCGGCGTCACGCGGCCAATCCCTCGGCGAAGCGCAGCGTCTCGGCGGCGAGACGGCGGCGGCTCGCGGCATCGGTCATGAGCGTGTCGGTCTGCAGCACGGGCAGCCCCTCGACCTCCTCGTCGGCGACGAGGCCGTCGATCAGGCCGTCGTAGCACGCGGCGATCGCGGCGCCGTCGGCGGCCTCGTGCCCGGCCCAGCGCAGGAACGCGGCGGTCGGGCCCTTGAGCACGGCGCCGCCGACGATCGGGGAGACCGCGACGATCGGGGCGGGGCTGTCGAGGAGGGCTTGACGCATCATCGGCACGCTCAGTATCGGTCCAATCGAGATCACGGGGTTGGACGGTCCGATGACGATCGCGCTCGCGGAGGCGATCGCGGCAAGGATCTCCGGCGTCGGGCGGGCGTTCTCGACGCCGCGCAGGCGGGTGTTCTGGATCGGCTCGGCCGCGCCCCCGCGGATCATGAACTCCTGAAAAGGGGTCCAGTGCGCGCGGCACTGCACCCACGTGCGAACCGGGTCGTCGCTCATCGGCAGCACGCGCGCCCGCACGCCGAGGGAGGCGGCGAGATCGGCGATCGCGTCGGTCAGCCGCGCGCCGTCGGCCAGCCGCCGGGCGCGCTCGATGCCGATCGCCAGGTCGCGGTCGCCCAGCGCGAACCAGACGTCGACGCCGAGCCCGCGCAGCCCGTCCATGACCGCGAACGTGTCGTCGCGCAGACCCCAGCCGCGGTCGTCGATGACGTCGGCCAGCCAGAACAGGACGAGGTCCGGGTCAGGGCTGACGTATGCGCCGTAGATCTCGATGTCGTCGGCCGTGTTGGCGATCACGGTCAGCTCGTCGCCGGCGACGTCGAGCATCCCGCGGGCGAGCTTCGCGCCGCCGGTGCCGCCGGCCAGCACCACCACGCCGCCGCCCATCAGGCGGCCGGCCAGAGGTCGTCGGGCAGCGCGGTGATCCGCACGCCGGCGCGGGTCTTGTAGCGCGCGTTGATCGAGATCATGAGCGCCGTCATCGATTCGACGATGCGCGCCATCTCCAGGCGCCCCGCGTCGACACAGCGCAGGCCGTCGATCGCGTCGACGACCGCCGCGACACGGCGCTTGTCGGCGCGCCTGTCGCCGCACAGCAGCACGTCCTCGTCGAGCGCGTGGCCGAAGTCGCGCAGGGCCGCCGCGCTGACGGTGTGCAGCGCGCTGAGCACGGTCACGCCGTCGGGCACCATCTCCTGCGCCTGCTCGGCGGCCGAGCCCTGCCAGACGCCCACGACGCGCGTCGCCTTGCCGCCCACGGCGGCCGCCAGCGGGACCGTGCAGTCGACGACGAGCTGGCCGGGGCGCAGCGCGTCGCGCAGGTTGTGCAACGTCTCGGACTGGTTGCGGAAGGGCACGCTGAGGATCACGAGCTCGGTGCGCGCGGCCGCCTCCGCGTTGGCGAACCCGGCCACGAGGCTGCCGGGAACCGCGTCGCGGACGCGGACAGCGGTCTGCTCGGCGCGCTCGGCGTCGCGCGACCCGACGGTGACGGCGCACCCGGCGCGGGCCAGGCGCGCGGCGAGCCCGAAGCCGAGCGCGCCGGAGGCGCCGATGATGGATACCGGCTCGGGCAAGGCCCGCCGAGCATATCCGGCGGCCGCTGTGCCGCTCAGCGCCCGCTGAACTGCGGCGGACGCCGCTCGCGCAGCGCCTGCGTGGCCTCGCGGAAGTCGTCGCTCGTCGCACACAGTGCCTGCGCGGCGACCTCCTGCTCGAGCGTCCCCGCCAATCCCGGGTGCGCGACGGCGTTCAGCACGCCCTTGGCGAGGCCGACCGCCAGCGGGGCGCAGGCCAGCAGCTCGCCGGTGAGCTGCGCGGTCGCCGCCGTGAGCTCGTCCGGCTCCGCGACGCGGTTGACCAGCCCGATCCGCTCGGCCTCGGTGCCGTTCACGATCTTCGAAGCCATGACGAGCTCCTTCGCCCGGCCCAGCCCGACGAGCGCCGGCAGCCGCGAGCAGCCGCCGACGTCGGGGATCAGCCCGATCCGCGTCTCGACGAGGCCGATGACCGCATCGGCGGCCATGACGCGCAGGTCGCAGGCCAGCGCGAGCTCGGCGGCGCCGCCGAGGCAGGCGCCGTGGATCTCGGCGATCGTCGGCTTGGCCATGTCCTCGCACAGATTCCAGATCTGCAGGATCGCCGCGCGCCACTCGTGCAGCCGGCTCGGATCTGACGCCAGCGCGCCGAGGTCGGCCGTGTCCATGCCGCTGGAGAACATCGGCCCGGCGCCGCGCAGGACGATGATCCGGACGGACGGGTCGGCGGCGGCGATGTGCAGCGCCTCGCCCAGGTCTTCGATCAGCGCGCTGCTGAGCGCGTTGCGCTTCTCGGGGCGGTTCAGCACGACGTGGCGGACCGCGTCGCGGTCCTCGATCTCGACGAGGCTCATGTCACTACCCTTGCGGACGATGGCCGGCCCGTCCACTCCGTCCGCGACAGACCGCCGCGAGCTGGCGTTCGCGGGCGTCGCGCGCCAGGCCGCGATGGTGCGCGCCGGAACCGTCACGCCGCGCGAGCTCGTCGAGACGGCGCTCGAGCGCATCGAGGCGCTCGACCCGCAGCTGAACTGCTTTCGCGTCGTGTTCGCCGAGCGCGCGCTGCGCGAGGCCGACGAGGCCGGCCGCCGCGTGCTGGGCGGCGAGGACCTGCCGCTGCTCGGCGTGCCGATCGCGGTCAAGGACGACACGCCGGTCGGCGGCGAGGCGAAGGTGTGCGGATCCAACGCCCACGGCGACCCGGAGCCCGAGGACGCCGAGTTCGTGCGGCGGCTGCGCGCCGCGGGCGCGATCGTCGTCGGCATCACCCGCACCCCGGAGCTCGCCGCCTGGGCGTTCTGCGAGACCGCACAGGGCGGGATCACGCGTAACCCGTGGGACGCCGAGCGCACCTCGGGCGGCTCGAGCGGTGGCTCGGCGACCGCCGTCGCCGCCGCGCTCGTGCCCGCCGCGACGGCCTCCGACGGCGCCGGCTCGATCCGCATCCCGGCCGCCTGCACCGGCCTGTTCGGGCTGAAGGTCACCCGCGGCGCGGTCACGACGGCACCGGCCGAGGAGATCTTCGGCGGGCTGTCGGTCTACGGCTTTCTCACGCGCGGCGTCGCCGACGCGGCGCTGCTGTACGAGATCGTCACCGGCCAGCCGTACGTCGCGGCCGCCGGGCAGGACCCGCCGCGGCTGCGGATCGCCCTGTCGACGAAGATCCCGCCCGGCAGCAGCGCGCGGCTGAGCGCGGAGTGGCGCGGGGCGGCCGAGGCGACCGCGGAGCTGCTGCGCTCCCTCGGCCACGAGGTCGTCGAGCGCGATCCGTCGATCGGCCCGGTCGGCCTGAACACGCTGGCGCGCTACCTGGCGGGGGTCCACGCCGAGGCGCAGGCCGTCGCGCATCCCGAGCGGCTGGAGAAGCGCACGCGTGCGCTGGCGCGGCTCGGCGGCGCGATGGCCCGGCCGGCCGCGCGGGCCCGGCGACGCGAGCGCGCCGACGCCGCGCGCGTCAACGCGATCTTCGACGACGTCGACGTCGTGCTCGGCCCGACGCTCGCGCGGGCGCCGCTGGCGATCGGCCGCTACGAGGGCCGCGGCGCGTCCTACACGCTCAACGGGCAGGTGCGCTGGGTGCCGTTCAACGGCGTCTGGAACCACGTCGGCAACCCCGCCGCGGCGGTGCCCGCCGGCTTCGACGCCAACGGCCTGCCGCTCTCGGTCCAGCTCGTGGCGCGCCATGGCGACGAGGCCACGCTGTTCTCGCTCGCGCACCAGCTCGAGGTCGCCCGGCCGTGGGCCGACGCCCGGCCGCCGATCTCTTGAGCGCCGAGCTGCGAGCCCTCGCCGAGCAGGCCGCGCGCGCCGCGGGCGAGCTGCTGCGGGCGCGCTTCGAGGCGGGCGGAGAGCAGGCCACCGGCGCGAAGTCGACGCCGACCGATCTCGTCTCGGAGGCCGACCTCGCCGCCGAGCGGGCGATCCGCGACATCATCACCGCGGCCCGGCCCGACGACGCGATCCTCGGCGAGGAGGGCGGCGAGACGCAGGAGGGCGCCGGCCTGCGCTGGATCGTCGATCCGCTCGACGGGACCGTGAACTTCCTCTTCGGCGTGCCGCAGTGGTGCGTCAGCGTCGCGGTGCACGACGACTCCGGCGGGCTGGCCGGCGTCGTCTACGACCCGATCCGCGACGAGCTGTTCGCCGGTGCTCGCGATGGCGGGCGGCCGACGATGAACGGCGTCGCGGTGCGCGGGTCCGAGCAGGCCGAGCTGGCGCCGGCGCTGATCGGCACGGGCTTCGCCTACGACGCCGGCGTGCGCGACGTCCAGGCGCAGGTCGTCGGGCGGCTGCTGCCGCGCGTGCGCGACGTGCGGCGGATGGGCAGCGCCGCGCTCGACCTCGCCTGGACCGCGGCCGGGCGCTTCGACGCGTACTACGAGCGCGGCGTGCAGATCTGGGACGTCGCGGCGGGCGTTCTGCTGTGCGAGCAGGCGGGGCTGTCGGTGAACGACCTCGCCGCGGACGGCGCGCTGCCGGGCGGAGTCGTGGTGGCGCCGCCGGGGTTGCTGGAGGAGCTCACGGCGATCGTGACGTAGGGCCCGTCCCGACCGGGGCCGGCCCATACCCGGGGTGGGATTCGAACCCACAATCCCTCACGGGCAATCGGTTTTGAGCCGATCCTGTATTCCAGTTCCAGCACCCGGGCGAGGTGATGGCGGATTGTACGGTCAGCCCGGCTGGGCCACGTACGGCCGCGAGCCGCCGGTGCTGCGCTCGACCTCCACGCTCCACTTCTGCGAGAAGCCGCGTGCGGCGGCGGTGATGAGCAGAAGCTGCAGGGGCACGAGCACGAGCGTGAGGATGCCGACGATCGTCGCGCCGAGCAGCGGGTCGTCGAAGCCGGCCCCGTCGCGGTCGAACCACTGCGGGCCGCTGATCGCGCAGAAGATGAGCAGGATGACCGCGAAGGACGCCGCCACGGGCAGCAGCCCGCTGCGCCAGCGCGCGACGAAGAACGCGAGCACGAGGTAGATCAGGATGTAGGCGATCTGGACGGACTTGGCGCCCTGCGTGCGCTCCCAGCCGCCGACGGTGGCGATGGTGAGCACCGCCGCGCTGATGAGCAGCAGGGCGACGACGAGCGCGCGCGTGGACCGCGACTCGGGCTTGTCGCGGTTGGGGTGCTCGATG
This sequence comes from Solirubrobacteraceae bacterium, assembly GCA_030681525.1. GTDB lineage: Bacteria > Actinomycetota > Thermoleophilia > Solirubrobacterales > Solirubrobacteraceae > CADCVQ01. Next base: position 26,600 of record JAUXSD010000067.1, read on the forward strand.
ATGCGGTTGCCCTCGGCCACCGTGGCCAACATACAATCAGCGGCGGCGAGGAGGACCCGCTCGCGGGCGTGGTGGAACTGGTAGACACGCCGGCTTTAGGTGCCGGTGGCGCAAGCCTTGGGGGTTCAAGTCCCTCCGCCCGCATGGATCTCGCCCGCGTTCGCGACCTTTGCGCGCGGCGGTTCGCGGGCCTCAGCCGACCCGGAACGCCACCGCCGTCTCCCACGGGTCACGCACGAGAAATCCGCCGCGGTGGGCGCGCGCGTCCAGGCCGGCGGCGGCCACGCGGGCGCGCACGTCGGCGACCTCGTCGCGCGAGGCCAGCAGGACGGTCCACTCGCGCAGCCCGGCCGTATCGTGGGGGCGCGGCGCGACGTCGCGGCCGAGCCAGACGTTGACGCCGAGGTGATGGTGGTAGCCGCCCGCCGCCAGGAACGCGGCGTTGCCCAGGTTGACCGTGACCGCGAAGCCGAGCACGTCGCGGTAGAAGGCCAGCGCGCGGTCGACGTCGCCGACGTGCAGATGGACGTGGCCCATGACCAGCCCGGCGCCCGCGTGCGCACGTGGCGCCTCGCCCTCGACGTCGCGCATGAGGTCCGGCAGGTCGAGCGCGATCGTGTACATCTCGACGGTCTCGCCGGGGTGGCGCGGCGGCGGCCAGCGCGTGCGCGGGCGGTCGGCGTACAGCTCGATCCCGTTGTCGTCGGGGTCGCGCAGGTAGATCGCCTCCGACACGCCGTGATCGGAGGCGGCCGCGATCCGCGTCCGCGTGCTCGCCAGCCGCTTGACAGCGCGCGCCAGGTCGCGGCGATCCTCGAACCGCAGCGCGTAGTGGTACAGGCCCGCGTGCCGGCCGCCGGGCTTGGCGCCGGGCGCCTCGACGAGGATCACGAGGTCCTCGCCGCCGGCGCCCAGCGTCGCCACGCGGCCGTCGCGATCGTGGAGCCGGAGGCCGAGCGCGCGCTCGTAGAACGCG
>JAUXSD010000071.1 GCA_030681525.1 Solirubrobacteraceae bacterium
AGAGCTCCTCGCCGATCTCGAAGTCGCGGTGCTTGGCGAGGTAGCCCGCGACGAACTCCGTCGTGCCGGGGGCGATCGTCGAGCGCAGCGTGAGTGCGTGGCCGGCGCGCAGGTGCGGGATGAGGTCGTCGACGACCGAGCGGATGCCGCTCATGTCGATCTCGATGTGCGAGAAGGACGGCGTGCCGAGCGTGATGACGATGTGGTCCGCCGCGGCGGCGTCCTCGACGCGGTCGGAGAGCTGCAGCAGCCCGGTCGGGTGCAGGCGCTCGAGCAGCTCGTCGGTGCCGGTCTCCTGGAAGGGCATCTGCCCCGCGCGGACCGCGTTGAGGCGGACGGGGTCGTTGTCGATCCCCATCACGCGCAGGCCGCGATCGGCGAACGACAGCGCGAGCGGGAGGCCGACGCGGCCTAGGCCGATGACCGAGACGTCGGCGAGCATCAGGGAAAGACTATTCGGTGGCGGAACCGACGAGGCTGTGGCGCAGCCACTGACGGGCGAACCCGGCGACGAAGCGCGGGTTGTAGCGCGCGTAGCGGCGCCACAGGCGGCGCGGCTCGTGCGCCAGGCGGTAGGTCCACTCCAGCCCGCTCGTCTGCATCCAGGAGGGCGCCTGCGGCACCAGCCCGGCGTGGAAGTCGAAGGCCGCGCCGACGCCCGCCAGGATCGGCGCGTCGAGCCGGTCGCGCATGTCGGCCATCCACTTCTCCTGCTTGGGCTGGCCGGTGCCGACCCACACGATCTCCGCCCCCGAGGCGTTGATCTCGGCGGCGATGGCGTCGCGCTCCTCCTCGGTCTCGGGGCGGAACGGGGGTGAGTAGCCACCCGCGATCTGCAGGCCCGGGAAGCGGTTGCGCAAATTCAGGACGAGCTGCACGAGCGCGCCCTGGTTGCGCCCGCCGTAGAGGTACATCCTGGTCCCGGTCTCGGCCGAGCGCTCGCAGTAGCGCGCCATGAGCTCGGGGCCGTAGATGCGCGACGCCTCGGAGTGACCGAGCGCCCGCAGCGCCCACACGAGCGGCTGGCCGTCGGGGACGGTGACCATCTCGCGCACCGCCTCGCGCGTCTCCGCGTCGTCCTGGGCGACCATCACCAGGTGCACCGCGGCCGCGCTGATCGACACGCGCCGGCGCGACTCGATGACCTCGTCCATCCAGTCCATCGTGCTCTCGTAGTCGCCGATGGCCAGCGGGATGTCGAGCACGGCGGCGCGCTCGAGCGAGCGCGCGGGGTCCGGCAGGGCCACGCCGTTCGTCGCGGGCGCGGCGAACGCCTCGCGCACGGCAGCCGGCTCCACCGGCGCCTCTGGCTGTGGCTGGCTAAGCGGCACGTGAGAGCGGCACGCGGTGCGTGACCGGGGCGTCGGGAACGAGTGGCGCGTGGCCCGGCGTGGGATGCCGTGGCGACCCGCTGTGGGGGGAAGGGGGGTGGGTCATCGGGCGGTTCGACGCGTGTGCGGCGGCTTCAGGGTACGAGTGAGAACGCTCGGTGGACCAAAAGGTTGCGTTCTTTCATTCGCGCCTTATAGGCCCCTACCCGCTTCTTGTTCGAGAAAACGGGGCGTTGGTCCTGCCGGGGCGCCTGCAACGTTTGCACCACGGCGACCCGGCCGCCCCCGCGCTGCCCGCGCGCGAGCCGGTCGCCGGCGGCGTGAACTTCTAGACTCGCCCCCACTATGGCCGTCGGAGTCATCGGCATGGGCTACGTGGGCCTGCCGCTCGCCGTTGCCTTCGCCGCGGAGGGGCATGACGTCATCGCCGTCGACATCGACCGGCGCAAGGTCGACGCGCTGCGGGCCGGCCGCTCGTACATCGAGGACGTAGCCGACGAGGCGCTCGCCGCCGTCGCGCCGCGCATCGAGGCCACGACGCACTTCGCCGAGCTCGTCCGCTGCGACGCGATCCTCATCTGCGTCCCGACGCCGCTGACCGCCAACCGCGAGCCCGACCTCGGGCCGCTCGTCGGCGCCTCCCGGGCGCTCGCCGAGGTGCTCCAGGCCGGCCAGCTCGTCGTGCTCGAGTCGACGACGTACCCCGGCACGACGCGCGAGCGGCTGGCGCCGATCCTCGCCGAGTCGGGCCTCGTCGCGGGCATCGACTTCAGCCTCGCCTTCTCGCCCGAGCGCGTCGACCCGGGCCGCACGGACTTCACGATGCGCACGACGCCGAAGGTCGTCGGCGGCCTGACCGAGTCCTGCCTCGAGCGCGCCGCCGCGCTGTACGGCGAGGTGTGCGACGAGATCGTGCGCGTCTCCACACCGGAGGCGGCCGAGCTTTCGAAGCTGCTGGAGAACATCTTCCGCTCGGTGAACATCGCGCTCGTCAACGAGCTGGCGATGCTCTGCGACCGGATGCAGATCGACGTCTGGGAGGTCATCGACGCGGCGTCGACGAAGCCCTACGGCTTCATGCGCTTCGACCCGGGTCCCGGCATGGGCGGCCACTGCCTGCCCGTCGACCCGTTCTACCTGTCCTGGCGGGCGCGCGAGTTCGACATGGCGACGGAGTTCATCGAGCTCGCCGGCAAGGTCAACCAGCAGATGCCCTACCACTGCGTCTCGAAGGTCGAGCGCCTGCTCAACGCGGCCAGCAAGCCGGTGCGCGGCTCGAAGATCGCGGTGCTCGGCGTCTCCTACAAGGCCGGCGTCGGCGACGTGCGCGAGTCACCCGGGCTGAAGATCGTCACGCTGCTGACCGCGCTCGGCGCTGACCTGCGCTACCACGACCCGTTCGTGCCCGACCTGCCCGAGCTGGGCCTGCACAGCATGGCGCTGGACGAGGTGACCGCCGACGCCGACCTGGCGCTCATCGTCACCGCGCATCCCGGCATCGACCACGACGCGATCGTCGCCCAGGCGCCGCTCACGATGGACCTGCGCGGGGTGACGCGCAAGTCCGGCGGCCGCGCGGTGCTGCTGTAGTGGCCGCTCTTCCGCAGGACGCACCCGTCCGCGTCGGCGTCGTCGGCCTCGGTTACTGGGGGCCGAACCTCGCGCGTAACTTCGACCTCGTTCCCGGTGCGCGGCTCGCCTGGTGCTGCGACGAGCGCGACGAGGTGCGTGCCAGGCTCGCCGCCAAGCACCCGCACGCGCGCTTCACGGCTGACCTGGACGAGCTGCTCGCCGACGACACGCTCGACGCGGTCGTCCTCGCCACGCCGGTGCCGACGCACGCGGCGCT
>JAUXSD010000086.1 GCA_030681525.1 Solirubrobacteraceae bacterium
CTGCTCGAGCAGCGGGCGCTTGTTGAGCGCGTTCTCGCGGTAGTCCTCGGCCTTGATGACGCTGTTGTAGCTCGTCATGCCGGCGAGCGCCCCGAACAGCACGAGCACGAGCGCGAAGAGCTTGAGGATCGGGGCGTTCACTCGTGATCGCTCCCGCGCGTACGCGCGCTGTCCAGGGGTTCGCTGGCGCCGGCTGGCCAGGACGCAGGGAGGAAAGTGTGCCCGAGGCACATCGACGACCGAGGACGACGCCAGGCGGTGATCAGCGGGCGCCTGGCGGCGTGCGTATGTGCGGGAGAGATCACTGGACGGCCTCTCTTCGCGCGCGGTCGGACACGAGCAACAGCAGGGCCAGCAGGATGAAGTTCGCCACGATCGACGAGCCACCGTAGGAGATGAACGGCAGCGTCACGCCGGTCAGCGGGATGAGCTTCGTGACGCCGCCGACGATGACGAAGACCTGCAGCGCGAGCACGGCCGTCAGGCCGGTCGCCAGCAGCTTGGAGAACGAGTCGGTGGCGATCATCGCGGTCTTGAAGCCGCGCTCGATGATCAGCAGGTAGACGAGCAGCACGGCGACCGCGCCGAGCAGCCCGAGCTCGGCGGTGATCGCCGCGTAGATAAAGTCCGTGTGGGCGGCCGGCAGCAGCGGCGGGCCGTCGCCGAGGCGGATGAGCGCCTGGCCGAAGCCCTCGCCGAAGAAGCCGCCGTCGGCCTGCGTGAAGATCGACTGCGCGATCTGGTAGCTGCCGCCGATCTCCTGGTCGTAGAGCTCGCGGTCGAACGGGTGCAGCCAGGCCTCGACGCGGCTCTCGATCGTCGGCCGGATCGCGTAGAGCACGCGCGCGCCGAGCGCGAAGAGCGCCAGCCCGATGAGCACGAACGAGATCCGGTTCGTCGCGACGTAGACGAGCGCGAGGAAGCCGCCGAAGAACATGAGCGACGAGCCGAGGTCCTGGATGACGAACAGCAGGACCATGGCCGTGCCCCAGACCGCCAGCAGCGGGCCCAGGTGCTTGAGCGGCGGAAACGTGATCCCGGCGAAGCGGCGCGCGCCGACCACGAGCACCTGGCGCGTGTCGCGCAGGTAGGAGGCCAGGAAGATGACGATCGCGATCTTCGCCAGCTCCGCGGGCTGAAACGAGATCGGTCCCATGTTGAACGACAGGTACGCGCCGTTGACCGGGTTGCCCAGGCGCGGCAGCAGCAGGAGCAGGATGCCGCCGAGCGCGATGATGTAGCGGTAGCGCTCCAGCACGCGATGGTCGTGGCGCAGCGCGACGATCGTCGCGGTGAAGACGATCAGCCCGACCACGAACCACTGCGCCTGTTCGCGCGCAAAGTCCTCGTCGAGGCGATAGAGCACGACGAGGCCGAAGCAGGCCAGCACCGCGACGAGCGGGAACAGGTAGGGGTCGGCGTCGGGCAGCGTCATCCGCAGCACGAGGTGCGCGGCGAGGCAGAGCGCGAGGAAGATCAGCCCGTAGGTCAGCGACAGGTCCGACAGGAGGTCATCGCGCTGGATGAAGACCGCGGCGAACCCGGCGGTGACGAGCAGCGACGCCGGGATCAGCGCGAAGAGCTCGCGGTTGCGGGCGTTCACGAACGTTCGCGGTTGACGGCGATCACGAGGCGATGCGGCCGCGCTCGAGCTCGCGAACGAGATCGGAGGCGTCGTCGTGGGAGCGCAGCGTGTGGTCGACGAGCTGCCTGCGGCGGGCCTCGGGGAGCGTCTCGATCGGCACGCCGGAGACGTAGTTGACCGTGAAGAGGTCGACGCCGGCCGGCAGCGAGTACGGCAGGCCGCGGTACAGCGTCACGAACCCCTCGTCGTTGGTGCCCACGAAGTACACGGCCGCGTTGGCGCTGTAGGCGCCGAAGCCGACCGGGATCAGGACGAGGGCGACGATCGCGAAGATCTTGGCCAGGCGCCGGCCGCGGCTGCGCTTGCGGGCGGGCGGCGCTGCGGCGGGCGCGCTGGGCTGCAGCCGCCGCCGCTGCTGGGAGCCGGTCGCCGGCCCCGCCGGTGTCGCGACGGGTGCGGGCGCCGTCGTGGCGGGGGCGGGCGCGGGTGCCGCGGACGGCTCCGGCGGCGGCGCGCCCGGCGCCGTCGTCACGGGCGGCGCCGCGGCGGCGATCGCGGTGCGTACGTCGGCGGTGTTCATCGCCGCCGACGGGCCTCCCGCCGAGGTCGGCTGCTCGCGCGCGGGATCCTCACCCTCGCCGACGTCCTCGAGGCGAAACAGCACGACGGTGATGTTGTCGCGGCCGCCGGCCGCGTTGGCGGCGTCGATCAGCGCGTGGCCGGCGTCGGGCAGCGTGCCGGCCCCGCGCACGATGTCGGCGACCTGCGACTCCGACACCATCGACGTCAGCCCGTCGCTGCACAGCAGAAAGACGTCGCCCGCCACCCCGCGCCACGAGCGGGTGTCGACGACGACGTCGGGCTCGGGCCCGAGCGCGCGCGTGATGATCGAGCGCTGCGGGTGCTCGTCGGCCTCCTGGGCGGTGAGCTGGCCGCGGCGGCGCATCTCCTCGACGAGCGAGTGGTCCTCGGTCAGGCGCGTGAACTCCTCGCCGCGCAGCCGGTAGGCGCGCGAGTCGCCCACGTGGGCGATCGCGACGTCGTGTTCGCCGACGTGGGCGGCGGTGATCGTCGTGCCCATGCCGGCGCGGTTCATCGCCGACTGCGACATCTCGTGGATGCGCTGGTTGGCCTCCTGCACGCGGGCGGACAGCAGCTCCTCGCCGCTGACGCCGGCGCCGTCGCTCAGCCCCCGCTCGAAGGCCTCGATCGCCAGCCGCGAGGCGACCTCGCCGGCCTGCGCGCCGCCCATCCCGTCGGCCACGACGAAGACCGGCGCGCGCGCGAAGTACGCGTCCTCGTTGGCGCGGCGCGCGCGGCCGGTGTCGGAGTGCGAGAAGTGGTCGGAGGCGACGCGGAGCATCTACTAGTCCTCGTAGGTGAACGTGGAGTCGCCGATGCGGACGCGGTCGCCGGGGTGCAGCGGCTGCGGCCCGCGCAGCAACTCGTCGTTGAGGTAGGTGCCGTTCGTCGAGCCGAGATCCTCGATGACGAGGATCGCGCCCTGCCGCGTCAGGCGCGCATGCTGCGAGGAGGCGAACGGATCCTCGAGTTGGATCTCGACGTCGCCGCGGCCGAGCACCGCGCCCTCCGCGACGTCGTAGGACATGCCGCGCGCGAGGCCGGGCACCGAGGAGACGACGAGGCGCGGCGAGACGTCGGCGTTGCCGTCGAGCGCGCCGAGGCTGGCGGCCGAGTGCATGCCGGTCTCGTCCTGCGCCGGGGCCGGCGGGCCGGACGCGCGCGGGCCGCCGAACGCGCCGCGTCGCAGGTCCTTCAGCGCGCTGCGCGACACCCAGAGCAAGAAGAGGTAGAGCACGGCGAGGAAGGCGAACTTCAGGCCGACTGAGACCGGTTCGAGCATGTGAGGTTGAGCCTAGTGGTCCGTGGCAGGCGCAGGCCTGCCGTCGCGGGACCAGAGACCGGCGGCTACTCGACCTCGAAGCCGATGTCGGCCGTGCCGAGCGCGATCCGGTCGCCCGGCCGCAACGACTCCAGCCCGGCGATCCGGTGTCCGTTGACGAGGACGCCGTTCGTCGAGCCGAGATCGGCGATCGTCCACGTGCCCGCGGCGGCCGGCCGGATCTCGGCGTGACGGCGCGAGACGTTCGCGTCGGAGAGGACGACGTCGCATTCGCGGCTGCGTCCGATGAGCGCCCCGGCGGGCGGGATGACGTGGCGCCGGCCCTCGGCGACCAGCAGCGCCCGCGCCGGCGGACGCGTCCCCTGCACCTGCTCGACCTCCTCGCGGATCCGGCCGGCCGTCGAGTAGATCATCGTGTTGCCGTGCGAGGCCTGCGCGGGCTCCGCCGCCGGCGACTCCTCCGGCGGGCGGACGAGCCGGGTCTGGATGCCGAACTCGCCGAGCGACAGGCGCTCGTCGGTGCGAAACTCGATCTGCGGGCGCGACAGCAGCGCCAGGCGCTCGCGGCGGGCGTGCTCGAGCAGGTAGGCGCTCAGCTCGTCGATCAGCGACTCCTCGACACCCTCCAGGCGCGAGCGGTCCTCCGCCGAGAGGTAGACGATGTACTCGTTGGGCACGTAGGTGCGCGACAGCGACTCGGTCTTGTGCTCGTCCATCTCCCGCGCGAGCTTGCGCGCGACCTCGACCGGCCGGACCTCGGACTTGAAGACGCGGCCGAACGTACCCTCGACGATGTCGGTGAGCTTGGCTTCGAGGTTGCGCAGGACGCTCATGGGTGGGGCTCATGCTACGGCTAGGCACCTACCCGCAAAGCCCCGCCGCGCTCACGCCGGCCCGCGCAGGGCGCGCGCGGCGACCGCGACCGCGGCGCCCGTCACCGCACCCGCGACGAGGCCGTGCGGCGGATCGAGCACGAGCGCCTCCGACAGCGCCTGCGTGGCGGCGGCGAGCGCGCCGGCCCAGGCTGCCACGCCGATGAGGTCGAGCGCCGCCGAGCGGCCGCGCACGAGCATCGGCAGCCCGACCGCCGCGACGGCCCACAGCGCGGCGAGGCCAAGCCCGCCGCCGGCGACGAGCGGCCACAGCGCGTGCTGCGACGCCTCGACCGCCGAGCCCTCCCAGGCCGTGCGCTCGAGCACCTCGCGTGGCGCGCCGAGCACGAGCCCGCCGGACGTCAGCGCTTCGGCCAGCCCGACCCACCAGCCGCCGAGCGCTCCCAGCGCCGCCCGGGCCTGCCAGCGCCGCGCCTGACCGGCCAGCGCCGGCCACATGCCGGCCAGGCCGATCACGCCCAGCACCGGCGCGGCGGCCGGCAGCGACCAGGTCGGCCCGCGGCGCGCGAGCAGCAGCGGGACGGGCGCCGCGGCGCAGGCCGCCAGCAGCGCGAGGCCGGGGGCCGCCACGGCCAGCCAGGCGAGCAGCGCGACCGCGCCCAGCAGCCAGCCGAGGCGCGGCAGCAGCACGACGGCGCCGGCCGCCAGGGCCGCGCCGGCCGCGGGCTCCAGCGGCGGCGGCGGGCCCAGGCGGGCGAGGGCGGCGCCGGCG
>JAUXSD010000087.1 GCA_030681525.1 Solirubrobacteraceae bacterium
GTGCTCGAGCAGATCCCCCGGGCCGGCGCCGCGGAGGCCGACGCCGCGGTCGCGCGGGCCAAGGCGGCCCACCCGGGCTGGCGGGCGATCGCGCCGGCCGACCGGGCGAAGCTGCTCTATGAGCTGGCCGACCTCATCGAGTCCGCGCTCGACGAGCTGGCCCTGCTCGAGGCCCGCAACGCCGGCAAGCCGATCACCGACGCCCGCGGCGAGATGGCGATGGTGCTCGACACGTTTCGCTACTACGCCGGGGCGCCGGAGCGGATGCTCGGCGACACGATCCCCGTCGGCGGCGGCCAGGCGTTCACGGTGCGCGAACCGCTCGGCGTCGTCGCGCTCATCACGCCGTGGAACTTCCCGCTGACGATCGCCGCGTGGAAGATGGCGCCGGCGCTGGCGGCGGGAAACTGCGTCGTGCTCAAGCCGGCCGAGCTGACGCCGCTGACCGCGCTGCGCTTCGAGCAGCTGGCCGCCGAGGTCCTCCCGGCGGGCGTCGTGAACGTCGTCGCCGGGCCGGGGCGCACGGCGGGCGCGCGGCTCGTCGAGCATCCCGATGTGGCGAAGGTGGCGTTCACCGGCTCGACCGCGGTCGGCCGATCGATCGCCGCGGGCGCCGCCCAGACGATCAAGCGGGTGACGCTCGAGCTCGGCGGCAAGTCGGCCAACGTGATCTTCGCCGACGCCGACCTCGAGGCGGCCGCGGCCGCCGCGCCGATGGCGGTGTTCGGCAACGCCGGCCAGGATTGCTGCGCGCGCTCGCGGATCCTCGTGCAGCGCTCGGCGATCGACCGCTTCATGGAGCTGCTCGAGCCCCACGTGCAGGCGGTCGTGGTGGGCGACCCGCTGAGCAACGAGACGCAGATGGGGCCGCTGATCAGCGCGGCGCAACGCGAGACCGTGGCGAGCTTCGTGCCCGAGGGCGCGCCGGTGGCGATCCAGGGCTCGGTCCCGGACGGGCCCGGCTTCTGGTTTGCGCCGACCGTGCTGTTTCCGGTGGCGCGCGAGGAGCGGGCGGTGAGCGAGGAGATCTTCGGCCCGGTGGCCGCGGTCATCCCGTTCGAGGACGACGCGGAGGCGGTCGCGATCGCCAACGACACGATCTACGGCCTGTCGGGCTCGATCTGGACGCGCGACGGTGCGCGGGCGCTGCGCGTCGCGCGCGCGATCGAGACCGGCGTGCTGTCGATCAACGCGAACACCTCGGTGCGCGTGGCGACGCCGTTCGGCGGCTTCAAGCAGTCCGGCGTCGGCCGCGAGCTCGGCCCGCACGCGCTCGACGCGTACTCCGAGGTCAAGTCGATCTTCTACGCGACGGAGGAGTGAATGAGCGGCAGGCTCGAGGGCAAGGTGTGCGTGATCACGGGCGCCGCCGGCGGCATCGGCGCGGCGGCCTGCGACCTGTTTGGCGAGGAGGGCGCGACGGTCGTCGGCGTCGACCTGCTGGAGGGCGCAAGCGCGGACCTCGCGCTGGCCGCCGACGTCGCCGACGAGCCGCAGGTGGAGGCGATGTACGCCGAGGTGCGCAAGACCTACGGGCGCATCGACGTGCTGTTCAACAACGCCGGCATCTCCCCCACCGACGACGGCTCGGTCCTCGACACCGTCCTCGACGTCTGGGAGCGCGTGCAGGCGGTCAACCTGCGCTCGGTGTTTCTGTGCTGCAAGCACGGCATCCCGCACCTGCAGGCCGGCGGCGGCGGCTCGGTCGTCAACACCGCGAGCTTCGTGGCGGTCATGGGCGCCGCGACCTCGCAGATCGCCTACACCGCGTCCAAGGGCGGCGTGCTGGCCCTCAGCCGCGAGCTGGGCGTGCAGTTCGCCAAGCAGAACATCCGGGTCAACGCGCTGTGTCCGGGGCCGGTCGACACGCCGCTGCTGCGCGAGCTGTTCGCCAAGGACCTCGAGCAGGCCCAGCGACGCCTCGTGCACGTCCCGATGGGCCGCTTCGCCGAGGCCCGCGAGATCGCCCACGCCGCGCTGTTTCTCGCCAGCGACGATGCCTCGTACGTCAACGCCACGGCGTTTCTCGTCGACGGCGGGCTGAGCTCGGCCTACACGACGCCGCTGTGACGTGAGCGCGGCGCGCCGGGCGCGGCGGCGGCTCAGTCGGCCCGGCCCGCGCCTCCGGGGCGCCATGCGCCGGACGGAAGGTCGTGCCCCTGGTCCAGCGCGCTCTGCTTCTTCGACGTCTCCGGGACATGGCGCGCCAGCGCCTCCGCATAGAGGATGTCGCGCGGCTTGCCGAGCCGCTTGGCGAGCTTGTCGGCCTGCTGGAAGAGCTCCTCGGAGATCTCGACGTTGAGCTGGGGCGACCCCCGCGGCATGCCGCCGCGGCTTCGCACCGAGCCCGGTGACGCGTTCCTGGTCGACTCGACGTAGCGGGCGATCGCCTCCTCGTAGAGGTCGTCGATCCTCTTGCCCTCGGCCTGCGCGACGGTCGCGGCGCGTTGCAGAAGCGAATCGGGGATGCGGACTCTCACGCGGGGCATGCCGGGCAATTCTACGTACGGCGGGTGTACCGTGCCCCCGATGCGTCGACTGGTCATCGCCCTGATCGGGCTCTGCGTCGCGGCGGGCCCCGCCCCGGCCGCCACCCGCGACGCCGGCGTCGGCACGTACGAGGTCGGCGGGGTCCTCACCTCGCTCGATCGCTCGGCCGTCGCCGCGACCGGCGCGGCGATCGTCGAGGCCGACCACGCCTCCGTCGTCGTGACGGCGTCCGCGGCGGACCTGCGGCGGCTGCGCCGGCTGCGCTACCCCGTCACGCCGTACACCGCCCCGGCCGCCCCGGATCCGACGGCGCCGTCGCCCAGCACCCGGGCGTTCCCGGCCGGCGACAGCGGCTACCACACCTACCAGGAGTGGGTCGACGAGACGACCGCGCTCGTCGCCGCGCACCCGTCCCTCGTCACGCGCACGCAGATCGGCACGAGCTACGAGGGGCGCCCGATCTGGGCGCTGAAGGTGTCCGACAACGCGACGGTCGACGAGCCCGAGCCGGAGATCCTGTTCACCCACAGCCAGCACGCGCGCGAGCACCTCACGGTCGAGATGGCCCTGTATCTGCTGCACGAGCTGACCGGCGACTACGCCACCGACGGGCGGATCCGCGCCGCCGTCGACGGAAGGGAGATCTGGATCGTGCCGAGCGTCAACCCCGACGGCGCGGAGTTCGACGTGGCGAGCGGCGACTACGGGTTCTGGCGCAAGAACCGCCAGCCGCCCCTGGGCACCGATCTCAACCGCAACTGGGAGTTCGGGTGGGGCTGCTGCGGTGGCTCGAGCGGGGATCCCGCGTCGGAGACCTACCGCGGCCCGAGCCCGTTCTCGGCCCCGGAGACGCAGGCCGTCGCCAACCTCGTGCGGTCGCGCCGGATCGGCGGCGTCCAGCAGATCACGGCCGCCATCGACTTCCACACCTACGGCGAGCTCGTGCTGTGGCCCTACGGCTACACCGTCGCCGACACCGCGCCCGGCCTCGACGCCGACCAGCACGCGACGTTCGTCGCGATCGGCCAGAGCATGGCGGCCGCCAACGGCTACACGCCCGAGCAGGCCTCGGACCTCTACGTCACCGACGGCGCGATCGACGACTGGCTGTGGGGCGCCGAAGGCGTGTTCGCCTTCACGTTCGAGATGTACCCGACGACGGCGAGCCCCGGCTTCTACCCGCCCGACGAGGTCATCGCGGAGCAGACGGCCCGCAACCGCGAGGCGGTGCTGCGGCTGCTGGAGATCGCCGACTGCCCGTATCGAGCGATCGGCAAGCAGGCGGCGTACTGCGCCGGCAGTACGACCCCGCCGGGCCCGCCGCCGCCACCGCCACCGCCGCCGCCACCCGGCGACGTCAGCTCGCCGCCACCTCCGGCGACCCCGGCCACCCGCGCCCTGGCGAGCGCGCTCACGTCGCGCGCCGGGGTCGGCGCCGACGGCCGCGTGCGCCTGCGGCTGGAGTGCCGGCTCACCCGCGCCACCCGCTGCCGCGGGACGCTCACGCTCAAGGCCCGCCTGCCCGGCGGCCGCGGGCGCGCGACGACGATCGCCCGCCGCACCTACAGCGTCGCCGCCGGCCGGCGGACGGTCACGCTGCGCTTGCGCGCCCCAGCACGCCGTGCGCTGCGCGCCCGCCGCACCCTCGCCGTCAGCGCGGCGATCGCGACGCTTCAGCCCAGCGGCGCGACGCGGTCGCGCGCCCGTCGCGTCGTGCTCGTCCGGCGGCGCTGACGCTCATCCGGACTCGCCTGGGCGACGATCTGTGCCGCCTTCGCGGGCCGCGACGAGCCCTCTAGATAGTGGGCCGCCTAGACCCTATGAAGCGGTCGACCGGATGGGTTGACCGCGGAAGCTTGTAGGCCGGACGCTCCTCGCGGGGGCTTATCTGGCCGGAGACGGGCTCCGGCTGACCCCAAGTAAGTGAGGAGGTCCGGCCATGACCGGAACGATGACGTGGGCGGGGCTTGATGTCCATGCCCGTTCGACGCACGCCGCGGCGATCAACACGCTGACCGGGGAGCTGACGCGCAAGAAGTTCGGTCCTGGGGTGACCGAGCCGGTCGCGTGGTTGGAGGGCCTCCCGGGCCCGGTGCGGGCGTGTTATGAGGCCGGGCCGACTGGCTTTGGGCTCTATCGCGCGGCCGTGGCGGCCGGGATCGCCATCGAGGTGATCGCGCCCGGCAAGACACCCCGCGCGTCTGCGGACAAGATCAAAACCGACCGCAAGGACGCCGAAATGCTCGCGCGGTTGCTGTTGGCCGGGCAACTCAAGCGAGTGGTCGTGCCGCCGCCGGAGATCGAGGCCGCCCGCGAGCTGATGCGCGCCCATGACGCCTGCCGCCGCGATCTGATGACCGCGCGCCATCGCGTCTCGAAGATGCTGCTCAGGCATGGCCTGGTCTATCCGCAGACGTCGACCTGGACGCGGGCGCATCGCACGTGGCTGTCGCGACAGCAGTTCCCCGAGACCGCCAGCCAGCTGACCTTCGCCGACCTCGTCGCCGCCGCAGACGGACTGACCGCGCGCAAAGCCGCGTTGGCGCAGCAGCTCTCGACGCTCGCGCTCGAGCCGCTGTGGTGGCCGACCATCGCCCGACTGCGCAGCTTCAGAGGCATCGACACGCTCACGGCGTTGGCGTTGCATCTGGAGCTCGGCGGCGACTGGCAGCGCTTTGAGAAAGCATCGGCCTTGAGCGCGTGGCTTGGCCTGATCCCGTCGCTCAAGCAGTCCGGAGAGACCTCCCGCCAAGGCGCGATCACCAAGACCGGCTCCGGCCTCGCGCGGCGACTGCTCGTCGAATCTGCCTGGCACTACACCCGCCAGCCACGGATCGGCGCCACCCTCAAAAACCGCCAGGAAGGCCAGCCCGCCCACGTCCTGCAGATCTCAAACCGCGCTCAGCAGCGCCTCTACCGCGTCCACACCAAGATGCGCACCAGGGGCAAGCCCGGCAACGTGATCGTCGTCGCCTGCGCTCGCGAGCTGGCGTGCTTTCTCTGGGCAGCGGCGACCGCCGACTGACCGCGGCTAACAGCTCCACCCGGCCAGGAGGCCGGGGCGCCGGGCCATTCAGCGGCCGGCAGCGCGATCGCTCTATGAGCAACCCCTCCACCGGGTCACGCTCGTTCCTAGACAGCGCTCGCCGGCAGCACGAAACCGGATCTTGGGGTACACGAAAATCCCCGCATCTCAGACTGGCAACGCCGACACCGAGCCCGACGCCCCGGCCTCCTGACCAACTCACCAACGACCGCCAAGCGGCCGCGACCACGCACGCCACTTGACAACCAGCCGGACATATCAGAGCAGCAGCAGCCAGACGTAGTAGCCCACCACCGCCGTGAACAGCACGGCATCCAGCCGGTCCAGCGCCCCGCCGTGGGGGCCGAACAGGCGCCCCGTGTCCTTCGTGCCGGCGTCGCGCTTGATGAACGACTCGAACAGGTCGCCCAGCGGGGCGGCCAGCGCGACGCCGATGCCGAGCAGCAGCGCGTCGGTGCCCGACAGCCAGTCCTGGTAGGTGCCCGCCAGCCAGGTCGCCAGCACCGCGGTGACCATCCCGATGAGCAGGCCCTCGACGGTCTTGTTCGGCGACACGCTCGGCGCGAGCTTGCGCTGGCCGAACCAGCGCCCGCCGATGTACGCGCCGGAGTCGCCGACGAACGTGCCGACGAGGATGTCGACGATGATGCCGCCGCCGTGGGGCAGCTCACGCAGCAGCACGCCGTGGGCCAGCGCCACGCCGACCCAGACGACGCCGAAGGTCGTGATCGCCATCCCGAGCGTTCCCGACCGGCGCTGCGCGAGCGCGGTCGCGAACAGCACCGGAAAGAACGCCAGCAGCGTCAGCATCACATGAAAGCCGTCGCCGAAGTACGCGGCGAGGATCACCGCGACGACGCCGATGAAGCCGGCCAGGCGCACGGGCTCGGCGTCGGCGTAGAGATCGAACAGCTCGCCGGCCGCGATGATCGCCAGCGGCAGGATCCCGAGCGCGAACCAGATGTCGCCCAACGCGATGATCAAGATCGCGTAGGCCACCGCCGGGATCGCGACGAGCAGCCGGCCCACGAGCTCCGAGCGCGGCGAGTCGCGCCGCGGACGCCGGCGCGCCGGCGCTGCGCGGGCGGAGGCCGGGGGGCGGCGGCGTGGCCCGGGCGGACGGGCGGCCATCAGCGGCCCCCGAAGCGCCGCCGGCGGGCGCTGTACTCCATCATCGCCGCCTCGAAGTCGCGGCGGTCGAAGTCCGGCCACAGCTGGTCGGTGAAGACCAGCTCGGAGTAGGCCGACTGCCACATGAGGTAGTTGCTCAGCCGCTGCTCGCCGCTCGTGCGGATGATGAGGTCCGGGTCGTGCATCTCGGGCGCGTAGAGCAGCTTGCGAAAGTCGTCCTCGTCGCCGCCCTCGAAGCGCTTGGCGGCGTCGACGATCTCCGCGCGGCCGCCGTAGTTGAAGGCGACGAAGAGCGTGATCTTGTCGTTGTGCGCGGTCAGCGACTCGGCCCAGCCCATCTGCTCGACGAGCTTGGGATCGACGCCCTCGCGGCGCCCGACGAAGCGCATCCGCACGCCGCTCTCGTGCAGCTCGGGGGTCTCGTCGACGATCCGCTCGGCGAACATCGCCATCAGGCCGTTGACCTCGTCCTCCGGCCGCGACCAGTTCTCCGTCGAGAACGAGTAGACCGTCAGCTCGAGCACGCCCAGCTCGCCGGCGTCGCGCAGGCGGGCCTTGAGGTTGTCCGCGCCGGCGCGATGACCCTCGATCGTGGGCAGACCGCGCGCCTTCGCCCAGCGCCCGTTGCCATCGGTGATGATCGCGACGTAGCGCGCCGCCTCGCCGCGCTCCGAAGCCAACTCAGACCTCGAGGATCTCTTCTTCTTTGCCCTTCAGCAGCGCGTCGAGCTCGGCGATCTTGTCGTTCGTGAGTTTCGTCAGCGCCGTCTCGGCGCGGTGCTCCTCGTCGGCGCCGACGTCGCCGCCCTCCTTGAGCTCGCGCAGGTCGTGCATGACGTCGCGGCGCACGTTGCGGATCGCGATCCGGCCCTCCTCGGCGATGTGGCGGACCATCTTCACGAACTCCCTGCGCCGCTCCTCGGTGAGCTGCGGGATGACGAGCCGGATGATGTTGCCGTCGTTGTTCGGCGTCAGGCCGAGGTTCGCCTCCGTGATGCCCTTCTCGATCGCCTTCATCGAGGACTTGTCGTAGGGCTGGACGGTGAGCAGCTGGGCCTCGGCCGCGTTGATCGTCGCCAGCTGGCGCAGCGGCGTCGAGGTGCCGTAGTAGTCGACGTGGACGCGGTCGAGCAGCGCCGGGCTGGCGCGCCCGGTGCGCACCGAGTTGAACTCGTGGTTCGTCGCGTCGACGGACTTGCCCATCCGGTCGCCGGCGTCCTCCAGCAGTTCGTCGATCAGCTCACTCATCGTGCGTCACCACCACCGTTCCCACCCGTTCGCCGGACACTATCCGCTCGATGTTGCGCTCGTCGTTCATGTTGAAGACGTAGAGCGGCATGGAGTTCTCGGCGCAGAGGGTCAGCGCCGTGTAGTCCATTACCCGCAGACCGCGCCGCAGCGCGTCCATGTGGCTGATCTCGCGGATCAGCGTCGCGTCGGAGTCGATCCGCGGGTCGCCGGTCAGCACGCCCTCGACGCCGTTCTTGGCCATGAGGATCGCCTCGGCGTGGATCTCGACGGCGCGCAGGGCGGCCGCCGTGTCGGTGGTGAAGAACGGGTTGCCGGTGCCCGCCGCAAAGATCACGATGCGCCCCTTCTCGAGGTGGCGCATCGCCCGGCGGCGGATGTAGGGCTCGGCCACCTCGGAGATCGTGATCGCCGACTGCACGCGGGTGTTGGCGCCCTCCTTCTCCAGCGCGTCCTGCATCGTCAGCGCGTTGAGCACGGTCGCCATCATGCCCATGTAGTCAGCGGTCGCACGGTCCATCCCCGCGGCCGCGCCCTTCAGGCCACGGTAGATGTTGCCCGCGCCGACGACGATCGCGATCTCGACGCCGCTGCGGTGCACGCCGGCGATCTGCGCCGCGATCGTGCGAACCCGCTCGGGATCGGTGCCGTACTCGAGGTCGCCCATGAGCGCCTCGCCCGACAGCTTGAGCAGGACCCGCTTGAAGGCGGGCTCCGACGCCGAGTTCATCGCCGGACCACGCCGCCGAGCCTACTCGCCGACCGCGAACCGGGTGAAGCGCCGGATGACCACGTTCTCGCCGGTCTTCGCCGACAGGTCCCCGCGCAGCTGCTCGATCGTCTTGCCGTCGAAGCGGTCGGCGTTGATGTGCGGCTGGTGCAGCAGGACGGTCTCCTCCATCCACTTGCGCAGCTTGCCCTCGGCGATCTTCGCCCGCACGTTCTCGGGCTTGTCGGCGGCCTGCCCCTCGAAGACCCGCAGCTCGGCCTCCCGATCGGCCTGCGGGATCTCGTCCTCGGAGACGTAGCGCGTCGACGGCGAGCCGGCGATGTGCATCGCGACGTCCTTGGCGAACGACACGAACTCGTCGTTGCGCGCGACGAAGTCGGTGTTGCAGTCGACCTCGACGAGCACGCCGACCTTGCCGTTGGCGTGGATGTAGGACTGCACGGTGCCCTCGGTCGCGTCGCGGCCGGCGAGCTTGCCGATCTTGTTGCCGAGCTGCACGCGCAGCAGCTCGACCGCGGCGTCGATGTCGCCGCCGGTCTCCTGCAGCGCGCGCTTGCAGTCCATCATGCCCGCGCCTGTCCGCTCGCGCAGGGCCTTGACGTCCTTGGCGCTGATGGTGGTGCTCACTTGGCTGCTTCCTCCGGCTCGGGGGCCACGTCGGGTGCGGGGGGCGTCTCGGATGCGGCGGCCTCGGGCGCGGCGGCCGCGACCTCGGCGACGGGCTCCGCCGCGGCGGGCTCGGCGGGGGCGTCCTTCGCAGCGACGGTCGGCGGCTTTTTGCGCCTGCGCTTCGGGGCCGGCTTGGCGGCGGCCTCCTCACCCGCCGGCACCGGCGGGGAGGCCGGGTCGGGCGTGGGGTCCTCGGCGGGCGGCGCGGGGTCGGGCGACGCGCCCTTGACGTTGTCGGTCTGGGCCGGCGCCACCTCGGTGTTGGCGGACTGCGCGACGACGGCGTCGGGCTGCGGGCGACCCGCCTCCTGCACGGCCTCGGCCACCTCGGCCTCGGCGGCCTGGCGGTCGCCGCCGCCGCGCGCGGTCGTCTTCGCCGCCTCGGCGGCGGGCGCCGCGGCGGGCTTGGTCGCCTCGCCGGCCTCGGCCTCCGCTGCCGCGGATGCCGCGGTGGCGGCCTCGGCCTCGGCAGCCGCCGCGCGGGCGGCCTCGGCGGCCTCGCGCT